>DASTUX010000134.1:0-12061 GCA_035759395.1 Nocardioides sp.
CGTGATCGAGGGGTTCTCCGCCTTGCGGGCCACCTTGTCGATCTCGTCGATGTAGATGATGCCGGTCTCGGCCTTCTTGACGTCGTAGTCGGCGGCCTGGATCAGCTTGAGCAGGATGTTCTCGACGTCCTCGCCGACGTAGCCGGCCTCCGTGAGGGCGGTGGCGTCCGCGATGGCGAACGGCACGTTGAGCATCCGGGCGAGCGTCTGCGCGAGGTAGGTCTTGCCGCAGCCGGTGGGGCCGACCACGAGGATGTTCGACTTCGCGACCTCGACGACCTCCTCCTTGCTGTGCTTGCCCGCCACCGGCTGGAGACCCGCCTGGACCCGCTTGTAGTGGTTGTAGACCGCCACCGCGAGCGACTTCTTGGCCTGCTCCTGGCCGATGACGTAGGAGTTGAGGAACTCGAAGATCTCCTTGGGCTTGGGCAGCTCGTCGAGACCGACCTCGGTGCCCTCGCTCAGCTCTTCCTCGATGATCTCGTTGCAGAGATCGATGCACTCGTCACAGATGTAGACGCCGGGGCCGGCGATCAGCTTCTTGACCTGCTTCTGGCTCTTCCCGCAGAAGGAGCACTTCAGCAGGTCCCCTCCGTCACCGATGCGTGCCACGGGCGGTCATCCTCCGGTTCGGCCGGCAGCGGGCATCCGCTGGCGGCAGTCCTACGTCGATCTTGGCGTTTCGGTCTGTGCGGGTCGAGCAGTGGTGCAAACCACCCGACGGTACCCCGCGCCACCCCCGGATGGAGGGTGGACACGAGGAACGCGTCGGCCGGCTCACGAGGTCACCCCGTGGTCGCCGGGGTGCCCTTCAGGGACTGCAGCACCGCGTCGATGAGGCCGTACTCGACCGCACCTTCCGCGGTGAGGATCTTGTCGCGCTCGATGTCGCGGCTGACCTGCTCGATGTCGCGCCCGCTGTGGTCGCTGATCATCTTCTCGAGCAGCTCGCGCATGCGCAGGATCTCGTTGGCCTGGATCTCGATGTCGGAGGTCTGGCCGAACGTGCCCTCGGTGTAGGGCTGGTGGATCAGGATCCGGCTGTTGGGGAGCGCGAGGCGCTTGCCGGGCGTGCCCGCCGCGAGCAGGATCGCGGCCGCCGAGGCCGCCTGCCCGATGCACACGGTCTGCACGTCGGGCTTGATGAACTTCATCGTGTCGTAGATCGCGGTCAGCGCCGTGAACGAGCCGCCGGGCGAGTTGATGTAGATGCTGATGTCCTGGTCGGGGTTCATCGACTGCAGGCAGAGCAGCTGGGCGATGACGGCGTTGGCGACGTCGTCGGAGATGGGCGTCCCGAGGTAGATGATCCGGTCCTCGAAGAGCTTGGCGTAGGGGTCGATCCGGCGGAAGCCGTAGGACGTGCGCTCTTCCCACTGGGGAATGTAGTAGTTCATCTCAGACATGGGGTTCAGTCCTTTGCGGAATCGGAGGATCGGGCCGGTCGTCCCTCATCCGCGGCTTCGCGGGCGCTCTTGATGACCTGGTCGACGAGGCCGTACTCGAGAGCCTGGTCGGCGGTGAACCAGCGGTCCCGGTCGGCGTCGTTCTCGATCTGCTCGACGCTCTGGCCGGTGTGCTCGGCGATCAGCTCGAGCAGGACCTTCTTGATGTGGAGCGACTGCTGGGCCTGGATCTTGATGTCCGAGGCCGAGCCGCCCATGCCCGAGGAGGGCTGGTGCATCATGATCCGCGCGTGCGGCAGGGCGTAGCGCTTGCCCTTGGTGCCGGCACAGAGCAGGAACTGGCCCATCGACGCGGCGAGGCCCATGCCCACGGTCGCGACGTCGTTGGGGATGTAGTTCATCGTGTCGTAGATCGCCATGCCGGCGTCCACGGAGCCGCCCGGGCTGTTGATGTGCAGGAAGATGTCGGCCTCGGGGTCCTCCGCCGAGAGCAGCAGCAGCTGGGCGCAGATCGCGTTGGCGTTCTGGTCGCGCACCTCGGAGCCGAGGAAGATGATCCGCTCGCGCAGCAGTCGCTGGTAGATGTGGTCATCGAGGACGTTGAAGCCCGCTCCCCCGTTCATCTGGGGGTCCATCTCGGGCGAGAGCGAGGAGCTGGAGTTCTGGGTCACGCTGCGACCCTAGCCCGAAGGATCGACAACTCCACGGCATATCCCCCGCTGTTCGCCGACAGCGGAAGATCACCGCGCAGCGGCGCCGTCAGCCCGCCTCGGCGGCCGCCTTCAGCCGCGCCACGGTCTGCTGCATGCCGGCCTCGAGCTCGTCGGCGTGGCTGGCGCTGCCACCGAGGGCGAGCGGCGCGAACACCCTGCTCAGCAGCGTGACTCCGGCGGGGACCGGGCGGCGGTGCACCAGCCGGGTGCCACCGGCCCCGTCCGCCTCGACCTCCCAGATCCACCGTGCGCCGCTGGACCGCGTGTCCCATGCGAGCGCGCGACCGGGCTCGAGGACCGCGACCACGCTCCGGGTCGGCCACAGGGCCACCTTGCGACGGTTGATGCCGAGGTACCACTGACCGAGGCGCAGGCCGCCGGTCTTCAACGGCACCATCGCCACGAGCTCGGGGCTCCAGTCGGGCATCCGCGACAGGTCGGTCAGCAGCTCCCACACGCGCTCGGGAGGGGCGGCCACGGTGGCCTCGGCGTACAGCTCACGGGCGGCGCTCATCTCGACATCACGCCAGCCACTCTCGCACGGCGCGATGGACCTCGGGATGGTTGAGCAGGTCGAAGTGGCCGGCCCGTCCCACGTGCAGGACGTCGGCGCCGGGGAACAGCTCGGCGCCGTACCGGTCGCGTCCGTACGCCGAGGGCACCCGGACCAGCAGGTCCCCCACGGCATGGCCGAGCGGATGCCGCTCCGAGGCCGTGACGGTGGCGGCGACCAGGTGGTAGCGCGCGTGCGGCAGCGCCGGTACGTCGTCGGTGAGCCCTTCGACGAGGTCGTGCACGCCGACCGAGCGCCAGTCCAGGATCCGGCCGAACGCCGAGGTCTCGGGGAGCCTGGACAGCCCGCGGCTCCCGTGGCCGACGCCGCGCGCCAGGGGCGCGCCGAGGTGTGGGGTCCCGAGGGTGACCACGTCGGACACCAGCGAGGTCCACGGTCGCTCCGTCTCCGCGGCCACGGCACCGGCCGCCCGCATGACCAGCCCGCCCATCGAGTGGCCGACCAGGGCGATCCGGGTCAGGTCGACCGGCCACTCCTCGCTCAGCCGCTGCAGCAGCGCCGAGAGGGCGACGCCGTTCTCGCGCAGCGGGAGTCCGCTGTTGGCCCGGAGGAAGACCGGGGTCCACCCCTCGCCCGCGAGCATCTCGCCGTAGGTCGTGCCGAGCGTCGCGCGGCCGCGGTTCCAGGACTCGTCGTTCTCGCACAGGCCGTGCAGGAACACGACGACCCGGCCGGTCGCGTCCGGGAAGGCGCCGGCGAGGCCGTCCGCGTCGAGGGGCACGTCGTGCCCGTGTGCGCGGACCGCCATCGGGATCGCGAGCCGCGGTCGCTCGCGGGCCAGCCGGTCCCCGATGAGGCCGTTGACGGCCGAGCTCAGGAAACGACCCCGGGGGTCGTCCTCGAGGCCCGGCCCGACCCCGCGGGTGGCGACGGCGTCGAGACCTCTCGACGCGGTGCGGAGCCCGAGGCTGATCCCGCCGTAGACCGCGCCGGCGATCCCGCGGTGCATCAGCTGCGGCACCGTCGGGCCGGTGGCGCGTGGGCCCCGGACCAGCGAGTGGACGCGGTCCGCCCAGGCGTAGTGGGTGTCGCGGGCGGTCCGGACGACCAGCTCGTCGGCGACCTCACCCAGCAGGGACAGGGCGTCGAGCAGCAGGGGGCCGGAGGTGGCGGGATGGCTCCTGGCGGTCATGCCACCGAGGATAGGACCATCAGTGAACGGTTGTGCACCCAAAAACGCCGACCCGCCCGAACTTTCGGGCGGGTCGGCGTCGTACGGCGGTCTCGGGACCGGATCAGGCCTCGGCGGGCTCTTCCTCGGCCGGGGCCTCGGCAGCCTCGGGCTCACCGATGGTGCCGTCGGGGCGCAGGTTCTTCAGCTCGACCACGTTGCCCGAGGCGTCCTTGACGACCGCGGACTCCACGATCGTCGCGAGCGCCTTGCCGCGCAGGATCTCCTGCACGAGGTCGGGGATGTGGTTGTGCTCGAACATGTGGTTCGCGAACTCCTGCGGGTCCTGGCCGGACTGCTGGGCGCGACGGACCAGGTGCTGGGAGAGCTCGGCCTGGTCGACGCCGATCTCCTCCTTCTTGGCCACCTCGTCGAGGATGAACTGCGCAGCCACGGCGTCGCGGACGCGACGGTCGAGGTCGGCCTCGAACTCCTCGCCGGTCTGGCCCTCGTCCTCGAGGTACTTCTCCATCGTGATGCCGGCGAACCCGAGCTGCTGCTCGATGTTCTGGCGGCGGGCGTTCAGCTCGTCGGTGACGATCGTCTCCGGCAGCGGGATCTCGACCTGCTCGAGGAGCTTCTCCAGGACGGCGTCCCGCGCGGCAGCGGCCTGCTCGAGGCGCTTGCCGCGGCCGAGGCGCTCGCGCACGTCGCCGTTGAGCTCCTCGGCGGTGTCGAACTCGGAGGCCAGCTGGGCGAACTCGTCGTCGAACTCGGGGAGCTCCTGCTCCTGGACCTGGCTCACCGTGACCTCGACCTCGACGTCCTGGCCGATGAGGTCACCGCCGACGAGCTGGGAGGAGAAGGTCTTGGTCTCGCCGGCCGACATGCCGGTGAGCGCCTCGTCGAGGCCGTCGAGCATGCCGCCGCGACCGACCTGGTAGGACATGCCGGACACCTCGGCGCCCTCGAGCACCTCACCGCCGCTCGAGGCCTTGAGGTCGAGCACGACGAAGTCGCCCTCGGCCGCGGCCCGCTCGACGTCGTTGAGGGTGGCGAAGCGCTCGCGGAGGGCCTGGACCTGCTCCTCGACGTCGGCGTCGCTGATCGCGACGTCCTCGACCTCGGCCTCGATGCCGTCGTAGGCCGGCAGGGTGATCTCGGGACGGATGTCCACCTCGGCGGTGAACTCCAGCGTCTCGTTGTCCTCGAACTTCGTGACCTCGATCTCCGGCTGCGTCAGCGGCTGGAGAGAGTTCGCCTCGAGGGCCTCGACGTACTTCTTGGGGAGCACGTCGTTGATGGCCTCGTCGAGCACGGCGCCGCGCCCGACCTGGCGGTCGATGACGGCCGGGGGCACCTTGCCGCGACGGAAGCCGGGGATGTTGATCTGCTGGGCGATCTTCTTGTACGCCGCGTCGAGGCTCGGCTTGAGCTCCTCGAAGGGCACCTCGACAGTCAGCTTGGCCCGAGTCGGGGTCAAGGTCTCGACGGCGCTCTTCACAGGTGATCTCCTCATGTCTGGTTCGGTGGTTACGTCGGGGCGACAGGACTCGAACCTGCGATCTCCTGCTCCCAAAGCAGGCGCGCTAGCCACTACGCTACGCCCCGCCAAGTGGGCTCCGACGGGCGCCGGACCCTGCTTGGAGCGGATGACGGGAATCGAACCCGCGTAATCAGTTTGGAAGACTGAAGCTCTACCATTGAGCTACATCCGCACGCATCAAAATGCGGAGTCATCGTGCCACATGCCGCGCGCTGGGCCACAAACGAGGCGGCCCTCGCGAGCTCGCCGGGTCAGCCGCGGTGGATCACGACCAGCGCCCGGTCGTCGTTGCGCGATCCCAGGGCGTCGACCAGCCGGGACGCTCCCCCGTCGAAGTTCCCGCGCAGCAGCCGCTCCGCCTGGCCCAGCATCCGGTCGATGCCCATCCCCATGTCCCGCGTCGGTGTCTCCACCATGCCGTCGGTGTAGAGCAGCAGGGCGTCACCGTGGCGCAGCACGCCGCTCGTGGACGGGAAGTCGGCATCCTCGATCAGCCCGAGCACCGGTCCCTCCGTCGGCAGCACCGTCCAGCGACCCGACCCCGCGACGAGCTGTACGGCGGGCGGGTGGCCCGCGGAGCGGACCTCGAACGCCCCGGTCCCCAGGTCGAGGGTCAGGTGGATCGCGGTGGCGAAGCCCTCGGCCCAGTCCTGGCGCAGGAGGTAGTCGTTGGCCGCCCCGAGGAACGCGTGGGGCGGCATCGCGGTGAGGAGGCCGCCGAACGCGCCCGAGAGCAGCAGGGCACGGGTGCCGGCCTGCTCGCCCTTGCCCGACACGTCCACCACGACCACCTCGAGCCGGTCGCCGGTCGTCGTGAGCGCGGTCACCACGAAGTCACCCGCGAAGGGGGTGCCGCCCGCGGAGCGCAGCGCGGACTCGGCGTACCAGGGAGCGGGGAGCTGGGGGATCCCGCCCTGGCCGAGGATCCGGTCCCGGAGGTCGACGAGCATCGACTCGCCCAGCACCCCGGCAACGCCGAGCCGGGTCCTTCGGAAGGAAGTCAGCAGGATGATGAAGCTGAGCAGGAAGAGGATCCCGACGGTGACGACGACTCGTGCGTTCACCACCGGCTGGCCGGTGAGTGCCACCATCAGCATCACGAGCAGGAAGACCACGAACCACGGCAGCTGACGCGGACCCAGGAACAGGCTGCCGATGAGCATCGGGACCACGAGCCCCGTCAGCGGCACCACGTCGGGCAGCTGCACGATCAGGGCCGCGACCCCCATCGCGACGATCACCAGGACAATGAGCAGCCGGTTCTCGGGAGGCGCGTTGCGGCGCAGGGTCGTCCGCCACGATCGGCGCGCGACGGAGGGCCTGGCAGGCCGGGCCGGCTCACCTGGAGCGGTCATGGTCGTCGGGTCCTAGGGGTCGGGGGCCTGGTCACTGTACGGCGCGGGATCGGAACCTGCGTTGGCATTGCGGGCACCAGAAGAGGTTTCTGCCGAGGAGCACCTCACTGCGAACCGTGGCACCACAGACATGGCACGCCTGCCCGACGCGCCGGTAGACGTAGACCTCGCCCCCGTGGTCGTCCACGCGCGGTGGACGTCCCATCGCCTCCGGGGTGTGCTCCGGGCGCACGGTGTCGATCCGGCCCGAGCGGACGCCGTCGGCCATCAGCTCGACCAGGTCGTCCCACATCGCCGTGAACTGGCCCACCCGCAGGGTGTTGCCCGGACGCAGCGGATGCATCCGGTGCCGGAACAGCAGCTCGGCGCGGTAGACGTTGCCCACTCCTGCCAGGACGCCCTGGTCCATCAGCAGCCCGCCGATCGGGGCGCGGCTGCGCCGGATCCGCTGCCAGGCGAGCATCGGGTCGCTGTCCGGCCGGATCGGGTCCGGCCCGGAACGCTCCACCACGGCGTCGCGCTGCCGGCGGGTGACCAGCTCACAGGTCGTCGCGCCCCGCAGGTCCGCGTACGACGAGTCCGGGGGCCGGGAGTCGGCGATGCGCAGCCGGACCTGGCCGACGGGAGCCGGGATGTCGGGGGCGCCGCTGTGCACGTCGAACTTGCCGTACAGCCCGAGGTGGACGTGGACGAACCGCTCACCGGTGAACTCCACGAACAGGTGCTTGCCCCAGGCCTCGGCGCCCTCCAGCACGGTCCCGTCCACAAGGGCGGCGGAGTCCGCGAATCGGCCCTGCGGGCTGCCGACCCGGACCAGCCTGCCGCCGAAGACGCTCGACAGCTCGCCGGCGAGCCGGTGGAGGGTGTGACCCTCAGGCATCGCCCGTGCGATCGCCCGACGGACCCGCGAGGGCCGACTCGGGCAGGGCCGGCAGCTCGCGGGTCGTCTCGTACGACGCGAGCTGGCCGATCCGGCGTACGTGGCGCTCGTCGCCGGTGAACGGCGTGGCCAGGAAGACCTGCACGAAGCGGGTCATGTCCTCGAGCGTGTGCATCCGGCCGCCGACCGAGACCACGTTGGCGTCGTTGTGCTCGCGAGCCAGCACCGCGGTCTCCTCGGACCAGACGAGGGCGGAGCGGATGCCGACGACCTTGTTGGCGGCCATCTGCTCGCCGTTGCCGGACCCGCCGATCACGACACCGAAGCTGTCGAGCCCCTGCTCGCGGTCGGCCGCGACTCCCTCCGCTGCGCGCAGGCAGAAGACGGGGTAGTCGTCGAGGGCGTCATAGACGAACGGGCCGTGGTCCACGGGCTCGTAGCCGTGGTCGGTGAGCCACGAGACGAGGTGGTCCTTGAGGTCGAGGCCGGCATGGTCGGAGCCGAGGTGCACGCGCATGGGCTCGATCCTCCCAGAACCGCCGCTCAGGCGTGCAACCGGAGGAAGGCCGCGACCTGGCCGATCAACGGCTTCGCCGCGGGGAACACGCCCGGGTGCCGCCAGAAACCGTGCACCTGGCCGAGATAGCGGGTGGCGACGACCTCGACCCCGACCTCGGCGAGCTGAACGGCAAGATGCTCGCCCTCGTCGCGCAGCGGGTCGTGCTCCGCAGTGACGACCAGGGTGGGCGGCAGGGTCGCGAGGCGGTCGGAGAGCAGCGGCGCGAGGTCGGGGTCGGTCAGGTCGGCGTCGGAGGCGGCGTACTGCTGCCAGTACCAGGCCGCCTCCTGCGGCAGGAACCCCTCCGCTGCGCTCCGGTAGGACTCGAAGGACGCGCTCGGGTCGAGGAACGGGTAGACGAGGACGACCGCGCGGAACCGGCCGGGGTGGCGCAGCGCGGCGACCAGCGCGAGGTTGCCGCCCGCACTGTCCCCGTGCACGAACGTCGGTCCCGCGACCCCGATGGAGGCAGCGTTGCGATCCAGCCAGCCAACCACCGTCGAGACGTCGTCCGGTGCGGCCGGGAACCGGTGCTCGGGAGGACGGCGGTAGTCGACGCTGAGCACCGGCAGCCCGCTCCGGTTCGCGAGGCGCCGGGCGCCGGCGTCGTGGACCTCGATGTCGTGGAAGACGAAGCCGCCTCCGTGCAGGTGGACCACCAGACCGGGGGCCGCGTCCACGGGGCGGTAGAGCCGGCAGGGCACGCCGTCCGCGTCGAGGTCACGCACGTCGGCGACCGTCTCTCGCGGCTCGGCGAGCGCCGCCGCCCGGGCCTCGGCCCGGGACGCGTCGATGTCGAAGCCGGCCGCCCAGACCGGCTGCTGGCCCGCTGCCTCCTCGACGGCACGTCGCGACTCGGGGTAGAGGGCCACGGCCGGGACTACCGCTGCATCAGCGCATCGAGCCCGACGGCGACCGCCGCCGCGACCCGGAAGTCCACGCGCTCGTCCGGGACACGCACGGTGTACTTGTCCCTCAGGGTCGCCTGGCGCTCGCTGGACATCAGCACCGTGCCGTTCGGATCGGTGAAGTCGAAGTGGAACGGCAGGAAGCTGATCTCGGTGAACCGCCGCAGCAGGGCCACCAGCTGGCTGCGCTCCTGGCCGACTCCGGCGTACCCGGGGCCCTCGAGGTGGAACGTCGAGCGCAGCAGGCTGGCGCCGAAGTCCTTGCGGAAGAAGCCGATCTGCTGCCCGGCCTCGTCGGTGATGTCGTAGCCCGCGTTCAGGTCGATCGCCTTGCGCGCCTTGAAGCCGAAGACCGGGCGGGTCTTCGAGTCGTCGCTGTAGAACGTGACCTGCTCCTTGAACGCGAACCGCTTCTGCTCCGCGAGGCCCAGCAGCTGGCCGAAGCTGCCGTCCGGGTTGGCGGCGATGATCTCGTAGCGGTTCACCATCATGGTGAGCCGCTGCTTGACGTAGAAGGTGGGCACGTACATCGCGGCGGTCATGCCCGAAACCCTACTGAGGCAGATCGACCGTTCGCGGCCTAACCACCGACTCGGGCGAGCTCCTCCTCGACCACCGACGGGTCGAGCTTGGTGAAGATCGGCGACGGCTTGGCGATCTTCGTGCCCACGACCACGGGCCGCGAGGCCCAGACGGGGGTGTCGGCGTAGTCGCCGGTGATGACCGGGTAGACGCTCAGGCCGGCGCCCTGGTCGGGGTCGAGCTCCTCGACCTGGTCGATCCGCGGCATCGGCATGAACTCGCCCTCGCCGCCGTACGTCGTCCACACCTGGTTGGCCGAGTGCGGCAGGAACGGCGAGAGCAGCGTGTTGCAGTCGACCACGCACTGGGCCGCGACGTGCAGGACGGTGCCGAGGCGTTCGCGCTGCGCCTCGTCCTTCATCTTGTAGGGCTCGGTGACGGTGAGGTACTTGTTCACCTCGCCGACGACCCGCATCGCCTCGGCCATCGCGCCGCGCAGCCGGTGGCGGCCGATCAGGTCGCCGACGGTGTCGAAGCCGCCGCGGACCGACGCCAGCACGGCCTCGTCGACGGGCTCGAGCGGCCCGGCGGCGGGGATCTCCCCGAAGCTCTTGGCGACCATCGTCGCGGTGCGGTTGACCAGGTTGCCCCAGCCCGCGACCAGCTCGGAGTTGTTGCGGGTCACGAAGTCTGCCCACGTGAACGCGGCGTCGGAGGTCTCCGGGCCGGCCGCGCAGATGTAGTAGCGCAGCGCGTCCGGGCCGTAGCGGGCCAGGAAGTCACCGACGTAGATCACGTGGCCTCTGCTGGAGGAGAACTGCTGGTCCCCCATCGTGAGGTACTCCGAGGACACGACCTCGGTCGGCAGGTTCAGGTCGCCGTAGACGCCGGGCTCGCCACCGCGGGAGCCACGGCCGTCGTACGCCAGGAGCTCGGCGGGCCAGATCTGGCTGTGGAAGACGATGTTGTCCTTGCCCATGAAGTAGTAGGCCAGGGCGTCGGGGTCGTTCCACCACTCGCGCCACCGGTCCGGGTCGCCCAGCCGGCGGGCCCACTCGATGGACGCGGACAGGTAGCCGATCACGGCGTCGAACCACACGTAGAGCCGCTTGGCCGGCTGGTCCTCCCAGCCGGGCACCGGGATGCCCCAGTCGATGTCGCGCGTCATCGCCCGCGGCCTGATCTCGCCGAGGATGTTCTGCGAGAACTTGATGACGTTGGGGCGCCAGGTCTCCGACGCGGCGCGGCCGTCGAGCCACTCCCCCAGGGCCTCGGCCAGCGCGGGCAGGTCGAGGAAGTAGTGCTGGGTCTCGATGAACTCCGGCGCCTCGCCGTTGATCTTCGACCGCGGGTCGATCAGGTCCGTGGCGTCGAGCTGGTTGCCGCAGTTGTCGCACTGGTCGCCGCGGGCCTCCTTGAAGCCGCAGATCGGGCAGGTGCCCTCGATGTAGCGGTCCGGGAGGGTGCGGCCCGTGGACGGGCTGATCGCGCCGAACGTCGTCTGCTCGACCATGTAGCCGTTGCGGTGCACGGTCCGGAACATCTCCTGCACCACGTTGTAGTGGTTGCCGGTGGTGGTCCGGGTGAAGAGGTCGTAGGACAGCCCGAGGTCGACGAGGTCCTGGACGATCACCGCGTTGTTCTTGTCGGCCAGCTCCTTGGCGGTCACGCCCTCCTTGTCGGCGGCGACCAGGATGGGCGTCCCGTGCTCGTCGGTGCCGGAGACCATGAGTACGTCGTGCCCGGCCATCCGCATGTACCGACTGAAGACGTCGGAGGGCACACCGAAACCGGCCACGTGGCCGATGTGGCGCGGGCCGTTTGCGTACGGCCAGGCGACGGCGGACAGGACTTTGCTCATGCGCTGAATCCTAGGAGGACACCGCGAGGAGTTTTCGGCGGTGTCCTCCTAGGACGCTGGGCCCCGGTTCAGGAGAAGTCGAGGTCCCGGTTGCGGGTCCGCTTCAGCTCGTAGAAGTGCGGGTACGACGAGAGCGTCACCGAGGCGTCCCAGATCCGGCCGGCGTCCTCGCCGCGCTCGGCCCGGGTCAGGACCGGCCCGAAGAACCCGTGCCCGTCCACGCCGATGGTGGGCGTCCCGACGTCCTCGCCGACCAAGTCGATCGCGCCCCGGTGGGACTTGCGGAGGTCCTCGTCGTACTCGGTGGAGTCCATCGCGTCGGCCAGCGACGTGGGCAGCCCGGCCTCGGCCAGCGCGTCCTCGATCGTCGCGCGGTCGCGCGGGCGCTTCTCGACGTGGAAGCGGGTCCCCATCGCGGTGTAGAGCGGCAGCAGCACGTCGTTGCCGTGGGCCTGCTCGGCGGCGATCAGCACGCGCACCGGCCCCCAGGCCGTCTCGAGGAAGTCGCGGTAGCCCTGGTCGAGGTCGCGGCCCTCGTTCAGCACGGCCAGCGACATCACGTGCCAGTCGGTGTGCACGTCGCGCACCTTCTCCACCTCGAGCATCCAGCGCGAGGTGATCCAGGC
>DASTUX010000135.1:0-25030 GCA_035759395.1 Nocardioides sp.
TGACACGAGTCTTCCCCGGTCAGGACGATGGTGGGCGGACTTCAAGGCTCGCTCTGGCCACCATGCTGGAGAACACGACCAGAATCCCGAGCACGACGGAAAGCGCTGCGATAGCAATCCCGAGTCCGGCCTGCGGGTGCACGTAGCAGTTGAAGTCGGTTTCGCCCTGCGGGAAGTACGTGCCGTCAGGACAGTCAGCGAGCTTCCTCCTCAGCGCCATCACCAAGCCGTCGATCAGAGCGATCAAGGCAAGGGCAAGACCGACCCAGGTTGCCCACCAGACAGCGTCTTCGCGCCGGTCGGCGGAACGTGCTTCATCGTGGTTGGAATGCGACTCGGTCGCCTCTTCGGGCATGGACGGAGACACTATTCGACCCGCCGGCCATCCGCCCGCTCCTCGGCAGATGAGTGCGTCATCCTCACGAGGGACCACACTCATTGAGTGGCCGCCGTTGCCGTCAGCGGAAGACGACCGTCCGGTTGCCGTTGAGCAGCACCCGCGACTGGGAGTGCCAGCGCACGGCGCGCGACAGCACCTGTGCTTCGACGTCACGGCCCGCCGAGACCAGTTGGTCCTGGTCGTAGGTGTGGTCGACGCGGATCACGTCCTGCTCGATGATCGGTCCCTCGTCGAGGTCGCCGGTGACGTAGTGGGCGGTGGCACCGACCAGCTTCACGCCGCGGTCGAAGGCCTGGTGGTAGGGGCGGGCGCCCTTGAAGCTCGGCAGGAACGAGTGGTGGATGTTGATCGCCCGCCCCGACAGCTCGCGGCACAGCGAGTCCGACAACACCTGCATGTAGCGCGCCAGCACCACGAGGTGCACGTCGTGCTCCTTGACCAGCCCCATCAGCTCGTCCTCGGCGTCGGCCTTGGTGGCGGGGGTGACCGGGATGTGGCGGAAGTCCAGGCCGTAGGAACGCACGAGCGGCTCGGCGTCGGCGTGGTTGGAGACGACGACCGGGATCGCGATCTGCACCGAGCCGGTGCTCGCGCGGAACAGCAGGTCGTTGAGGCAGTGCAGGTGCTTCGACACCATGATCAGGGTGCGGTACGGCGCCTTCGCGTCCCACAGGTCGAACTCCATGGCGAACTCCCGGGCCACGGACTCGAAGTCGGCGCGCAGGGTTTGGGCGTCCACGTCGCCGGCCACCACGAAGTCGATCCGCATGAAGAACCGGCCGACCAGCTGGTCGCCGAACTGCTGACTCTCCAGGATGTTGCCGCCGTGGCGCACCAGGAAGCCACTCACCGCGTGCACGATGCCGGGTCGGTCGGGGCAGGCGAGGATGAGCACGAAGTCGCCGGCCGGGGCGGCCGCGGGGCTCGTGGGGGCTGAGGGTGGAAGCGCCATGGGTCTCCCTGCCTGCTTCATGAATGGTGTTGCGCTGACCGAAACGCAGTCTGCGATACGCAACAACTCCTGCGCTAGTGTCGCTCCATGCGCAACACCCCCGAGGGCGATTCGACGGGTCGGGAGGCAGGCGCCGGGGTCCAGTCGGTGGACCGGGCGCTGACCATCCTCGAGGTGCTCGCCCGCGTGGGAGAGGCCGGCGTGACCGAGGTCGCCGCCGAGCTCGGGGTCCACAAGAGCACCGCCTTCCGCCTGGTCGCGACCCTGGAGGCGCACCGCCTCGTGGAGCAGTCCGAGGACCGCGGGAAGTACCGCCTCGGCGTCGGCGTGCTGCGCCTCGCCGGCGCGACCAGCGCCCGGCTCGACGTGGTCCAGGAGGCCCGCCCCGTCTGCCGTCAGCTCGCCGCCGACACGGGTGAGACCGTCAACCTCGCCGTCCTGTCGGAGAGCTCGGCGCTCTACCTCGACCAGGTCGCCGGGTCGTCTGCGCTCCAGTCGCACAACTGGGTCGGCCAGCACATCCCGCTGCACGCGACCAGCAACGGCAAGGTGCTGCTGAGTGGGCTGGACCAGTCGGCGCTCGATACGGTCCTCGGCAAGCTCTCGTCGTACACGCCGCTGACCATCACCAAGAAGTCCCTCCTCGTCGAGGAGCTGGACCGGGTCCGCGAGCAGGGGTACGCCGTCGCGGTGGACGAGCTCGAGGTCGGCCTGGCCGCAGCGGCCGCGCCGATCCGGAACGCCCACGGGGACGTCGTGGCCTCGATGAGCGTCTCCGGCCCGACCTTCCGGCTCACCGAGGAGCGGATCGACACGGTCGTGAAGCAGCTCGTCGAGGCCGCTCTCGAGGTCTCGCACCGGCTCGGCTGGGGTCAACGTTAGGTCACGTAGGTCGCAGCGTCCTTGACGCCGCGGGCCCCGCGCAGCATTCTCAAAGGCACAAACCAGTTGCGCGGGAAGCACTCGGTTGCGGGATGCGCAACTCATCAGTGTGGGGAGTGGGCGGACCTTGGCCGAGCTCTACGTCGACGGGCGGTGGTTGCCGGCCCGCGCCGGTAGGCGCCGCGAGATCCGCTGCCCGGCCGACGGGTCGCTGGTCGCCGAGATCGACGAGGCCGGCTCAGAGGACACCGACGCCGCGATCGAGGCCGCCCGCCGGGCCTTCGACGACGGCCCCTGGCCCCGCACCTCCAGCCGTGAGCGCGGTGACCTGCTGCTCCGCCTCGCCGACCTGCTCGAGCGCGACCGCGACGCGGTGGCCCGGATGGAGTCGCTCGACACCGGCAAGCGTCTCGTCGAGTCCGAGTACGACGTCGCCGACGTGGTCTCGGTCTTCCGCCACTACGGCCACGTCGCCCCCGAGGAGGCCGGCCGGGTCGTCGACACCGGCAACCCGGACGTCGTCAGCCGCGTCGTGCACGAGCCGATCGGCGTGTGCGGGCTGATCACACCCTGGAACTACCCGCTCCTGCAGGTGTCCTGGAAAGTGGGTCCCTGCCTGGCCGCCGGCAACACCTTCGTGCTCAAGCCGAGCGAGCTCACCCCCCACTCCGCGATCCACCTGATGCGGCTGCTGGAGGAGGCCGGACTGCCCGCCGGCGTCGCCAACCTGGTGCTGGGCACCGGGCCGGAGGCAGGTGCGCCGCTCTCGGTCGACCCGCGGGTCGACCTCGTCTCGTTCACCGGTGGCCTCGAGACCGGCCGCCGGATCATGGCTGCCGCCTCGGGCACCGTGAAGAGGGTCGCCCTCGAGCTCGGCGGCAAGAACCCCAACGTGGTCTTCGCCGACGCGGACCGCGCGGCCGCCCTCGACTTCGCCCTCACCGCGGTCTTCCTGCACTCCGGCCAGGTCTGCTCCGCCGGGGCGAGGCTGCTCGTCGAGGAGTCGATCCACGACGACTTCGTCGACGCACTGGTCGAGCGCGCCGGCCGGATCCGGCTCGGCGGCCCCTTCGACGAGAAGGCCGAGACCGGCCCGCTCACCAGCGCCGCGCACCGCGACAAGGTCGAGGCGTACGTCGCCCGCGGCCTGGCGGAGGGCGCCGTGCTCCGCTGCGGCGGCCAACGCCCCGACGACCCGGAGCTCGCCGACGGCTTCTACTACCTGCCCACGATCCTCGACCGCTGCACCCGCGAGATGTCGGTGACCCAGGACGAGTCGTTCGGCCCGGTGCTGACCGTCGAGACCTTCCGCGACGAGGACGAGGCGGTGGCGATCGCCAACGACAGCATCTACGGCCTCGCCGGCGCGGTCTGGACCGACGACGCCGGGAAGGGACAACGGATGGCGGCCCGTCTGCGGATGGGCACGGTGTGGATCAACGACTACCACCCGTACGTGCCGCAGGCCGAGTGGGGCGGCTACAAGCAGTCCGGCATCGGCCGCGAGCTGGGCAGGGCCGGTCTCGACGAGTACCGCGAGACCAAGCACGTCTGGCACAACATCCGTCCGGCCGAGCAGCGCTGGTTCCAGGGATAGGCGGCGACCATGAGCGCGGAGCGATACGACATCGTCATCGTCGGTGGAGGATCGGCCGGCTGCGCGCTCGCGAACCGGCTCTCCGCCGACCCGGCCACCAGCGTGCTGGTCCTCGAGGCCGGGCGCTCGGACTACCGGATCGACCCGTTCATCCACATGCCGGCGGCGCTGCCGATCCCGATCGGCAACCGCCTCTACGACTGGAAGTACGAGACCGACCCCGAGCCCCACATGAACGGACGCCGGGTCTTCCACGCCCGCGGCAAGGTGCTCGGCGGCTCCAGCAGCATCAACGGGATGATCTTCCAGCGCGGCAACCCGATGGACTACGAGCGCTGGGGCGCCGAGCCGGGGATGCAGGACTGGGACTACCTGCACTGCCTGCCGTACTTCAAGCGGATGGAGAACTGCCTGGCGGGCGCCGACGACTGGCGCGGCGGCGACGGTCCGCTCAAGCTCGAGCGCGGTCCCGCCGAGAACCCGCTCTTCGGCGCGTTCTTCGAGGCCGCGCAGCAGGCCGGCTACCCGCTCACCGACGACGTCAACGGCTACCGGCAGGAGGGCTTCGCGAAGTTCGACCGGAACGTCTACCGCGGTCGCCGGCTCTCCGCGGCGAGGGCGTACCTCCACCCCGTGAGCGACCGCAAGAACCTCACCGTCGAGACCTACGCGTTCGCCACCGGCGTCCGCTTCCGCGGCACGCGAGCGGTCGGGGTCGACTACCTCCGCGGCGGGAAGCTGCACCGCAGCGTCGAGGCCGGCGAGGTCATCCTCTGCGGAGGCGCGATCAACAGCCCCCAGCTGCTGCAGCTCTCCGGCGTCGGCGACGAGCGGCTCCTCAAGCAGCACGGCGTCGACCTGGTCCACCACCTGCCCGGCGTCGGGGAGAACCTCCAGGACCACCTCGAGGTCTACATCCAGTACGCCTCCAAGCTGCCGGTCTCCATCGCTCCCGGCCTGCGCTGGCGCTCGCGCCCGAAGATCGCCTACGACTGGCTCTTCCACCGCAGCGGCCTCGGCGCGACCAACCACTTCGAGGGCGGCGGCTTCGCGCGCAGCAACGACCAGGTCGACTACCCCAACCTGATGTTCCACTTCCTGCCGATCGCGATCCGGTACGACGGCTCGGCGCCCACCAAGGGCCACGGCTACCAGGTGCACATCGGCCCGATGTACGCCGACACGAGGGGCTGGGTCCGGATCCGCTCCAAGGACCCGCACGAGCACCCCTCGCTGCAGTTCAACTACCTGTCGACGCCCACGGACCGCAAGGAGTGGGTGGAGGCGATCCGGGTGGCGCGCGACATCCTCACCCAGCCGGCGTTCGCGCCGTACAACGACGGCGAGCTCTCGCCGGGCCCGTCGGTCGAGACCGACCAGGAGATCCTCGACTGGGTCGCGAGGGACGCCGAGACGGCGCTCCACCCCTCGTGCACGACGAAGATGGGCGTCGACGAGATGGCCGTCGTCGACCCGGCCACCATGCGCGTCCACGGACTCGAGGGACTGTGCGTCGTCGACGCCGGGGTCTTCCCGTTCGTGACGAACGGCAACATCTACGCCCCCGTGATGATGGTGGCCGAGAAGGCCGCCGACCTCATCGCCGGCAACACCCCGCTGCCCGCCGCCGACGTGCCGTACTACCGCTACCGCGACGGCACCCCTCTCTACCCGCCCGGTGACCCTCGCAACGAAGAGGGCCGCGACCGGGGGCCCACCCACCAGGAGGACCGGCCATGACCGCGACCACCACCTCGAAGACGGGCTCGGAGCGCTCTTCCGAGACCCCCGCCGTGCACGTCGAGGGTCTCTGGAAGATCTTCGGCCCACGTGCCGACAAGATCATGGCGAGCGGGGACTCCCAGCTCTCCCGCAAGGAGCTCCAGGAGAAGACGGGCCACGTCGTCGGCATCCGCGACGTCTCCTTCGACGTCTCGCCCGGCGAGGTGTTCGTGGTGATGGGCCTCTCCGGGTCGGGCAAGTCGACGCTGGTCCGCCTTCTCACCCGCCTCATCGAGCCCACGGCCGGCACCGTCCAGCTGTTCGGGGACGACATCACCGCCATGTCGGAGAAGTCGCTGCTCGACACCCGCCGCCGCAAGGTGTCGATGGTCTTCCAGCACTTCGGGCTGCTGCCCCACCGCAAGGTCGTCGACAACGTCGCGTTCGGGCTCGAGGTGCGCGGCGAGGGCAAGTCGGAGCGCCACAACCGGGCGCAGGAGATGGTCGACCTCGTCGGGCTCTCGGGCTACGAGAACAACTTCCCCGACCAGCTCTCCGGCGGCATGCAACAGCGCGTCGGCCTCGCCCGCGCCCTGGCCGCGGACCCGCAGATCATGATGTTCGACGAGCCGTTCTCCGCGCTCGACCCACTGATCCGCCGCGACATGCAGAACGAGGTCATCCGGCTCCACAAGGAGGTCGGGAAGACCATGGTCTTCATCACCCACGACCTGGCCGAGGCGCTCAAGCTCGGCGACCGGATCCTGATCATGCGCGACGGCGAGGTCGTCCAGATCGGCACGCCCGACGAGGTCGTCGGGGCACCCGCGGACGACTACGTCCGCGACTTCACCAGCGACGTGCCGAAGAGCCACGTGCTCACGCTCAAGTGGGTGATGCGCGAGCCCGACGGCGACGTCGTGGACGGCCCGGTCCTCCGGTCCGACCAGATCGTCAGGGACGCCGCCCGCGTCGTGCTCAACCACCACGGGCCCTGCCGCGTGGTCGACGGAGACACGCTCGTCGGCGTCGTCGACGACGAGGACATCCTGCGGGTCGTGGTCGCGGAGGAGGAGGACTGATGACGACAACCACCCTCCCGCCGGCGGGGCCACCAGGCCCGCGGGAGGCCACGGCCCCCAAGGAGGAGCAGCCGTACGTCGACCGCTCCGTCAAGCGCTACACCGGACTGAAGCTGCTCGGGATCCTGGTGTTCTGGGTCGTCTCCTGGGCGCTGCTCAAGGGCAAGAACACCCTGGCCCTCGGCTTCCAGGACACCAACGACCTGCACCGGAAGCTGAACGAGGCTCGTGACTGGGTCCAGCTCGACGGGAGGGACAACTGGTTCTTCGGCGGCGTGCTCGGTGCCATCGGCGACTTCCTGCAGGCCGTGGTCGAGTTCCTCCAGGAGCTGGTCAGCATCCCGGCGGCCCCCCGGCCGGTCCCCGAGATCGGGTGGATCGGGGTCATCGCGCTCGTCGCCTGGGCGACCTACGTCTTCGCCGGGCTCCGCTCCACCATCCTGGTCACGCTGTCGATGCTCGCGTTCGGGGTGTTCGGGCTGTGGGACTACAGCATGGACACCCTGATCATCACCCTGATCTCCGTGCTCCTCTGCATGATCATCGGGCTGCCGCTGGGGATATGGATGTCCCGCAGCACGACGGTCTCCAACGTGGTGACCCCGGTGCTGGACCTGATGCAGACCGTCCCGGCGTTCTGCTACCTCGCGCCGATGGCGCTCTTCTTCGGGATCGGGCCGGCCGCGGCCGTCGTGCTGACGTTCATCTACGCGCTGCCCCCGCTCGTGCGGATCACCGAGCACGGCATCCGGTCGGTCTCGCCCACGACCGTCGAGGCGGCCCGCTCGATGGGCCTGACCAAGCGCCAGATGCTGCGCCAGGTGCAGCTCCCGATGGCCCGGCGCACCATCGTGGTCGGGATCAACCAGTCGATGATGGCCGCGCTCTCCATGGCGACCATCTCGTCCCTCGTCAACGGGCCGGGTCTCGGTGGCCCGGTCGTCTCCGCGCTCCAGATCCTGAACGTCGGCGCGGCCTCGGTGGCCGGCCTCGCCATCGTCCTCATGGCGATCATGCTCGACCGCACCACGACCGCAGCAAGCGAGCGTTCGGCCGGACGCAGCGACGTGGGGTCGGTCAGCGGCCCGGGCGTGATGATCGCCGGGGTCATGCTCGAGCGGCTGCCCCGGTGGGCCACCGAGGACGCCGGCAAGGGGCAGAAGCTGCCGCGGCTGACCCGGGCCGGCAAGTCACTGCTCCAGGGCCTCCTGCTGATCCCCGTGGCGGTCCTCGTCTGGCTGTCGCGCTACTCGCTGGACTTCGCGGAGTTCCCGGACGTCAGCGAGACCCCGGTCATCAAGTACGTCAGCGGCCTCGAGCTGACCCGCTACATCAACGACTTCAACGACTGGTTCGTCGGCGGCGTCGACACGTTCACCCTCGGGTTCAAGGACAACATCACGGAGTTCCTCATCAACCCGCTCGAGGACCTGATGGCCGACTCGCCGTGGTGGGTCATGGCACTGGTGCTGCTGGGCGTCGCCTGGGCGCTGGGCGGCTGGAAGCCGACGGTCATCGCCCTGGTCTGCGAGGGCATCATCTACGGCACCGGACTGTGGAACGACACGATGGTCACCTTGGCGATGACGCTGATCGCCACCGTGCTCGTGATGCTGATCGCCGTGGTGCTCGGCGTCGCGATGGGGCGCAACCGGCGTGCGGACACCGCCATCAGACCGTTCCTGGACGCCTTCCAGGTGATCCCTCCGTTCGTCTACCTGGTCCCGGCCCTGGCGCTCTTCCAGCCCGGTCGCTTCACGGCCATCGCCGCCGCCGTGCTGTACGCCGTACCGATCGCGACCAAGCTGGTCGCGGACGGCATCCGCGGCGTCTCGCCGACCACGGTCGAGGCGGCCCGGGCCAGCGGCAGCACCTCCTGGCAGATGATCTCGAAGGTCCAGCTGCCCATGGCTCGTGAGGCGCTCGTCCTCGCGACCAACCAGGGGCTGCTCTACGTGCTGTCCATGGTCGTCATCGGCGGCATGGTCGGCGGCGGCAGCCTGGGTTACATCGTCGTCTCCGGCTTCTCCCAGAACCAGCTGTTCGGCAAGGGGCTCGCGGCCGGTGTCGCCATCGCTGCGCTCGGCGTGATGCTCGACCGGATCGCCCGCTACGCCGCCGCGAGGTACGGGCGATGACGCGGCCGGCACCCAGGGAAGACAGGACTTCCTCCGCGGACAGCCGCGGAGCTAGGAAAGGAATGAACATGGCTCGAGGACTGCGCCGATTCCGGCACGTCGCCCTTGCCGCCGTCGTGGGTCTCGGCCTGGCCGCGTGCGGGGGGAGCAACATCGAGGACACGTCGACGAAGGCGGGTGACTGCGGGGACCTGCGGATCGCCATCAACCCGTGGACCGGTTACGTCTCCAACGCCCACGTGATCGGCATGGTCGCAGCGAACGAGCTCGGCTGCACCGTGACCTATCCCGAGGTGAAGGAGGAGGTCGGCTGGCAGGGCATGTCCGACGGCTCGATCGACACCATCGTGGAGAACTGGGGTCACGACGACCTGATCAAGAAGTACATCGACCAGCAGGGCAGCGTGGAGGACGCGGGGCTGACGGGCAACGACGGCATCATCGGCTGGTACGTCCCGCCGTGGATGGCCGAGAAGTACCCCGACATCCTCGACTACAAGAACCTCAACAAGTACGCCGACCTGTTCGAGACCTCCGAGTCGGGTGGCAAGGGACAGCTGCTCGACGGCGACCCGTCGTACGTCACGAACGACGAGGCGCTGGTGAAGAACCTCGGCCTCAACTTCGAGGTCGTGGTCGGTGGCAGTGAGGCCGCGCTGATCCAGAGCTTCCGCTCGGCGGAGGACAACAAGACGCCGCTGCTGGCGTACTTCTACGAGCCGCAGTGGTTCTTCAACGAGATGGACCTGCAGCGGGTCCAGCTGCCGCCCTACGAGGAGGGCTGTGACGCCGACCCGGCCAAGGTCGACTGCGACTACCCGCCGTACAAGCTCAACAAGCTGATCTCGACCGAGTTCGCCGACTCCGGCTCGCCGGCGGTGGACCTGATCAAGAACTTCGAGTGGACCAACGAGGACCAGAACGTCGTCTCGAAGTACATCGCCGAGGACGGCATGGACCCCGACGACGCCGCCCAGAAGTGGATCGACGACAACCAGGACAAGGTCGACGCCTGGCTGAGTTGACGCGGGGCTGATGCAGGGCTGACGCAGGGCTGATCAAGCCCAGGACATCTCGCGCCCGGTCGGGTGGTTGACACCCGGCCGGGCGCGAGTGATTCTTGATCTGTCTCGCATCGCGCATTGTGTTGCGCATAGCGCAACAACCCACGTCTCCCCGGGAGGGCCCATGGCCACCGTCCCCACCACGGCTCGCGTCGTGGTCATCGGCGCCGGCATCGTCGGCAACAGCCTCGTCCACCACCTGGCCCGGCTCGGCTGGCGCGACATCGTGCAGATCGACAAGGGAGCGCTGCCCAACCCGGGCGGCTCGACCGGTCACGCTTCCAACTTCATCTTCCCCGTGGACCACTCCCGCGAGATCACGGACCTGACCCTCGACTCGGTGCGGCAGTACCAGGAGATGGGCGTCTTCACGCAGTCCGGCGGCTTCGAGCTCGCCCGGACCCCGGAGCGGATGGAGGAGCTGCGCCGGCGGATGTCGAGCGCGAAGGCGTGGGGGATCGAGGCCGAGCTGGTCACGCCGGAGAACGTCAAGGAGAAGGTCCCCTTCATCGAGACCGACCAGTTCATCGGCGCCTTCTGGACCCCCAGCGTGGGAGTCGTCGACTCGCTGCGTGCCGGGACGATCATGCGCGAGAGCGCCCTGGAGACCGGAGCGCTCACGGTCGTCCCGAACGTCGAGGTCACCGGCCTGGACACCGAGCAGACCGCCGACGGCAGGTCCCGGATCACCAGGGTCCGGACGACCGGCGGCGACATCGAGGCCGAGGCCGTCGTGATCGCCTGCGGCGTCTGGAGCCCCAAGATCGGCGACATGGCCGGCATCAGCATCCCGCTGACCCCCGCGGTGCACCAGATGATCAGCGTCGGGCCCTGCCCGCAGCTGAGCGGGCTGGCCGGGGAGATCAACTTCCCGATCATCCGCGACATGGACACGTTCTGCTACGAGCGCCAGCACGGCGCCGACATGGAGGTCGGCTCCTACGCCCACCGCGCGATCCTGCACGAGCCCGAGGAGATCCCCTCGATCGAGCAGGCCAAGCTCTCGCCGACCGAGATGCCGTTCACCTCCGACGACTTCGACCCGCAGCTCGAGCAGGCCTACGAGCTGATGCCGGAGCTGCTCGGCGCCGAGGGCGCGGAGATGCGCTACGCGATCAACGGCCTGCTGTCGTTGACGTGCGACGGCAACCCGATCCTGGGCGAGAGCACCGTCAGGGGGCTGTGGACCGCGGCCGCGGTCTGGATCAAGGAGGGCCCGGGCGTCGGCCGCGCCGTCGCGGAGTGGATGACCCACGGGCACTCCGAGATCGACGTCAGCCACAGTGACGTCGCCCGCTTCCACCCGCACCAGATGCGGCGCGAGCACACCCGCCTGCGGACCACCGAGGCGTTCATCAAGACCTACGGGATCATCCACCCGAACGAGCAGTACGAGTCCGACCGCGACCAGCGGCTCGCCCCGATGCACGAGTCGCAGAAGAAGCTCGGCGCCTTCTTCTACGAGACCGCCGGGTGGGAGCGGCCGCACTGGTACGAGTCCAACGCCGGGCTCCTCGAGGAGTACGGCGACGCCGTGATGCCGCGCGAGCACGAGTGGGACTCGCGGTGGTGGAGCCCGATCATCAACGCCGAGCACCTGCGGATGCGCGAGGCCGCGGCCGTCATCGACCTGACGGCGTTCTGCGAGTTCGACATCGTGGGACCCGGTGCCCTCGACACCGTGCAGCGCACCTGCGTTGCCCAGTGCGACGTCGCGGTCGGCAAGGTCGTCTACACGCCGGTGCTCGACCCCAAGGGAGGCTTCCGCTCCGACCTGACCGTGATGCGTCTCGGCGACGACCACTTCCGCGTCGTCACCGGCGGCGCCCACGGCATGGCCGACCGCAAGTGGTTCACCGACCAGCTGCCCCCCGATGGAGGTGCCGGCGCGACGACGCTGACCGACCTCACCTCCGACGTCTCGACGATCGGTCTCTGGGGGCCGCGCGCCCGCGACATCCTGTCCTTGCTCACGTCCGAGGACGTCTCGGACGGTGGGTTCGGCTTCCTGACCTGCCGCGAGATCCAGCTGCGCACCGGGGTCGGCGAGACGACCGTCCTGGCGTCCCGGATCTCCTACGTCGGGGAGCTCGGCTGGGAGCTCTACGTCCCGATGGGCGCCGCGGCCGACGTCTGGGAGGCGCTGCTCGAGGCGGGCGCGCCGTACGGCGCCGTCCCTGCCGGCATCGGCGTCTACGGCACCACCGGCCGGATCGAGAAGGGCTACCGCGCCTTCGGCTTCGAGCTCGACGGGGAGCGCTCCATCGTCGAGGCCGCCATGCAGCGACCCAAGGTCAAGGCAGCCGATTTCATCGGGAAGGAGGCCTACCTCCAGCAGCGCGCGGAGGAGCCCAAGACCGTGCTCTGCACGATGACCGTCGACGACCACACCTCGGCCGACGGCACGAAGCGCTACATGCTCGGCGGCGAGCCGATCCTGACCCGCGACGGCGGCACGCTGACCGACGGCCACGGCCACCACCCGTACGTCACGAGCGCCGGGTCCGCTCCGTCGCTGGGCAAGCACGTGCTGATGGCCTACCTGCCACCCGACCAGGCGACCATCGGCAACCAGCTCGCGGTGTCCTACATGGAGGAGCTCTACCCGGTGACCATCGGCTCCGTGGACTCCACCCCGCTCCTCGACCCCGGCAACGAGCGGATCCGTTGATGGCGAATGCGCTCGTCTGCATCAAGCGGGTGGTGGACTCCACCGGTGAGGTGGTCCTGACCGGGGACGCGCAGGCCGTCGACGGCAGGTACGCCGGCTTCACCACCAGCGCCCACGAGGAGTGCGCCGTCGAGCTGGCCGTCCGGATGGCGGCCGCGACCGGCGGGCGCGCCAGCGTGCTGACCGTGGGCGATGCCGACGCCGTCGAGCAGCTCCGGTCCGCGCTCGCGGTCGGCTGCACCGCCGCGACCCACGTCGAGGCCGACCCGGCACGACTGGGCCCGGCTGACGTCGCCCGCGAGATCGCCGCGGTCGTCCGCGACCACGACGCCGCCGGCGAGGGACACGACCTGGTCCTGCTCGGCAACGACGCCGCCGACAGCGGAGACTTCCAGGTCGGCATCCGGCTCGCCTACGAGCTGGGCTGGCCGGTGGTCAACGGTGTCGCGCGGGTCGAGGTCGTGGACGGGACCGTTATCGCGAGCGGCGACGGACCGGACGGGCACGAGACCTACCGGGTCCCGCTGCCCGCCGTGGTCACGGTCCTCGAGGGAGGGGTCGAGCCGCGCTACCCGTCCGTCCCGGGCCGGATGAAGGCGAAGAAGGTGGCGATCGAGCAGCGCGCCGCCGTGACCGAGCCCCTGGGAGCGAACCGGGTCCGACTGCTGATCCCACCGCCGCAGCCGAGCGACGTACAGATCCTGGGCGAAGGCCCGGCGGCCGCCCCCGCGGTGGTCGACCTGTTCGAGCGGCTGGGGGTGCTCGCCCGATGATCCTGGTCCTCGTCGAGACCGACCCCACCGGCGCGATCGAGGTCTCGCGGGAGGCCGTCACGTTCGCCCGCGAGCTCGCCGCCGCCGGTGGCGGGGTGCCGGTCGACGCGGTCGTCGTCGGCGAGGTGGCCTGCGGCATCGAGGCCCTCGTCGACCAGCTCGGCAAGCACGGCGTCCGCGAGGTCCACCACGCGGGCGGGGATGCCTTCTCGGCCTTCGCGGGAGCGGCGTGGGCCGCCGCGATCCAGTCGGTCCGTGAGCGGACCGGCTCGGTGGTCGTGACGGCCGCCGGCACGCCTCGCGGCAACGAGGTGCTCGCCCATCTCGCCGCCCGCACCGGGGTCGCGATGGCGGCCAACGTGATCTCGTTCCAGGGGCTCTCGCCCTTCGTCGTCACCCGCCAGGTCGTCGGCGGTGCCGCGCTGGAGGAGATGCGCCTCGACGAGCGCCCGGCCGTCTTCACCGTCGCGGGCCACGCGGTCGAGCCGGTGCCGGCGGCCACGCCCGTCACGGCATCGCTCGTGGAGTCCCGGCCCGAGGTGGCCGCGGCCGACCTCGTCGCGCGGGTGGTCTCCGCCGAGCCGCCCGCCCCCGACCTGTCCGGCGGCCTCAAGTCCGCTCGCGTGGTCGTCGGCGCCGGCCGCGGGGCCGGCAGCTCCGAGGGCTTCGCCGACCTGCTGGAGCTGACCGACCTCCTCGGTGCCTCGCTGGGCGTCTCGCGGGTCGTGACCAGTCTGGGCTGGCGGCCGCACCACGAGCAGGTCGGCCAGACGGGCAGCAGGATCTCGCCGGACCTCTACATCCCGTGCGGCATCAGCGGCGCCATCCAGCACTGGGCCGGCTGCGCGACCGCGAAGAACATCCTCGCCATCAACACCGACCCGGAGGCGCCGATGGTGACCAAGGCGTCGTACGCCGTCATCGGCGACCTGCACGAGGTCGTGCCCGCGATCAACGCCGAGATCCGCCGTCGGCGCGGCTGAGCAGGACTCGACCCGGACACGATTCCCTCGACGCCGCCCGACGGCGGCGGGCGACGCCTACTCTGGCGACCAGGGAGGCAGGCTCATGCTGGACGGGCGACTGGTCGCGGCCGTGGCCGCGCTGCTGCTCGTCGCTGCCTGCGGGCCTGACGACACCCGGGCCACCCCGGGCGACCCCACCAGCTCGAGCAAGCCGAGCACCTCGACGGACCCGTCGTCAGCGCCCCCCACGAGCCCGCCGGCCGACCCCGACCACGCCGTCGCCCCCCCGGGGCCACGCCAGGGTGCCCTCGGTCTCGCCGACGTGCTGATCTACAACCCGGACTCGCTCAGCCGCGAGACGATCGCCGCCATCCGGCACCTCAAGGGCGTGCAGAGCGTCGAGCCGCTGGCGCTGGCGCAGGTCCCGATCGAGAACAAGGTCATCACCGTGGCCGCGGTCGACCCGGCGACGTACCGGAACTTCACCGTTGCCGCCAGCGCCGAGACCCAGGAGGTCTGGGACCGGGTCGCGGGCGGCGAGCTCGCGATCAACCCCGCGTTGCGCAGGAAGCTCCCCACGGACAAGGGCGGCTACCTGCGGCTCGGCAGCGACAAGGCCGCTCCCGAGGTGCACATCGGGGCGTTCGCGCCCCAGATCGAGGGCGCGGTCGACGGGGTCGTCAACGAGACCTGGATCCCGACCCTGGACATGAAGGCCGGCAACGCGCTGCTGGTCACCACCGGTAGCACCGCTCCGTCGTCGTTGCGCAAGCCGATCCAGCGGATCGCAGGGAGCAAGGCCTCGGTGCAGATGCTCGACGCGGTCGCCCGCTTCGGCCTCGACATCAACGCCCAGCAGACGGCGTTCCTGGTCGGCACCGTGGCGGACGCGGTCGGCGCCTTCAACTACACGGTGCTCGGCGGCGGCCGGATCGCGCCGGACCCCTCGTGGGTCTCGTCGCACATCAGCACCGAGCCGGTGCCGATCCTGGGCACCGTGACCTGCAACCGGCTGATCTTTCCGCAGTTGCAGGCCGCGTTGCGGGAGATCCAGCAGCGCGGGCTGGCCGACAAGATCCACCCGGGCGAGTACGCCGGCTGCTACTACCCGCGCTTCATCGCGGGCACCACGTCGCTGTCCAACCACTCGTTCGGCCTCGCCCTCGACCTCAACACGCCGGGCAACCAGCGGGGCACCGTCGGCGAGATGGACCGCACCGTGGTCTCGATCTTCAAGAAGTGGGGCTTCGCCTGGGGCGGCGACTGGCACTACACCGACCCGATGCACTTCGAGATGAACGCGCTCGTCAACCCGCGCTGACCCCGCACTCGCCGCCGGTCAGGCCTCGAGGCGCCGCCGGATCTCGTCGGCGGTCCGGGCCATCGTGTCGCGGGCCCGGGTCGGGTTGTCCGACAGGAAGTAGTGGTCCGCATCGGGCGTGACGTCGTGGAGCACCGCGATGCCCGCGGCGCGCAGCCGCTCGGCGTACGCGTCCCCGTCGGGGCGCAGGGAGTCCCGCTCGGCGGTCAGCACCACCGCCGGGGGTAGACCGGTGAGGTCCTCGGCGAGCAACGGGGAGGCGTAGGGCTCGGTCCGGGTCGCGGGGTCGGGGAAGTAGACGCGACGCACCAGCCCGCGCAGGGCGGTCGAGATCGTCCCCGAGCCTGCCGGGACCTCGCCCGCGAGGTCGAGCGCCGGCACGCCGAGCACCTGGAGCGCCGGTGCGAACGAGCCGCTGTCGCGGGCCTGCAGGCACACCGAGGCAGCCAGCCCACCTCCCGAGCTGAAGCCGCCGACGGCGAGGCGGGAGCCGTCGACCTCGACCCGGTCGCCGTTCGCGGCCAGCCAGGCCGCGACGTCGTGGCACTGCTGCTGCGCGACGGGGTACGCGACATACGGCCCGGCGTGGAAGTCGACGTTGAGGACCGTGACGCCTGCCTCGGAGGCGACGTAGCGGCACCAGAAGTCGTCCATCATCGGGTAGCGCATCAGGAAGGCGCCGCCGTGGAAGTGGACGTACGCCGCCCCCGAGCGCCGGTGCGTCCCGCGCGGCCGGTAGACGTGCACCGCGACCTCGCCGTGCCGGGTCGGGACCCCGATCACCGTCGGCGCGGGCAGGTCGGATCCGGCGAACCGGAGCCCCTCGCCGTAGCGCACCGACCAGCGTGCCGTCGCGTGGATGAGGGCCGCTCGGGCACGGTCGTCGAGTCTCACCTGGGTGCTTCGTAGCCCTGCCGCTGCCGGATGGGTCCCGCGGGACGAACGGTGGACGGCGCACCGCCGGCCGGTCGGTAGCGTGCGGGGATGCGCGCCGTACAGGTCATCACGCCCACTGGTCCCGCCGATCTCGAGATCCGCGACGTCGAGGAGCCGACCCCCGGCCCCGACGACGTCCTGGTCGACGTGCACCGGGTCGGCATCTCGTTCCCCGACCTCCTGCTCAGCAAGGGCGAGTACCAGCTCAAGCCCGATCCGCCGTTCACGCTGGGCGTGGACTTCGCCGGCACCGTCGTGTCCGGCCCCGGCTTCGAGCCCGGCCAGCGGGTCGCCGGCGTGGGTGCCTACGGCGCGGCCGCGGAGCGGGTCGCCAGCCCCGCGATGTTCACGTTCGCGCTGCCCGACTCGATCTCGTTCGACGAGGGTGCGGCGCTGCCGATGAACTACCTGACCGCGCAGTTCGCGCTGGCCGAGCGCGGCGGCCTGCGGGCCGGGGAGACGGTCCTCGTGCACGGGGCGGCCGGCGGGGTCGGCACGGCGACGATCCAGGTCGCCAAGGGGTACGGCGCCCGCACGATCGCCGTCGTCAGCACCGAGGAGAAGGCGGCGATGGCGAAGCAGGCAGGTGCCGACGAGACCGTGCTCGTGGAGGGGTTCAAGGACGCCGTCCTGGGCCTGACCGGGGGCAAGGGCGTCGACGTGGTCCTGGACGTCGTCGGCGGGGACATCTTCATGGACTCGCTGCGCGTGCTCGCGCCCCAGGGTCGCCTGCTGGTCGTGGGGTTCGCCTCCGGCCAGGGCATCCCCGAGGTCAAGGTCAACCGGCTGCTGCTCAACAACGTCGACGTGCGCGGGGTCGGCTGGGGCGCCTACGCGATGATGCGGCCCGGCTACATGCACCAGCAGTGGGAGGCGCTGGTCCCCATGATGGACAGCGGCGTGGTGAGGCCGCCGATCGGGGCGACGTACGACCTCGAGGAGTTCGGCAAGGCACTCGTCGACATGGACGAGCGAAGGACCCTCGGCAAGTCGGTGGTGCGGGTTAGGGTCGACGAGTGAGCACTCTGGATGACGCCCGCGAGGGCATGGACCCCGACATCCGTCCGCAGGACGACCTCTTCGGCCACGTGAACGGCCGCTGGCTCGACGAGGCCGAGATCCCGGCCGACCGGTCGAGCTGGGGCCCGTTCGTCGAGCTGGCCGACAAGGCCGAGGAGCAGGTCCGCCTGATCATCGAGGAGCTGGCCGAGCGTGCCGTTGCCGGTGGTGAGGGCATCGACGAGGACGCCCGCAAGATCGGTGACCTCTACGCCTCGTTCATGGACGAGGAGGGCATCACCCGACGCGGGTTGCGACCCGTGCGGCCGCTGATCGACGCGGTGACCGGGCTGCGCGATGTCCGCGACCTCGCGGCGTTCCTCGGCGAGTTCGAGCGGGTCGGCGGCCACGGCCTGTTCGGCTCCTACGTCGACACCGACAGCAAGAACTCCGACCGCTACCTCTTCAACCTGGTCCAGGGCGGCCTCGGCCTGCCCGACGAGTCCTACTACCGCGAGGACAAGTTCGCCGAGATCCGGGACAAGTACGTCGCCTACCTGACGACGCTGCTCGACCTCTCGGGCTACGACGAGGACTCGGCGGCGGCCGCCCGGACCGTGCTCGCGATCGACACCAAGCTGGCCGCTGGCCACTGGGAGCGCTCCGAGACTCGCGACGTCCAGAAGACCTACAACCTGACAACGGCGGCCGAGCTCAAGGCGCTGTGCCCGTCCTTCGACTGGGACGCCTACGTCACCAACCTGGGCGGCAACGACGAGACGATCGCCGAGAGCTGCGTGCGGCAGCCGTCGTACCTCGCCCACCTCTCGACGGTCCTCGACGAGGTCCCGATCGAGGACTGGAAGCCGTGGATGCTCACGCGGGTGCTGCGCTCCGCCGCGCCGTACCTCACCGACGACTTCGTCGAGACCAACTTCGACTTCTACGGCCGCACGCTCAGCGGCACCCCCGAGCTGCGCGCCCGCTGGAAGCGCGGCGTCTCCCTGGTCGAGGGCGCGATCGGCGAGGCGGTCGGCAAGGAGTACGTCGCCCGCCACTTCCCGCCGACCTCCAAGGCACAGATGGACGACCTGGTCGCCAACCTGCTGGCGGCCTACCGCGAGTCCATCTCCAAGCTCGACTGGATGACGGAGGAGACCAAGCAGCGGGCCTACCAGAAGCTGGACACGTTCCGGCCGAAGATCGGCTACCCCGAGAAGTTCCGCGACTACTCCGCGCTGAAGGTGCGCCCGGGCGACCTGCTCGGCAACGTCGCCGCCGCGTCGGCCTTCGAGACCGACCGTGAGCTGGGCAAGATCGGCTCGCCGGTCGACCGCGACGAGTGGTTCATGCTGCCGCAGACCGTCAACGCCTACTACAACCCCGGCATCAACGAGATCTGCTTCCCGGCCGGCATCCTGCAGAAGCCGTTCTTCAGCCCGGACGCCGACCCGGCCGAGAACTACGGCGGCATCGGCGCCGTGATCGGCCACGAGGTCGGCCACGGCTTCGACGACCAGGGTGCGCAGTACGACGCGTTCGGCAACCTCGACGACTGGTGGACGCCGACCGACAAGGAGGCCTTCGAGAAGAAGACGAAGGCCCTCATCGCCCAGTACGACGCCTTCGAGCCGCGCGCGCTCCCCGGCGAGCACGTCAACGGGGCGCTGACCGTGGGCGAGAACATCGGCGACCTCGGCGGCCTCACGATCGGGCACAAGGCCTACGTCATCTCCCAGGACGGTCGGGCCGACGCCGATGCCCGGCAGCGGCTCTTCATGAACTGGGCCTACTGCTGGCGGACCAAGCGTCGCAAGGAGCAGGAGCTCCAGTACCTCACGATCGACCCGCACAGCCCGCCGGAGTTCCGCGCCAACATCGTGCGCAACCTCGACGAGTTCCACGAGGTCTTCGAGACGAGCGAGGGCGACGGCCTGTGGATCGACCCCGCGGAGCGCGTCCGGATCTGGTGAGCCTCCCCGCTTCTTGGGGTGGGTTGTAATCTCGATTACATGATTACGAACGACACCGAGGAGCGGGTGCGCGGCTGGTTCACCGGCCGGCTCCCGTCGGACTGGCAGACCGCACCTGCCGACATCACGATCGACCGCGAGGAGATCACCGTCCGGCTGACGATCCCCGACGTCGAGCTCGCCGGGACCGAGGGTTCCGAGCCCTCGGCGGCGGCGCTCGACGAGGCCCGGGCCGGGCGCGCCAAGGCGTTCCGCGAGGAGACCCGCGAGCACCGGATGGAGATCGCCCGCGAGGCCGAGCACCGCTACGAGCGCAAGGTGTCGTGGGGGCTCGACGTGGGCGAGCGGAGCGAGCTGTGGACCCACGTCGCCGCCCCCGTCATGACCCGGCTGCGCCAGCCGCAGCGGCTGGTCCTCGACACCCTCGTCGACGCCGGCGTCGCCCGGTCCCGCTCCGAGGCCCTCGCCTGGTGCGTGCGGCTGGTCGGCCAGCACGAGGCGGACTGGCTCACCGAGCTGCAGGACGCGATGGGCGCGGTGGCCGACGTACGCAGCAAGGGCCCTTCCGCCTGACCGCTGTGGACGGGATGCGCTGGGTGTCGGGCGTCGCTGGTAGACAGTCGGGATGAGCCCGACCGAATCGACCGCCATCGACGTCCGTGCCTCGGCCGAGGCGCACCTGCGCGCGCTGGTCGGGCGCGACGACGCCCTGCTGCGCGAGGACCAGTGGACCGCGATCGAGGCCCTGGCCGTCGACCGTCGCCGGTCCCTGGTCGTGCAGCGCACCGGGTGGGGCAAGTCCGCGGTCTACTTCGTGGCCACCTTGCTGCTGCGTGAGGCCGGCGCCGGCCCGACGGTGATCGTGTCGCCGTTGCTGGCGCTGATGCGCAACCAGATCGCGGCGGCCGAGCGGGCCGGCATCCGCGCGGTCACGATCAACTCGACCAACATCGAGGACTGGGAGCCGATCCAGGAGTCGATCCGCTCCGGCGAGGTCGACGTGCTGCTCGTCAGCCCCGAGCGCCTCAACAACCCGGGCTTCCGCGACCAGGTCCTGCCCAAGCTGGCCGCCACCTGCGGACTGCTCGTCGTCGACGAGGCCCACTGCATCTCCGACTGGGGCCACGACTTCCGGCCCGACTACCGCCGGATCCGCACGCTGCTGGCCGACCTGCCCGACGGCATCCCGGTGCTGGCCACGACCGCGACCGCGAACGCCCGGGTGACCACCGACGTGGCCGAGCAGCTCGGCCGCGACGTTCTCGTGCTGCGCGGCTCGCTGGACCGTGAGTCGCTGCGGCTCGGCGTGGTGCGGCTGAAGACCGCCCAGCAGCGGCTGGCCTGGCTCGCCGACCACCTCGCCGAGCAGCCGGGCTCCGGGATCATCTACTGCCTCACCGTGGCGGCCACCCAGGAGATCGCCGACTACCTGCGCTCGCGCGGTCACGACGTCGCGGCCTACTCCGGCCAGACCGACCCCACCGAGCGGCACGCCCTCGAGCAGGACCTGCTCAGTGGCAAGGTCAAGGCGCTGGTCGCCACCAGTGCCCTCGGCATGGGCTTCGACGCGACGCTGGGCTTCGTGGTCAACATGGGGGCGCCGGCGTCGCCGGTGGCCTACTACCAGCAGGTCGGCCGTGCCGGTCGCGGCACCGACGAGGCGACGGTCGTGCTGCTGCCCGCCATCGAGGACCGCGACATCTGGAAGTACTTCGCCTCGCTGGCCTTCCCGCGCGAGCAGATCGTCCAGCAGACGCTGGCGGTGCTCGCCGACTCACCGAAGCCGTTGAGCACGGCGACCCTGGAGACGTACGTCGAGCTCAACCGGACCCGGCTCGAGACGATGCTGAAGGTGCTCGACGTCGACGGCGCAGTGCGCCGCGTGCAGGGCGGCTGGGAGTCCACCGGCCGCGAGTGGAGCTACGACGAGGAGCGCTACCGGCGGGTGGCCGAGGCGCGGGAGCGCGAGCAGGCCGCGATGCTCGACTACCTCGACACCGACAAGTGCCGGATGTGGTTCCTGCGCCACCAGCTCGACGACCCGGAGGCGACCGAGTGCGGTCGCTGCGACAACTGCGGCGGGCTCGCGCTGTCGACCGACGTCTCCGCGGCCGCGGTCGACGAGGCCGAGGCGCGTCTCTCCCGGCCGGGAGTCGTCATCGAGCCGCGCAAGATGTGGCCGACGGCGCTGGCCAACCTCGGGATCGAGCTGCGCGGCAAGATCGCCGAGGGCGCCGAGCCCGGCCGGGCGATCGCCCGGCTGACCGACCTCGGCTACGGCCAGGCGCTGCGCGATCTGTTCCGCGACGGCGACGGGCCGGTGCCGGTGCCGCTCGTCCGGGCCGTCGTCGAGGTTCTCGGCGACTGGCGCCCCTCGGCCGAGGGGATCGTCTACGTCGAGTCGGCCCGCCGACCCACCCTGACCCGCGACTTCGCCGAGGGCCTCTCGCGCTTCCTGAAGATCCCGGTCGTCGGCACCTGGTCGATCGTGGACCCGGACGTCGAGCCCGGCCACGGCGCGATGAACTCCGCCCAGCGGGTCGCCGCCGTGGGTCGTCGGTTCCGGCTCACCGGAGAGATCCCGTCCGGGCCGGTGCTGCTGCTCGACGACCTGGTCGCCACCGGCTGGACCCTCACCCTCGCGTCCCGTGCGATCCGGTCCGCCGGCGCGAGCGCCGTGTTCCCGCTGGCGCTGGCGACCGAGTCCTGACCAGCTGCCTCGTCAGGAGAGGAGCGACTCGAGGGCGTCGATCACGATCGCGTCGTCGGGGAGGACGCCCGGGTTGAAGCGGGCCACGACCGATCCGTCGCCGTCGATGAGGAACTTCTCGAAGTTCCACTGGACGTCGCCGTGCTCGCCCTTCTCGTTCGGGGTCGTGACCAGCTCGGCGTAGACCGGGTGCCGGTTCTCGCCGTTCACGTCGACCTTCTCGGTCATCGGGAACGTGACGCCGTACGTCGCCGAGCAGAACTCCGCGATCTCCTCCGAGGTGCCGGGCTCCTGGCCGCCGAACTGGTTGCACGGGACGCCGACGACCGTGAAGCCGGCGTCGGCGTACTTCTCGTGGAGCTGCTCGAGGGCGCCGTACTGCGAGGTCAGGCCGCACCTGCTGGCCACGTTGACGAGCAGGGCCGGGCGTCCGCCCGTGATGGCACCCAGGGTGGCGGGCGTCCCGTCGAGCCGGGCGATCGGAGCATCGAGGATGGTCATGGGGCGAGACTACAAAGCGGCTGCCGGGGAACAACCTGTCGGCGCCGGGCGTTAGCGTCGGGGCCTACCCCGGAGGTGTCCGCTTGAGCTTCGTCCCCGTCACCGGGCCGGCCACCTTCCGCGCGGCGGACCCGCCGCGCGAGGGCGTCGTGGAGTTCACCGACGAGCGGCGCACGGTGGCCCTGCCGATGCGGGCCGCCCTGCCGGTCCTGACCAGGGCCCACGCACGCGACGACCTCCATCCCAGTGTCGGCCTGCTCTCCGGTGCCGCACTGCTCGGCATGCGCCTCGTGGCGGCGGGGAAGTTCGAGCCGTCCGCGAGTGCGCGCAGCTGGCGGGTCAGCCCGCTCGACACCGACGACCGGGACCGGGTCCTGATGCTGGCCCGCTCGCGGGCGCACGACGACCTCGATGCCGGCGCGGCCGAGGAGGTGGTCCGCCAGGTGCTCGACGCGGTGGCGGACGCGATGCCGCGCACCGCGCCCGAGGCGACCCGGCGGCCGGGTCCGACGCAGGGCAGGACCTCGAGCGACTCCCCGACCCCGGGCTTCGCGGCCCGGCTCCAGGAGCGCATCGAGCGCCACCGCTCCGCCGCCCCCGACGACCGGCCCCAGCTGGTGCGGCTCTCGCTGCGGGTCGAGGCCGACGAGGAGGAGCTGGTCGCCGGAGCCGTGCGCCTCGTGCTGCAGGTCCACGACGAGCAGAACCCGCTCCACGTCTGTGATGCGGCACTGCTGTGGACCGAGTCGGGACGCGAGGCCACGCACGGCTTCGGGGAGCGGGCCCGCACCCATGCGGGCATCGCGCTGCGAGCGGCGGCCGAGGCGTGGCCGGTCCTCGACCGTTTGCTCGAGCTGCGGGTCCCCGACGAGATAACCCTCGACACCGACGAGCTGGTCAGCCTGCTCGAGGACGGTGTCGGCGCGCTGCAGCAGCGCGGTGTCGACGTCCTGTGGCCGCGGAGCCTGGGTCGCGACCTGACCGCGGCAACCGTGCTGGACCGCGCGCCCGCCGGGCCGCGCGAGCAGCCGCTGCACGACGGGTTGTTCGGCCCGGAGGCGATGTTCGCGTTCAGCTGGCGGATCGCCCTGCACGGCGAGCCGCTCACCGAGGAGGAGATGGACCAGCTGGCCGCCTCCGCGGCTCCGGTCCTCAAGCTGCGCGGCAGCTGGACCGTCATCGACCCCGCGATCGCCCGCAAGGCCCGCAAGCGGCTGGTCCGCACGGTCAAGCCGGCCCAGGCGGTCGCCGCGACCCTGACCGGGGTCGTCCAGGTCGAGGACCTCGAGGAGCAGGTCATCGTCGGTGCCAGCCTGCTCAAGGTCCGGGACCGGCTCCTCACCGCCGCGACCCGGGAGCCGGTGCCGCCCCCGGCCCGGCTCGAGGCGACCCTGCGCGACTACCAGCTCCACGGGCTGACCTGGCTGGCCGAGATGACCGAGCTGGGACTGGGTGCCTGCCTGGCCGACGACATGGGTCTCGGCAAGACCGTCACGCTGATCGCGCTCCACCTCCATCGCGTCGAGGACGCCGCGCGGCGGGGACGGGCCGTCGGGCCCACCCTCGTCGTCTGCCCCGCGAGCCTGCTCGGCAACTGGGAGGCCGAGATCGAGCGGTTCGCTCCCGGCGTCCCGGTCCGCCGTTTCCACGGTGGCGACCGGTCGCTGGGTGGTCTCCACGCACCGACGCCCGGGCACGAGCCGGGGTTCGTGCTGACGACGTACGGCACCATGCGCAGGGACCACGAGGCGCTGGCGGAGGTGGCCTGGGACCTCGTCGTCGCCGACGAGGCGCAGCACGTGAAGAACCCCCGGTCCTCGACGGCGCGCGGCCTGCGGGCGATCCCGAGCGCGGCCCGGGTGGCGCTGACCGGCACCCCGGTCGAGAACAACCTCACCGAGCTGTGGGCGATCCTCGACTGGGCTACCCCCGGGCTGCTCGGCAGCCGCAACGCGTTCCGCAAGGTGTGGGCCGGCCCGATCGAGTCCGGTCACGAGCCGACCAAGGCCCGCCAGTTCGCCGACCTGATCGGGCCGTTCCTGCTCCGCCGCCGCAAGTCCGACCCGGGTATCGCGCCGGAGCTCCCCGCGAAGACCGAGACCGACCACCCGCTCGGCCTGACCCGTGAACAGGTCGTGCTCTACGAGGCGTTCGTCCGCGACACGATGGACCGGATCGAGCGGGCCGACCCCACTGATCCAGCGGGCCGGCGCGGCCTGGTCCTTCTTCTATTGACCGGGTTGAAGCAGATCTGCAACCACCCGGCCCACTTCCTCAAGCAGTCCGGCTCCCGCCTGCCCGGACGCTCGGAGAAGCTGGACCTGATCGACGAGCTGGTCGCCAC
>DASTUX010000136.1:0-13384 GCA_035759395.1 Nocardioides sp.
ACGACCGCGAAGTTGTGGCCGCGCTGGACGCACTCCTCGATCGAGCTGGCCATGTTGTCGCGCAGGTAGTCGAAGCCGAGCTCGTTGTTGGTGCCGTAGGTGATGTCGCAGTTGTAGGCGACGCGGCGCTCGTCGGGGCGCATGTCCGGGAGGATCACGCCCACCTCGAGGCCGAGGAAGTGGTGGATCCGGCCCATCATCTCGGACTGGTACTTCGCCAGGTAGTCGTTGACCGTGACGACGTGGACGCCCTTGCCCGAGAGGGCGTTGAGGTACGACGGCAGGGTCGCGACCAGCGTCTTGCCCTCACCGGTCTTCATCTCGGCGATGTTGCCGAGGTGGAGCGCCGCGGCGCCCTGGATCTGGACGTCGAAGGGGCGCATGCCGGTGACGCGCTTGGATGCCTCGCGCACGGTGGCGAACGCCTCCGGCATCAGGTCGTCGAGGGACTCACCGTTGGCGAGGCGCTGCTTGAACTCGGCGGTCATCCCCTGGAGCTCGGCGTCGCTCATCGCCACGAAGTCGTCCTCGATGGCGTTGACGGCCTGCGAGATGGCCTCGAGCTGGCGCAGGATCTTTCCTTCGCCGATGCGGAGGATCTTGTCAAGAATGGCAGGCACGACCGATAACTCCCTGGCTTGATTGAGTGCTGCGCCACTCTACCCAGCGCACGAAGCACGCCCTAACCGAGCGGTGACGCGAGTCACGGGCGCAGCGCCGGGGCCAGGTCGCCGCGCCGCTCGACCGTGATCTCCGGCAGGTCCAGCCACCCGGCGAGCTCGCGCAGCTCCGCGGAGAGCTCCTCGGCCGTCTCGTCGGGCGCACCCTGCTCGGCGTACGCCGCCTTCACGACCAGCCGGCCGTGTGCCCGGTCGGCCTTGAGGTCGACCCGGGCCACGATCCGGTCCCCGAGCAGGAACGGCAGCACGTAGTAGCCGTGCACCCGCTGCGGCGCGGGGACGTAGATCTCGATGCGGTAGTGGAAGTCGAAGAGCGCCTCCGCCCGGGCCCGCTCCCACACCAGCGGGTCGAACGGGCTCAGCAGCGCGCGGGCGCGCACCCGGCGGGGCACCCGGGCGTCGCGGTGCAGGTAGGCGGGCCGCTTCCAGCCGTCGACCGTGACCGGGACCAGCTCACCCTCCTCGACCAGCTCCGCGATCGCGGGGCCGGCGTCCCTCACGGGCATCCGGTAGTAGTCGCGCAGGCACTGGGCGGTGGCGACGCCGTGGGACCGCGCCGCCCGACGGACCAGCTCCCGGTTGGCCTCGGCGAGGGTCGGGGTGTCGCGGGCGAGCACCTCGGCCGGGAGCACCCGCTCGGGGACGTCGTAGAGCACCTCGAACTGGCTGTTGCGCCCCGCGATCGCCAGGTCGCCCACGGTGTAGAGGTAGTCGAGGACGCGGCGGGTGTTCGACCAGTTCCAGCCCCAGTGCTCCTTCGTGCGGGGCAGGCCGTCGTCGAGGTCACGCGCGGTGGACGGGCCGAGGTCGCGGACCTCGGCGATCAGGTCGGCCTCGAGCTCGGGGTCCGCCTCGACGATGCCCCACTTGCCGCGCTTGGCGCGGTAGTCCGACATCCGGTGCTGCATCACCGGCCACAGGTCGACCGGCATGAAGGCCTGGACGTGCGCCCAGTACTCCACGATCCGGCGCGGCTTGCGCTCCGCGGCCCGGCGCAGCATCTCGACGTCGTAGGGACCCATCCGGGAGTACAGCGGCATGAAGTGGGCGCGCTGGAGGACGTTGACCGAGTCGACCTGCAGCACGCCGGTGCGGTCGAGGGTGCGCTGGAACGTGCGCATCGTCGGCGTCGCGTGGCGTGTGTCGAGGAATCCCTGGGCCGCGAGCGCGACCCGACGTGCCTGTGCGATGGAGAGGTGGCTCAAGGCAGGTCGAGGAGTTTTTCCTTGACGGCGTACATGACCGCCTCCATCCGCGAGTGCAGCTGCAGCTTCTCGAGGATGTTGCGCACGTGGTTCTTCACCGTGTTCTCGCTGATGAAGAGCTGGCGTGCGATCTCGCGGTTGTTCATGCCCTTGGCGACGAGCCGCAGCACCTCGAGCTCGCGCTCGGTGAGGCGCAGGCCCGGGACGTGGTCGCGCTCGGGGCGCGACATCTGCTTGAACTCGTCGATCAGCTTGACCGCCATGGACGGGGAGATCAGCGACTGGCCGTCGGCGACGACGCGCACCGCCTGGGCGACCTCCTCGATCGAGGAGTCCTTCAGCAGGTAGCCCGAGGCACCGCTCTTGACCGCTTCATAGAGATCGGCCTCCTCGTCGGAGACCGTGAGCATGATGATCTTGGCCGACGGGACGGCCTCCTTGATCGCGATGCACGCCTCGATGCCGGAACGCTTGGGCATGCGGATGTCGAGGAGCACGACATCGGGTGCGGTCGTGATGGCGAGGCTGGTGCCGTCGATACCGTCTCCGGCCTCGCCGATCACCTCGATGCCCGTCTCGACGGCGAGCAGCATGGTCAGTCCCCGGCGGAAGAGCTCCTGGTCATCGACCACGAGCACCCGGATCGGTTCGGGATCCGCGTCGTTCACGTGTTCGGCCACCCACGCATCATGACACGACCAGCACCTCTTCGGGCGCACTCGGACCAGCAGACGCTGAGGCGGGGTGGTCCGTTCGGACCACCCCGCCTCCAGATGCGACGCCAGGCGCGCCTCGGGGGTCGCTCAGTCGCGACTGCCGAGATCCAGCGAGATCACGCCGTAGTCGTAGCCCCGGCGGCGGTAGACCACGGCCGGCCGGTCGTTCTCCTTGTCCACGAACAGGTAGAAGTCGTGCCCCACGAGCTCCATCTCGTAGAGCGCCTGGTCCAGTGTCATCGGGCTGGCGGCGTGGGTCTTCTCCCGCACCACGAGCGGTCCGTCGCCGGTCACCGCGATCGGTCCGACGCGCCGTTCGGTGACGACCTCGTCGTCGCCGAACGAGGGCTCGTCGGGAGCGCCGTTCGCGAGCGCCTCCCCGACCGAGACGGGGGTGTGCCGGCCGTGGTGCACCCGACGTCGGTCAGCAGCCCGACGCATCTGCGAAGCCATCTTGTCCAGGGCGAGGTCCAGCGCTCCCATCTTGTCCTCGGCGGCTGCCTCGGCGCGGATCACCGGCCCCTTCGAGAAGGCCGTGAGCTCGACGCGGATGGCGCGGTCGTGCAGGCGCGGGTTGCGCTCGTACTCGACCTCCACCTGGACGCGCATGATGCGGTGGTCGTGCTTCTCGAGCCTCGTCAGCTTCTCCTCGACGTGACTCCGGAACCGATCGGACAACTCGCAGTGTCGACCCGTGACCACAACTTCCATGTGAACCTCCCGTTGAACAGTTGGTTTCCGGTGATCAGATCCCGAGCAGCCCAACCGGAGGGCAGGCCGCAGCGCGCGTCGGGGTCGACGCGACTCTCTCGGCGGAGTTCGGGAAAGAAGGAGTCCGCCCGGCCGACCTGGTCTTCGACCCCACAATCGCCTGCAGAGGGGTTCGCAGCTTTTCTGCCACTACTGCCCTTCTCCCGTCGTACGCCGTGTCTGACGGCGAGGACGAGGCAGGACTTACGTCTAAGCCGCACCGTGATCGGCTGGGTCCGGGGACAGGTCCCCGGTCAGCCTTACGTGGACCGTTTTGCCTGCGACTGGCATCGGCTTGCCATGCGGACGCCCGGCTTCCGCTGGGCGTCTGGACGACGCAACCACGGACCCGGACGGACTCCATGCATTGACGCTAATGGGTGTTCGGGCTGGGCGAAAGCCGTAGGCCTGAAGATTCCCTGTGACTGAGACCGCGGCCCGCCCCGAGGGGCCCGACATTGCGCCTGCGGGTCGCGGCGACGGCCGCGACGGCCGCGACGTCGAGCCCCACGGCCTCGAGGGCCCGCTGCGCCTCGCGTGCCGTCGAGCCCGTGGTGATCACGTCGTCGCAGACCACCAGCCGTCCCCGAGGACGCCGTGCGGCGAGCCGGCGCAGGGCCTCGGCCGGACAGTGCATCGACCCCGCCAGGTTGGCCGTCCGGTCCGTGGCGCCGAGCCCCGCCTGGTCGACCACCCCGGGGCGCGGTCGCAGCATCCGGACCACCACGACGTCGTGACCGCCCGACCGCAGGAGGGCCGCAGCCCGAGCGGCCATGGCGTGGGTGGGGTCGTGCCCCCGCGCCCGCACGCTCGCCGGTCGCGACGGGACCGGCACCAGCACCACCGGCCCGGCCGTGGCCGACGCCGCGACCGCGTCGGCGAGCAGCGCGGCCAGCGGGTCACGCAGGGCCAGCAGTCGGTGCTCCTTGTGCCCCACGACCATCGCCTTGACGACGCCGTCGTACGCCGCCGCGGCCCACGGCGGCGCGAGTCCCGCGGGTGTGGGCGTCGGCCAGGCGGGCCGGGCCCCCCGGGGCAGGTCCCGCTCGCAGCCGCGGCAGAGCACGCGTCCCGGAGCCTCGCACCCGACACAGCGGCCGCCGAGCAGCAGGTCGACCATCGCGTCGAAGAGGCCGTCGGACATCCGCCGATGCCAGCAGACCCGTCGTCCGGCCTCAAGGCCCACCGGGCGGTCTGTGGAGAAGTCAGCCGACGTAGCCGATCATCGAGATCCGGCGGTCGATCTGGACGTTGCCCCGCTCGGCGTTGGACAGGTCGATCAGGCTGGAGCGGGTGATGGCGTAGAGGCTCTCGGAGTCGCCCGCCGAGCCCGCCAGTCCCAGGACCCGCCCGCTGAGCGTGGTGGACAGGCTGTCGAGCCCCGGGGGCGAGCCGTCGACCGAGATCGTGCGGACCTGGGAGAGCTCGTTGGTCAGGACCTGCAGCACGGCGACCGTGGTCGGGGCCTGCCAGGCGATGTCGCGGATGTCGAGGCGGCCGCCGCCCTCCCAGGCGATCCGGTGCGCGCTGGACGCACGCAGCACCCGTCCCCGGTCGTTGTAGAGGATCCGGCTGACCATGATGACGTCGCCACTGGAGCGGTGGACCACGGCGACCAGCCGTGAGCCGTCGCGCGAGACCAGGAAGCTGCGGACCTTGCGCCCGCTGACACCCGGGACGACGAGCCGGGTGGGTTGCTCGCCCTCGACGAACGAGACCCGGGCTCCCTGCCGGGACCGGTCGACCAGCCACAACCGGTCCGCGAAGTCCCAGGCCGGCCGGAGCAGGTCGGTGGCGCCGCTGACGATCTCGTGGACGTCGCGCGCGGGTCCCCGGACGGGGGCCAGCAGGACCGACCGGCCGTTGCCCGAGATGGCGGCCACGCGGGTGGCGTTGAGGTTCACGCCGACGGAGGTGACGCCGTACTGCCTGGTCCCCAGCGGTCCGTCGACGGCATCGAGCGCGCTGGAGGGGCCGGCGACGAGCAGCCCGTCGCGCAGTCCGTAGAGCAGGGAGCTCGCCTGGAGACCGGTGGGGTCGTACTCGGCGCCCTGGTCCACGCTGACCTCGCTGACGCCGCCGGGCAGCTGGAGCTGCTGCCCTCCGATCGACACGCGCAACGCCCGGATCAGCGGCTCCTGGCGCAATGTCCAGGCGAGCTGGGCCACCATCAGCTCGATCGCCTGCGGCGTCTGGCGACCCGCGTCGCCCTTGAGCGACAGGTCGGCGACGCCGTCGGCCGAGACCGGCACGGACAGGTCGAACGAGAGCCCCGGGGGGATGAAGCTGCGCGAGACCCGGGACAGCTCCGGGCCCGGACCCCGCAGGAGCCCGCTGACCAGCGTGGTGGCCAGCTGCTCGCCCCTCGGCACGAAGACCGGCTCGGGGACCAGGATCCGGGCGGTCGGGTCGAAGAAGTAGAGCGACACCTGCCGGAAGCGCTGCTCGAACCAGGACTCGGGGACGACCAGGGCGTCGGGCGCCTCGGCGATCCGCCACTCCTCGCCCTCCATGACCAGGGGGAACTGCAGGACGTTCTCGCTCTGGGGCAGCCGCCCGCGCCAGGCCCCCCGCGAGTCGAGCCGGTCGGCGCCGGTGAGCGTGACCGAGACCCGCGAGCCTCCCCGCGGCGGCGACGCGTCGGCGTACGTGATGGTCTCGAGCTTGGGGTTCCACGAGGCCTGGGCGTCCTTGGTGAGGAACTTCTTGGCCACCGTGAGGTCGAGCGGCGTCGCGGTCATCGCGTCCAGGAAGCCCTTGACGATCTCGGGCGCGGACTCCCCCGGGCGCGGCGGCTTGGGGTCGATGAAGATCGGCTGGTCGTCGCTGACGCCACCGCCGGACCCGGTGGGGACGACCGGGCCGCTGACCGGGATCCGCACGCAGCCGGCAGGCAGCAGCATCGCGAGCCCGGCGACCAGCGCCACGGCAAGGCGGGCGCCGCGGCAGTGCCGGAGGGAGCTGGCGGGGCGGGTCACGGGACCGTCTCCTGGGCGTCGGAGGGGATGAGCGGGAGCGGGCTCTGGCGCAGTGCGCCACCAGCGCGTCGGGGCAGGGTCAGACGGAACTGGGCGCCGTCACCGGGCCTGCCCCAGGCCTGCAGCCAGCCGCCGTGCAGGTGGGTGTCCTCGAGGGAGATCGACAGGCCGAGCCCCGTCCCGCCACTGGTGCGGGCGCGGGCAGGGTCGGCACGCCAGAACCGGTTGAAGACCAGCGCGGACTCCCCCGGGGCCAGGCCGACCCCGTAGTCGCGGACCGCGATCGCCGCCGCGTGGTCGTCGCCCGCGACGTGGATCACGATGTCGCGGCTCTCCGCGTGGTCGATCGCGTTGGTGACGAGGTTGCGGACGATCCGCTCCACCCGTCGTACGTCGGCCTCGGCCAGGCACGGGTGGTTGGGCGAACGGACCACCACACGGGTGTTGCGCTGGTCGGCCAGCGCGCGGGTCAGGTCGACGACCCGGTGCGCGACGTCGACCAGGTTGACGTCGTCGATGTCCAGCACGGCGGCCCCGGCGTCGAAGCGGCTGATCTCGAGCAGGTCGACCAGCAGCCCCTCGAAGCGGTCGAGCTCGGTCTGCAGCAGCTCGGCGGCACGCGCCGTCGTCGGGTCGAAGGCGGCGCGGGCGTCATACAGCACGTCGCCGGCCATCCGCACGGTGGTCAGGGGCGTCCGGAGCTCGTGGGAGACGTCCGAGACGAACCTGCGCTGGACCCGGCTCAGCTCCTCGAGCTGCCGGATCTGGCGCTGGAGGTTGCTGGCCATCTGGTTGAACGACGTCGCCAGCCGGGCCAGGTCGTCCTCGCCGGAGACGCGCAGCCGCTCCTGGAGCTCGCCGGCCGCCAGCCGCTCGGCGACGCGCCGGGCCAGCCGGATGGGGGTCACGACCTGGCGCGTGACCAGCCAGGTCAGGCCCGCCACCAGGACGAGCAGCAGGATGGCCGCGGTGAGCAGGGCCCGGGTGACCAGCGCCAGGGTCTCGCGCTCGTCGTCGAGCGGGAACAGGTAGTAGAGCGTGTACGTCGCACCGTCGGAGGGCAGCGTCACCTGCGAACCGACCACGACCCCGGGGCGGTCCTCGACCGCACGACCGGTGTTCAGGTCCAGCATCCGGATCCGCGTGTAGGTCCAGGCGGTCTGGGCGACCTCGTCGAAGTGCTGCTCCAGGCTCGCCGGGACGCTCGCCGTGTCGAGGCCGGGCGTGAACTTGGCCCCGTCGGCGATCCGGCCGTTAGCCTCACCGACCGGGCCCGCGAGCACGACGCTGAAGCCCCGCGTCTCGCCCCGCTGGATGATCGGCTCGACCAGTGCCCGCTGCTGGGAGGAGGAGTCGAGGTCGGTACCGGGAGCGGCCTGCAGGCGCAACCGCGCCTCGCTCGTCTCGTCGTGAGCCTCGGCGACCACGGCGTTGACCCGGTGCGACAGCAGGCCGTCGCGCGTCTGCTGCAGCAGGAACCAGCCGACGCCGCTGACCACGAGCGCGGAGAGCAGCACGGTGCTCGCGACCACGCGGGCCTGGATCGAGCGCCGCCAGAACGTGAGGCCGCGCCGGACGGCATCCGGCAGGCTGCGAGTGGCCACCGGGCGCCTAGAGGTTTCCGGCTTTGTACCCAACGCCACGCACCGTGACCACGATCTCGGGGTTCTCCGGGTCGTGCTCGACCTTGGAGCGCAGTCGCTGCACGTGCACGTTGACCAGGCGCGTGTCGGCGGCGTGACGGTAGCCCCAGACCTGCTCCAGGAGGACCTCGCGGGTGAACACCTGCCAGGGCTTGCGGGCCAGGCAGACGAGGAGGTCGAACTCGAGGGGGGTCAGGCTGATCGCCTTCCCCGCACGGGTCACCGAGTGGCCGGCCACGTCGATGTCGAGGTCGCCGATGCTCAGCGACTCCTGGTCGGGAGCGTCGAAGCGCCGCACCCGCGCGCGGATCCGCGCGATCAGCTCCTTGGGCTTGAACGGCTTGACGACGTAGTCGTCGGCCCCCGACTCCAGTCCGACCACCACGTCGATGGTGTCGCCCTTCGCGGTGAGCATCACGATCGGGACGCCGGACTCGGCGCGGATCTCCTTGCACACGTCGATGCCGTCCTTGCCGGGCAGCATCAGGTCCAGGAGGACCAGGTCGGGGCGGTAGTCGTGGAACTCGTCCATCGCCAGGTCGCCCCGGCCACACATGCGGCTGTCGAAGCCCTCCTGGCGCAGCACGATGGTCAGCATCTCCGCGAGGGACGCGTCGTCGTCGACGACGAGGATGCGGCCTTTGGTGGCCGAGTCCGGAGTCGGGCCGGCGGGGTGCGTCATACGGTCAATCTTGCCAGCCGCATCCCCGGAATGTGGGCTCGGGCGTCCGCTCGTGCGTCGCCCGAGCCCGGATCCGGCGTTCGAGTGCCTCAGTAGCGGTACTGGTCGGACTTGTAGGGGCCCTTGACGTCGACACCGAGGTACGCCGCCTGGTCGTCGCTGAGCGTCGTGAGCTCCACGCCGAGCGAGCCGAGGTGGAGACGTGCGACCTCCTCGTCGAGGTGCTTGGGCAGCACGTAGACGCCGACCGGGTACTCCTCGGGCTTGGTGAAGAGCTCGATCTGCGCGAGGACCTGGTTGGTGAAGGAGTTCGACATCACGAACGACGGGTGGCCGGTGGCGTTGCCGAGGTTCATCAGACGGCCCTCGGAGAGCACGATGATGGAGGTGCCCGTCGGGAACGTCCACACGTCGACCTGCGGCTTGACGTTCTTGCGGACGACGCCCTCGTAGGTCTCGAGGCCGGCCATGTCGATCTCGTTGTCGAAGTGGCCGATGTTGCCCAGGATCGCCTGGTGCTTCATCTTCGCCATCTGCTCGACGGTCACGACGTCCTTGTTGCCGGTCGCGGTGATGATGATGTCGGCGACGTCGAGCACGGAGTCGAGCGCGGAGACCTGGTAGCCGTCCATCGCTGCCTGCAACGCGCAGATGGGGTCGATCTCGGTGATGATGACGCGGGCGCCCTGGCCGCGAAGCGACTCCGCGCAGCCCTTGCCGACGTCGCCGTAGCCGCAGACGACCGCGACCTTGCCGCCGATGAGCACGTCGGTCGCACGGTTGATGCCGTCGATGAGCGAGTGGCGGCAGCCGTACTTGTTGTCGAACTTCGACTTGGTGACCGAGTCGTTGACGTTGATGGCCGGGAAGAGCAGCGAGCCTTCCTTCATCATGTCGTAGAGACGCAGGACACCGGTCGTGGTCTCCTCGGTGACACCCATGAGCTCGCCGGCGATCTTGGTGTACCGGTCGGTGCTCTCGGCGAGCGAGGCGTTGAGGACCTCGAAGACGATCTTCTGCTCGTGGCTCTTGGCGCTCGCCGGGTCCGGCGCCTGCCCGGTCTTCTCGGCGTCGACGCCGAGGTGGACCAGCATGGTGGCGTCACCGCCGTCGTCGAGGATCATGTTGGCGAACGTGCTCTGCCCATCATTGGCGGGCCAGTTGAGGATCTGCTGGGTGCACCACCAGTACTCCTGCAGGCTCTCGCCCTTCCAGGCGAAGACCGGGACACCGGCCGGGGCGTCGACGGTGCCGTTCGGGCCGACGACGACGGCCGCAGCGGCGTGGTCCTGGGTGGAGAAGATGTTGCAGGAGGCCCAGCGGACCTCGGCACCGAGAGCGACCAGCGTCTCGATCAGCACCGCGGTCTGGATCGTCATGTGCAGCGAGCCGGCGATGCGGGCACCGGCCAGCGGCTTGGAGTCGCCGTAGCGCGCACGCATGGCCATCAGGCCAGGCATCTCGTGCTCGGCGAGCTGGATCTCCGTGCGGCCGTAGTCGGCCAGGTTCAGGTCTGCAACCTTGTAGTCCATCAAATGCCCCTGTCGCGTGTGCTCGTGGCTGTGCCAACGAGATTAGAGCGGCGGGTCGCGGAACGCAGAATCCTCGGGCGTCAGTGCCCCGCCGGCGCTGGGGGCTCCGGGCGCTCCGCGGGGACGTAGTCGGCGCGGTAGATGTCGGGCTCCAGGTAGATCACCTGGGCGGTGGCCTCAGCTGCGCGGACGGCCTGCTCGGCCCGGTCGATCGCGGTCGCGACGTCCTCCGCGGTGGCGCCGGCGCGTACGCCGATCTTCGCGGCGACGAGCAGCTCCTCGGGGCCGAGGTGCATGGTCTTCATGTGGATGATCGACTCCACGCCCTCGGTCGAGGAGAGCGCGTCGGCGATCCGCCGCTGGGCGGGGACGCTCGCCGACTCACCCAGCAGCAGGCTCTTGGTCTCGATCGCGAGCACGACGGCCACCACGACGAGCAGGACGCCGATGAGTGCGGTGCCGGCGACGTCGAAGTACTGGTTGCCGGTGACCAGGCTCAGCCCGACACCCACCAGCGCGAAGACCAGGCCGGTCAGCGCCGCCAGGTCCTCGAGCAGGATCACGGGCAGCTCGGGCTGCTTGGCCCGGCGTACGAAGGTCGCGAACGACGCGTTGCCGCGGATCTTGTTGGTCTCGATGATCGCGGTGCGGAAGGAGAGCGACTCCAGCACGATCGCGATCAGCAGCACACCCGGCGCGACGAACTGCTTCCAGCCCTCGGTGCCCTCGGCGTGACCCGCGTGGACCTCGTGGAACTTGTGGTACGCCTCGTAGAGCGCGAACAGGCCACCGACGGAGAACAGCACGATGGAGACGATGAACGAGTAGATGTAGCGCTCGCGCCCGTAACCGAAGGGGTGCTCCTCGGTCGCGTCCTTCTGCGCCTTCTTGCCACCCAGGAGCAGGAGTCCCTGGTTCCCGGCGTCGGCCACCGAGTGGATGGCCTCCGCGAGCATCGAGGAGTAGCCGGTCAGCGCGAACGCGCCGAACTTCGTGACCGCGATGCCGGTGTTGGCGAGCAGCGCCGCGACCACCGCCTTGGTTCCACCTTCTGCTGACATGCGCGGAAGGCTATCGGCTCGGCTGCGTCCCCTCCGCCTCGGTGGCATCCGCGATGTGGTCCGCGAGCACCTCGGCGTGGTCCTCGGCATCCGCCTTCACGACCGTGAGCGCCACCGCGTCCCGCAGGTGCCGCTGCGCGTAGCCGAGCGGGTCGACCACATGGGTCAGGCGACTGGCGACCGGCTCCCACGCGAGGAACAGGGCGAGCAGGACGGCGGTGCCCGTGGTCAGGACGCGGGCGACGACGGCGTGGTCGTCGGCCCAGTCGCCGAACCCGGCGTACGACGCGCTCTTCACGGCGAAGCCGTGGAACAGGTAGACCACCAGGGTCCAGGCGCCCATCCGGGCGAACCAGCCGTTGATGCGCGGGACGAGCGAGAGGAACGCCCATGCACCCAGCGTCCCGATGACCAGGAGCGCCGAGCGCACGAACATCGAGTGCAGGGGGTCGGAGCCCAGCTCGCCGTACTGCGAGCGGTAGTACAGCCACTCGGTGCTGGCCCACTGGTCGGTCCAGGCGGCGAGCACGAACAGGCCGACGAGGACGAGGACGCCCGCGACCCGGACCCATCCGCGGCGCAGCAGCTCGAGCCGCTCCGGGGTGGCCTTGAGGCCCATCACGAAGAAGGGCAGCAGCCCGAGCACCCGCGCCATGTCCAGCGCGTCCCCGGCACGCATGCCGGCAGCCAGCGAGATGACGACGGCCACGGCCAGCCCGCCCCACAGCGGCCGGAAGACCGGCGTCAGCAGGCGCCAGAAGAAGAGTGCCGAGAGGTACCACATCGGCCAGTGCGGGTCGGCGAAGACGCCGTCGAGCTCCTCCCCGCCGACGTAGATGCGGAACAGCGCGAGGGCCGTCTCGAAGATGACGTACGGGACGACGACGGTGCAGAACAGCTGCCACATCCGGGCGCGGAACCAGGTGAAGCTGCGCGAGAGGTAGCCGGTGACGAAGACGAACGCGGGCACGTGCCAGGCGTAGAGGAAGTCGTAGAGCTGGGCGTCGAGCGCGTTCTGCGGCAGCAGCGTCCAGGCGTGCCCGACGACGACGAGCGTGACCAGCGCCATCTTGGCGTTGTCGAACCACGGGTCGCGGATCGCGTGGGTCGTGGGCTGGGGGGAAGGCACCGGCCCAATTTATCGTGGCCCGGGTCAGGACTCCGCGAGACCGAGGCGCAGGTACTCGGCGGCGTAGGTCCCGCTGAGCAGCAGCGAGGCGTAGCGGGCCACCTCGGTCGGCGCGTCGGTCGTGACGCTTTCCACACGCACCCGGCGGGCCGAGGCCGCTGCCTGCAGCCGGCCACGCTGCTCGCGGACGACGGCCTCCTCCGCACCGTCGTCCAGCACCAGCAGCATCGGCCTCAGGTCACCGTCGCCCTCGGCGTACGGGTCGATGAAGACGTCGCGCTGCCGCGTCGCCTCGATGACGGGCAGCAGGTGCTCCGCGTCGGCGGCGAGCGCCGTACGCCCGCTCGCGCGGCGGATCGACTCCGCCACCCGGCGGGCAGCCCGCGCCGCGAGCACCGAGCCACCCCAGACCAGCGGGTTGGTGTCGGCCAGCGCGATCGCCAGCATCTTGGCCGGGTTGACCGCCAGGTCGCGGTGCGGGGAGCAGGACGTGGCGACCGCGTCGAGGGCCGCGGCCACGCCCTCGGCGTCGGCTCGCGGGCCGAGCGACACCCGGTCGAGGAAGTCGAGCATCACCACGGCCGTGGCGAGCTGGTCGCGGGTGACCGTGGGCAGGATCGTGCTCCAGCGGCCGGCGGCGTGCTCGGCCACGAGAGAGTTGGGCGGACAGGCGACGACCAGCTGGCAGCCGCGCCGAACGGCCTCGGCGGCCGCCGAGGCGGTCCCGGCGTCGGCGCCGTCGGGGGCGAGCACCACGACCAGGTCCAGGCTGCCGGCCCAGCCCGGCAGCGCGGGCGAGGGCCAGGCCACGAACGGCACCGGGCACCACGGCTCGAGGACCGCGCGCAGGAGGCGGGAGTCGGGCCCCGCCGCGATCACCGCACGAGGACGCGACTGGTCCTGGCTTCGGGCGACGGCCTCCGCCGCTGCCTCGGCGGCGTCGACCGCCTCGCGGCGGACGCGTGCGCCCGACTCGGCGAGTGCCCGCAGGACGTCGTCCGCGCGTTC
>DASTUX010000137.1:0-26114 GCA_035759395.1 Nocardioides sp.
GAAGTCGACGACGATGATGCCGCCGATGTCGCGCAGCCGCAGCTGGCGCACGATCTCCTCGGCCGCCTCGAGGTTGTTCTTGGTGACGGTCTCCTCGAGGTTGCCCCCGGAGCCGGTGAACTTGCCGGTGTTGACGTCGACAACCGTCATCGCCTCGGTGCGGTCGATGACCAGCGAGCCGCCCGAGGGCAGCCACACCTTGCGGTCGAGGCCCTTGGCGATCTGCTCGTCGACCCGGTAGGTCGCGAAGACGTCCTTGCCGTCGCCGGTGGGCTCGAAGCGCTCGAGGCGCTCCTCGAGGTCGGGGGCGACGTGCCGCACGTAGCCCTGGACGGTGTCCCAGGCGTCGGCACCCTCGATGACCAGCTTGCCGAAGTCCTCGGTGAACAGGTCACGCACGACCTTGAGCGTGAGGTCGGGCTCGCCGTAGAGCAGCTGCGGGGCGCTGCCCTTGACCTTGGCCTCGATGTCCTCCCAGCGCGCCTTGAGCCGCTCCACGTCGCGGGTCAGCTCGTCCTCGCTGGCGCCCTCGGCGGCCGTGCGCACGATGACGCCGGCCGTGTCCGGGACGATCTCCTTGAGCAGGGTCTTGAGCCGGTTGCGCTCGGTGTCGGGGAGCTTGCGGGAGATGCCGCTGGTGGTGCCGTCCGGCACGTAGACGAGGAACCGGCCGGCCAGGCTGACCTGGCTGGTGAGCCGGGCACCCTTGTGGCCGATCGGGTCCTTGGTGACCTGGACGAGCACGGACTGGCCCGAGGACAGCACCGACTCGATCTTGCGGGGCTGGCCGTCCTTGTGGCCCAGGGCGGACCAGTTGACCTCGCCGGCGTACAGCACGGCGTTGCGGCCCTTGCCGATGTCGATGAACGCGGCCTCCATGGAGGGCAGCACGTTCTGGACCCGGCCGAGGTAGACGTTGCCGATGATCGAGGTCTGCGACTCGCGGGCCACGTAGTGCTCGACGAGCACCTTGTCCTCGATGACGGCGATCTGGGTCAGGTCGTCGCGCTGGCGGATCACCATGACGCGCTCGACCGACTCGCGACGGGCCAGGAACTCGGCCTCGCTCACGATCGGGGCGCGACGGCGTCCGGCCTCGCGGCCGTCGCGGCGGCGCTGCTTCTTGGCCTCGAGCCGCGTGGAGCCCGAGATCGAGGTGATCTCGTCCTCCGCGGAGCGGGTCTTGCGGACCCGGGTGACGGTGTTCTGCGGGTCGTCGGACCCCTCGGGGCCGTCGTCGCCGGAGCGGCGGCGGCGACGGCGACGACGCGACGTACCCTCGCCACCCTCGTCGGCGTCAGCGTCGGCCTCGGCGTCGGCGCCCTGCCTGTCGCCCTGCTTGTTGTTGCCGGACTGCCGGTTGCCGCCGCCCTGGCGGTTGCCCGACTGGCGGTTGCCTCCCTGACGGCCGGACTCCTGGTCCGCTCCGCCCGCGTCGGCGTCGGACTCGTTGCTCTCACCCGAGTCGCTGTCGCCCTCGCCGGACTTGCGGCGACGACGACCTCCGCGACGACGGCGACGGCGGCCTCCGCCGCCCTCCCCCTCGTCACCCTCGGCCGAGTCGTCGCGATCGTCGTCCCGACTCTCGGTGCTCTCGTCCTCACGGTCGCCGGTCCGCGCCTCGGCGGGTGCGGCGGCGGTGGTCTCGTCCTCGTCGGCCGACTCGGCCTCGACGCGCTTCTTGGCGGGAGTCCGCTTCGCGGCGGCCTTGCGCGGAGCCTTCGCCGCAGGGGTCTCCTCGGTCGCGGCCTCCTCGTCGGGCGTCACCTCGGCCGGAGCCTGGGCCGCCTTGCGGGTACGGCGCGCCGGAGCCGCGGTCGGCTCGGGGGCCTTGAAGAGCAGTGCGGTGCCCGTGGCGGGCGCGGCTGCGGCGGCGACCGCCGGGGCCTGCGCCGCCGCGGGGGCGTCGGGGGCCGGTTCGTCGGCGACGGCCGCCTTCTTGGTCGTGGTCTTCTTCGCCGTGGCCTTCTTGGCCGCGGTCTTGCGTGCTGCGGCCTTCTTGGCCGGGGCGGCGGCCTCGGTCACCTCGAGGGCCGCCTCAGGAGCTGCCTCGGCGGGCGACTCGACCGGCACCGAAGCGGCGGTCTTCCGGGTCGTGGTCTTCTTCGCCGTGGCCTTCTTGGCCGTGGTCTTGCGCGCCGCGGCCTTCTTGGCGGGCGCCGCGGGACTGGCGTCCTCGGGACTGGCCGCCGCGGGGTCCGATCCGCCGGCGAGGCCGGTCAGGGTGTCGTCGCTGGACGATTCGGTGGACTGGTGTTCTTCGAGCATCTTGCGCTCCTCGGCCCGGCACACGAGGTGCGTCCGGGCGGTCCGACGTCGCAGACCCGGTGAACTCAGGGCCTTCAACGCAAAGCCTTCATGTGGCGGCGACGTCTCCGCTGTACGTCACTGGCGGCCGTTGCGTCGCCTGCCGCGGTCAGCGAGCCGTAACGGCGGGGTCCCTGTCACCGACACCTGCCTGGCCGCGTCGCGGTCTGGCGACGACCTGCCTCCACTGTGCCGACCAACAAGTGTGGCCGGCGAGAACGTCGTCGGGTCGACTCGGGCGGCAAGCCGCATGTCGTCAACCACGGCGAGTATCGCACACCGGAGAACGTTTCCCCCTACGGCGACGTCCGCAGCGGATCGCCGATCTCGCCCGTCTCCTCGTCCAGGGGACCCTGGGCCAGGCGGGTCAGGAACGGCGCCTCCCCCACGTCCAGCCCGCTGACGGCGGCGATCCCGGCGAGCACGTCGTCGCAACGCACCGCGGGTACGGCGTGTCGCAGGACCAGGTCGAGCCGGGTCCGGTCGCCGGCGGGCTCGGCCCGCAGCGCGATGACGGCCGCGCGGCAGTCGAAGTCGCGCATCCCCTTCTTGGTCATCCGCTGGACCGGCACGGAGTCGGTGGCGAGGAAGCGCTCCACGGCCGGCAGTGCCGCGTCGGGCGCCGCGGCGATGTCGAGGATCCAGTGGCTGGCCTCGAGCAGCTCGGCGAAGGGACCTCCTGGAGACTCCACGACCTCGACGATGTCGAGCCCGTCCGGCAGGGCTTCCTCGAGCGCCGCCCGCACGACGTCCGGGTCGACGATCTGCGCGAGCCCGATCTCGAGGTACTCGGCCTCGCTGGCCGAGCCGGTCGGTGCGGCGCCGGCGAAGGAGATGCGGGGATGCGGGTTGAAGCCGGAGGAGTAGGCCATCGGAACCCGGGCACGGAAGATCGCCCGCTCGAAGGCCCGGCTGAAGTCCCGGTGGCTGGTGAACCGGAGCCGGCCGCGCTTGGCGTAGCGGATCCGGAGTCGCTGGACGGGTGGGGCTTGTTGCTCGGGCTGCTCACGCACCGCACAAGGCTACGGCGTGGTCAGCCGTCCGCCCCAACCGCGGCCTTCATGGCCGGCGAGGCGTAGACGGTGCCGACCGGGGTGCCCCCGAGCCAGGCCGTCAGCCGCGACGCCTCCGCGTCCAGGGCTGCCCGTCCGTCGACCCCCACCTCCTCGAGCAGGCTCACCCGCACCACGCCGTCGGGGTCCTGGACCCAGCAGCCGACGGCGCGGCCTCCCCACCAGGCCGTCGTGCCGGCGTTGCCGTTGCTGTCGAAGAGCGCCGGGCCGTGCTCGCCGAGGAGGAAGGTGCGTTCCTTCCAGCCCATGACCGTCGGGTCCAGCACCGGGAGCAGCGCCGCCCACGGCTGGTCGTACGAGACGGGGTCCAGGTCGTCGGGCAGCACCCAGCCGGTCGCCGGCCCGTCGAGGCGCACCTCGACGGCGCCGACGTCGGCCAGTGCGTGCCGGACGATCCCGGCGGTGCCGCCCAGCCACCACTGGAGGTCGGCGGCCGTGCCGGGTCCGAACGTGGCGAGCCAGCGGCGCACGAGCTCGGCGTACCCCTCGGCGGGCTTCCCGGGGGCGGGCACCTCCCCCAGCCACGTCTCCATCAGCGTCCACCGTGGCCGCGAGGTCCGCCAGTGGCCTCCGTTGTGGCCGCGGACGATGAGCCCCTCGACGCCGAGCTGGCTGAGCACCCTCGGCGCGATCGGGAAGCTGCCGCCATACGCCTTGCCGACGCCCAGCTCGATACGGCCCGCGATCTCCGGCACCTGCTCGCGCAGGTCCAGGGCCGACAGCTCGGCGCCGTCGACCAGGTGGGCGAGGACCGCGGAGCACGCTGCGTCCAGCCAGGCTGCGCCATCGGCAGCGAGGCCCGCACCCTCGACCTCCTTGGCGAGCCGTGCCCGCAGCTGGGTGGCCACGCGGGCGGAGGCACTGCCCCAGGCGTGCGGCAGCAGCTCGCGCGGGAAGACGAAGAGCGTGCGTCGCATCGCCAGCTGCTTGACCAGCGAGCGGTCGTCGTACAGCGCCCGCTCGACGTCGTCGACGCCCAGCCCGTCGACGCGGGCGAACAGCGAGAGGTAGACGGTCGCCGGCTCGGTCGCGTGCAGCACGGTCATGGCCCGGGTGGCCGCGACCGGGTCGCCCAGCCTGCAGCCGGGGGCGATCGCGTGACGACGGGCGAGCCGCGCCCGGCGCTCGTCGTCGGTGATGTGCCGCATGGCGCCATCCTGCCGGAGCGAGGTCCCCCGCCGCTGTCGTTGACCGGCCTCCTGAGAGCATCGGCCGGTGACCTCTCGCCGTACGCCCTGGCTGGTGCTCGTCGGCCTGGTCCTGCTCTCGCTCAACCTGCGTCCCGCCGCCGTGAGCGTGGGGCCCGTGCTCGCGGAGGTGCGAGCCGGGCTCGACATGTCCCCGCTGGCGGCGGGGCTGCTGACTTCCCTGCCGGTGCTGGCGTTCGCCTGCTTCGGCGCCGTCGCCGCAGGCCTGGCGCGAGTCGCGGGCGTGCACCGGGTGACCCTGGCCGCGCTGCTCGCGGTGGTGGCCGGCTTGGCCGGGCGGGCCGCGGTCGACGGGGTGACCGCGTTCCTCGCCCTGTCGATGCTGGCCCTGGCCGGGATGGCGATGGCCAACGTCCTGCTGCCGTCGCTGGTCAAGCTGCACTTCCCGAACCGGATCGGCCTGGTGACGGCGCTGTACACGACGGCGCTCGCGATCGGCCTCACCGGCGCCCTGACCCTCACCGTCCCGGTTTCCGAGGCGTACGGCGGCTGGCGCGTCGGCCTCGGCACCTGGGCGCTGGTGGCCCTGGTGGCCGCGGTCCCGTGGCTCGCGCTGGTCGCGCACGACCGACACCCGGAGGGCGCCCCGCGCACGATCCGGTTCGGCGACGTGGCCCGGACCCGGCTCGGCCTCGCGATGGCGGGCTTCTTCGGCCTGCAGTCCCTGCAGGCGTACTCGATCTTCGGCTGGTTCGCCCAGCTGTGGCGCGACAACGGCTATACCGCGGGACAGGCCGGTGCGCTGGTCGGCGTCGTCGCCGCGGTCTCGATCCCCCTGTCCCTGTGGGCCCCGGCCGCGGCCGCCCGCCGCACCGACCAGCGCGCGCTGCTGCTCGGGGTCATGGCCTGCTACCCGCTGGGCTACCTGGGCCTGATCGTCGCCCCACACAGCCTGGCGATCCTCTGGGCGGTGCTGGTCGGGATCGGTGCGGTCACGTTCCCGATCGTGCTCACCCTGATCGGGCTCCGCTCACGCACGCCGGAGGGCACCGCCGCGCTGTCGGGCCTGACCCAGTCGCTGGGCTACCTGCTCGCGGCGGCCGGTCCGTTCGGCGTCGGCGCGCTGTACGACGCCAGCGGTGGCTGGACCTGGCCGTTGACGCTGCTGATCGCGCTGACCGTGCCCCAGATCGCGCTCGGGATGTATGTCGCCCGCCCGGCCCACATCGAGGACCAGCTGCCAGAGCTCATACCGCGTTGAGCGGCAACATCGGAGGATCGTCGGCACCTGATGCCGGAGATCCTCCGATGATCCGAGACGAACGGGTGGGCGGACCTGAGTCGGGTGCCAACCAGCCTGCGCACCGGGTTTCGAGACGGTTGCTGCGCAACCTCCTCAACCACCGAAGGCGGCTCAGACCACCGAAAGCGGCAGGAGCTGCTGTCCCGTGGGACCGATCTGGATCTCGGTGCCCATCTCGGGGCACACGCCACAGTCGTAGCAGGGCGTCCAGCGGCAGTCCTCGACCTCGACGTCGGTCGACGGGTCGATCGCGTCCTCCCAGTCGGCCCAGAGCCAGTCCTTGTCGAGGCCGGAGTCGAGGTGGTCCCAGGGCAGGACCTCGTCGTACTCCCGCTCGCGGGTGGTGAACCACTCGAGGTCGACGGGCGTCGACGCGAGGGCCTTCTCGGTGCAGGCCACCCACCGGTCGTAGGAGAAGTGCTCGCTCCAGCCGTCGAAACGACCACCGTCGCGCCACACCTCCTCGATGACGGCACCGACGCGGCGGTCGCCGCGCGAGAGCAGTCCCTCGATGATGCCGGGCTTGCCGTCGTGGTAGCGGAAGCCGATGGCGCGGGCGAACTTCTTGTCGGCGCGGACCAGGTCGCGCAGCTCCTTGAGGCGGCGGTCCGTGGTCTCGACGTCGAGCTGGGCGGCCCACTGGAACGGCGTGTGCGGCTTGGGCACGAACCCACCGATCGACACGGTGCAGCGGATGTCGTTGCTCCCGGACACCTCGCGGCCCTTCGCGATGACCTTGCGGGCGAGGTCGGCGATCTGGAGGACGTCCTCGTCGGTCTCGGTGGGGAGACCCACCATGAAGTAGAGCTTCACCTGTCGCCAGCCATGGGAGTACGCCGCCGCGACCGTGCGGATCAGGTCCTCCTCGGTGACCATCTTGTTGATCACCTTGCGCATCCGCTCGGAGCCGCCCTCGGGGGCGAAGGTCAGCCCGGAGCGACGTCCGTTGCGGGAGAACTCGTTGGCGAGCGAGATGTTGAACGCATCCACCCGGGTGCTGGGCAGCGAGAGGGAGACGTTCGAGCCCTCGTAGCGGTCGGCGAGGCCCTTGGCGAGGTCGCCGATCTCGGTGTGGTCGGCGCTGGACAGCGAGAGCAGGCCGACCTCCTCGAAGCCGGACTTGCGGATGCCGTTCTCGACCATGTCGCCGATGGTCTTGAGCGAGCGCTCCCGGACCGGCCGGGTGATCATGCCGGCCTGGCAGAACCGGCAGCCGCGGGTGCAGCCGCGGAAGATCTCCACCGAGAAGCGCTCGTGCACGGTCTCGGCCAGCGGGACCAGGGGCTTGGCCGGGTAGGGCCAGGCGTCGAGGTCCATCAGCGTGTGCTTGCGGACCCGGAACGGGATGCCCGGGCGGTTCGGGACGACCGCCTCGATGTCGCCCTCGTCGCTGTACGCGACGTCGTAGAACTTCGGGACGTAGATGTTGCCGGTCACCGCGAGGCGGCGCAGCAGCTCGTCGCGACCGCCCGAGCGGCCCTCGGCCTTCCACTCGCGCACGACCTCGGAGATCGCGAGCACGACCTCCTCGCCGTCACCGAGGACGGCGGCGTCGATGAAGTCGGCGATCGGCTCGGGGTTGAACGCCGCGTGCCCGCCGGCGAGCACGATCGGGTCGTCGTCGCCACGGTCGACCGCGTGCAGCGGGATGCCGGCGAGGTCCAGCGCGTTGAGCATGTTGGTGTAGCCGAGCTCGGTGGAGAAGCTCAGGCCGAAGACGTCGAAGTCGCGCACGGGACGGTGCCCGTCGACCGTGAACTGCGGGATCGGCCCGGCGGCGTCACCGTCGCGCATGACCTTCTCCATGTCGGCCCACACCGAGTAGGTGCGCTCGGCCAGGATCCAGTCCCGCTCGTTGAGGACCTCGTAGAGGATCTGGACGCCCTGGTTGGGCAGGCCGACCTCGTACGCGTCGGGGTACATCAGCGCCCAGCGGACGGTCGGGCCGCCGCCCTCGGACTCGGCCGCGCAGTCCCAGTCCTTGACGGTCGAGTTCAGCTCGCCGCCGACGTACTGGATCGGCTTCTGCACCGAGGGGAGGCGGGGCTCCAGACGGGCGAAGACACTCTCGCCGGCGCGGCGGTCGATCTGCTCGAGACCAGGGGAAGACAAGACGTACCTCTCAGGGATCGGGAATCCCCACAGGGTACGTCGATGGCCGGTCGCTCGACGAACTCGAACGGGCCCCCGGCCGGGGCGTCAGCCGTTGTCGAGCGCCGAGAGCTCGGCGTACGCCGCGCGGGCGCGCTCGAGCTCCTCGGTCGCCGCGGCGATGAGCTCCTCGAGGCCGGTGACCCCGAACCTGTTGGAGACGCCCTGGACGGCTTCGACGATGGCCGGGTCAATGCTGTGCTCGGTCATGGCTCCATCCAAGCATGGCCGTTCCCGCCGGGGCCCGGCCCCTGTACGGGCCCCGGAACGGGCTCAACCCTTGACGTAGGAGAGCTTCTCCGCCACCCGTCCGTCACGCAGACGGAGCACGTCGACGCCGCGGACGTGGCCGGGCACACCGTCGTCGTCGGTCCAGTCGAAGCGCCAGCGCAGCACGGCGCGGTCGCCACTGACGAACGAGTCCTCCTCGGTGAAGGCAGGTTCCTTGGTCTGGCCGAAGAGCTCCTCCCACACCGCCCGCACGGCCTGCGCCCCCTCGTGCCGGACCCCGTCCGGGGCGGGCCCGGTCGACTCGAAGACACAGTCGTCGGTCATCAGCGCCATGATCCCGTCCACGTCACCCCGGCCGAACGCAGCGGAGAAGCGTGCCAGGGTGGCGTGGTTCGGTCCCCAGGCGGAGTCGCGGCCGAAGGCGGCGAGCAGGTCGCCCTGCGGGTCGCCGTGGCTGGCGGCCCGGGGGCCAATGACCCCACCAGCGCGGTAGAGCTCCTCGCGCTCGGCGAACCAGGCGGCCACCGCCGCCACCACGCCGCGGTCGAGGCGGGTGTCGCCGCCGGTGGCCACCGCGAGGTCCCAGCCGTGGACCAGGTGGTCGGCGGCGAGCTGGTACACGTACTCCTCGAGCCGCTCGTCGCCGTACGACAGGTGCACCGTGCCGCCGCGCGGGAGCGTCGCGGCGACCGCGACGGTGGCCTCGGTGGCTGCCGCGAGCGCGCTGCGGATCGGGTCCTCCCCCAGCACGTCGCCGTCGAAGCGGTCGCCCACCTCGGCGATGGTGCTGCCCTTCACCAGCGGCCCCGTCCACAGGTCTTCCCCGCAGACGTGGTTGGCGAGGTCGCGCACGGTCCACTCCCGGCACGGCGTGGGGTCCCCCCATCGGTCGGCCGGTACGGCGTTGACGCGGTCCGCCCAGCCCTCGACCGTGCGGTGGTACAGCGTGTTGAGATCCATCAGGGTGCTCCGCTCTCCAGCGTGGTGCGTGCTTCGCGGACCCACCAGTCGAGGTCCGCCTTCTCGCGGTGCCGGACCGCGGGGTCCGGGTGCTCCGCGGCGTCCAGCGCCTTGTTCCAGCCCAGCCAGACGAGCGCGGCGAGCAGGGAGAGGCGCAGCGACCTCTCGTCGGAGGCCGGTCCGGCCGCGCGCTGGTACGCCGCCAGCAGCTCCTCACGGCTCGGGTCCACCACCGACGCGCAGCCGGCCAGGAACCGCGCCACGTCGAGGGCACCGGGTGCGGCGCTGGGCAACGCCCAGTCGATGAGGACCAGGTGGTCACCCTCGAACGCCATGTTCACCGTGGCCAGGTCACCGTGCGTCATGGTCACCGGCCCGGCCGACAGCGCTGCCGCGAGCGGACGCACGTCGTCGAGCAGCGCGAGGACCGGGTCGGCAACGTCAGCCGGAACCGTGTCCGCGAAGATCTCCCAGCCCCGGCACGCGAGGGTCATCAGCTCGTTCCCCTCCTCCGCCACCGCCCGGATGCGGTGCGGCGCGAACAGGCTGAGCACGAGGTCGAGGGGAGCCAGCCCCGCAGGAGGGGCGCCGAGGAACTGCCGGTGGAGCGCTGCCAGGCGATGCATCACCCAGAACGCGCGGGCCGGGGAGAGTCGGTCCTGCCAGGTCAGGACGGCATCGGCCAGGTCGCGCATCACGAGCACGGTGGTGTCGCCCTCCACCCAGCCGTCCAGCACGGCGTGGTGGATCCCGGGTGGGAGGCGGTCCAGGACCCCGGACCGCCAGAGCAGGTACTCCCTCGCCGGCCCACCGCCGGTCAGGTCGAGCGTCAGGTCCTCACCCGGCACCACCCGCTTGACGACCAGGGCGCGACCGTCGGCGAGCCGCACCCGCTCGAGGCCGGCACCCGACTTCCCCACATGTCCCGACACCGCGACCCGTTCGACGGCGTCACGGAGCAGCTCAGCAGGTGACACCCGTTCACGGTGACACCCGGCCTGCCCGGTGCGCCATGACCCAAGCGGGCCGTTGCCCCGGCCTGCGCGAGAGATCGGCGCGAAGGATCAGCGGGAGCGGTCAGCGCGAGGCGAGGACGCGCACCGGCATGACGTAGCGGGTCGGGACCGATGCCGTCGAACGCAGGTGGATGTTCTGGAGCAGCCCGATCGCGAGCATGCCCGCGAACATCGAGCTGCCGCCGTACGACACGAAGGGCAGCGGGACGCCGGTGACCGGCATGATCCCGAGGCACATGCCGACGTTCTGGAACGCCTGGAACCCGAACCAGCAGGCAATCCCCGCGGCCGCGACCCGGCCGAACACGTCGTCGCTGTGGGCGGCGATCGAGAGCGCCCGCCAGATCACCACGGCCAGCAGGGCGATCAGGATGCCGGCGCCGACCAGCCCGAGCTCCTCGCCGGCGACGGTGAAGATGAAGTCCGTGTGCTGCTCGGGCACGAAGCCGGAGCGGGTCTGGGAGCCGTGGAAGAGCCCCTGCCCGAAGAGGCCGCCGTTGCCGACGGCGATCCGCGCCTGCTCGACGTTGTAGCCGGCCCCGCGCGGGTCGAGGTCGGGGTTGGTGAAGGCGAGGAACCGGTCGACCTGGTACTCCTTCAGGAACCCCGCCGCCACCGCCGCCACCGCGGCCGTGACGCCGCCGCCCGACAGGAGCAGGAGCCATCGGCGCGGTGCGCCCGAGACGGCGAGCACGCCGAAGACGGTCGCGGAGAGCACGAGCATGGTGCCGAGGTCGGGCTGCAGCATGATCAGGGCGGCCGGGATCCCGGCGATCAGGAGCATGCCCACCACCTCGACCACGCCGACGCTGCTGCGCGACCTGCCCTCGGCCCGCTCGGCGACCAGCAGCGCCATCCCGATCACCACGGCCAGCTTCGCGAACTCCGACGGCTGGATGGACATCCCGCCCAGCTGCAGCCAGGAGCGCGAGCCGTTGATGGTGGTGCCCATGGTCAGCACCAGCGCCAGCCCCGCCACCGAGGCCAGGTAGACGAGCGGCGCCAGGATCCGCACCCAGCGGTGGTCGGTCGCCATGACCATCACGAGCAGCACCAGTCCGATGGAGACGTTGACCAGCTGCTTCTTCACGTACGCCGACGGGTCACCGAGGGTGAGGTCCTCGCGGTGCGAGGTGGCCGACCACACCAGCAGGCCGCCCAGCGTGACGAGGGCCAGGACGGCCACCATCAGCAGCCAGTCGAGGCCGGGCGCCCGGAGCGCGGGACGGTTCGTGGGGTGCGAGGCCATCTCAGTGCTCCCCCGGGGGCGGCAGGATCGAGCCGTCCTTCATGAACGTGGGCAGGCCTGCGGGCGGGACGGTGCCGGGGATGGCCGAGCGCCGCGGCGTGACCTTCATCCCGTCGATGCCGTAGAGCGCCTCCCAGATCTTGCGCACCGCGGGCCCCGAGGTGCCCGAGCCCGTGCCGGCCTGGCTCACCATCATGACCACGACGTAGTTCTCGTCGTACGTCGCGACCCACGACGTCGACTGCTTGCCGTAGACCTCGGCCGAGCCGGTCTTGCCCCGGATGTGGACCTTGTCGAGCGGGAAGTCGATGAACTTCCAGGCGAGCGTGCCGACCTTGGGCGTGCCCTGCAGTGCGGTGTCGACGTAGCGCATGCTCTTTGCCGAGGCGTCGACCTTGCCCGTCGCCCGGGGCGCGAACCGCTTGATCACCTGGCCGTCCGGACCCACGATCGCCTTGGCGATGCGCGGGGCCCACAGCGTCCCGCCGTTGGACAGCGAGGCGTAGGCGCGCGCCAGCTGGAGCGGCGTGATGATCGTGTCGCCCTGGCCGATCGAGTAGTTCACGGCGTCGCCGGCGCGGTAGTAGTTGCCCTCGAGGCAGAACTCGTGGGCGAACACGTGCAGGAAGTCCCGCTGGCCGTTGGAGCGTTCGTCGACGCGGCAGTAGTAGCCCTTCATCGCCTTGTAGTACGAGAGCTTCCAGTGCCGGTCGGCGATCCGGCCGCTCGCCTCGCCCGGCAGGTCCACCCCTGTCTCGTCACCGAAGCCGAACTTCTTCGCCTGCTCGACGAGCGGGTCGCGTGCCTTGACGTTCTCCGGGTCCGAGCCGTACTTCTGCCAGAAGTGCAGGCCCACGCGGTAGAAGAACGTGTCGCACGAGAGCTGGAGCGCACGGTCGAAGCCGATCATCCCGTAGGACGACGACTCGTAGTTCTTGAACCACCGGTTGCCGACCTGCAGGCCTGAGGAGCAGTCCAGCCGCGTGTCGGTGCTGTACCCGTTGTTGAGAGCACCCACGGCCATCAGCGGCTTCCACGTCGAACCCGGCGCGAACTGGCCCTGCGTCGCCCGCGCGAGCAGCGGGGTGCCGGCCTTCTCGGAGTAGAGCCGCGCCAGCTGCTTGGTCGTGATGCCGCCGACCCAGACCGAGGGGTCGTACGTCGGCTGGCTGGCCATCGAGACGATCCGGCCGGTCTTCGCCTCCATCACGACGACCGCGCCGGAGTCGGCCCGGTAGTTGCGGTGGGTGACCTCGTCGTAGGTCCGGCGCGCCAGCTTGATGGTCGAGGCGAGCTCGCGCTCGACCACGCCCTGGACCTTGGCGTCGATCGAGGTGACCAGGGTGTCCCCCGGCCGGCCCTCGATCTCGCTGTCGTCGCCCAGCACACGGCCCATCGAGTCGACGGCGACCCGGCGGTAGCCCGGCATGCCACGCAGCCAGCGGTCGTACTCCTTCTCGACACCGGCGCGGCCCACCGAGGAGGCACCGTTGACGGACTGGTCGCCGTCGGCCTGCGCGGCGTCGTACTCCTCCTTGGTGATCGGGCTGAGGTAGCCGAGCACGTGGGCGAGGTTGATGCCGTACGGACGCGGGTAGGCGCGCACGCTCTGCTGCTCGGCGAGGACCGAGGGGTAGTCCTCGGGCTGCTCCAGCACCCGCAGCGCCATCGCCTGCTTGACGTCGGTCGCGACCGGGACGGGCTGGTAGGGCGAGCCGTTCCAGCAGGTGCCGATGACGCTCCCGGCGTCCCCGCAGGTGACGAGCCGCTTGCTGATCTGGGCGGGGCGCTGGCCGACGACCTGCGCGAGGCGCTCGATGAGGAGCACGCGCTGCTCGTCGGTCATCTTGCCGAGCATGGTGCGGTCGACCGAGACGACCCACGAGGTGCGGTTGGCGACGAGCGGTCGACCCATGTCGTCGACGATCAGCCCGCGCTGCGGCTGGACGACGATCTCGCGGACCGACTGGGAGGCGGCCTGCGCGTGGTACTCGTCGCCGCTGACGACCTGGAGGTAGTAGAGCCGCGCGAACAGCGTCGCGAAGAGCGAGAAGACCAGGGCCTGGATCACGATCAGCCGCAGCCTGCTGCGGGTCGACGAGGCGGTCGGGCGCCGGCCGGCCGTCTGCATCATCACGTGGTCCGGGCCGGCTCGAGCCGGTTGAACATCGACATCACCAGCGGGAGCACGAACGGCGTGAGCAGGACGTCCCAGGCGACGGCGACCAGGATCACCTGCAGCAGGTGGGGGATGGTGAGCGGCGGGTCACGCAGCAGGAGGCCGCTCAGCGCGAACACCGAGGTCCCGATGAACGACGTCGCGGCGACGGTCCCGACGACCGCGATGGCGGTCGGCCGGACGTCCTGGCGGACCCGGCCGGCGATGTAGCCCACCAGGACCAGGGCCAGCGCCCACCGGCCCGCGACGTGGTCTGCCGGCGGCACCAGGTCCAGCGCGACACCGGCGACGAAGCCGAGCACGGCGGCGAACTGGGCGCCACGCGTGAGCGCGGCACCGACCACGACCAGCAGGCAGAGGTTGGGGACGATCCCCTGCCACGCCAGGTGCGGGAAGACCGACACCTGGAGGACGAGGGCGAACCCCACGGCGAGGAGGGCGGCTCCGCCACGGAACAGGCTCATCTCATGCTCCCGTCGGCCTCGATGACGGCCCGGTCGCTGGTGGTGCCCGAGGGGACCACCACGCCGACCAGGTCGAGCGCGCCGAAGTCGACGTACGGCGCGATGACCGCGCGCTGCGAGGTCTCACGCAGGCTGCTGAAGACGCTGGTGACCCGGCCGACCGGGATGCCGGAGACGTACGGCGCGCCGCCCTCGCTGCCCCACGTGACGACCGTGTCGTCGCGGTTGGGCACGACCGACTGGTCGACGAGCTCGAGGTCGAGACGGCCGTCGTTGCCGAGCACACCGCGGCCGTGCAGGAACCCGACCTCCATGCTCTCGCCGACGCGACCGCCGACGACCGAGTCGTTGTCGACGATCAGCAGCACGGTGGCGGTCGTGCGGGTGACCCGCAGGACCCGGCCCACCAGCCCGTCGTTGTTGACGACGGTCATGTCGGGGTGGATGCCGGCGTGCGAGCCGGCGTCGATGGTGACCGTGTCGGAGAACGACTGGGCGGGGCCGAGCCCGACCACCCGCGCGGGAACGAGCGCGTAGCCCAGCGCCTCCGCGGTCGTCGTGAGGCCGTCGAACTCGGCCAGCCGGTTGCGGTCGTAGCCCGAGGTCGCGACCTCGGAGCGCAGCCGGGAGTTCTCGGCCTCCAGCTCCTCGATGTCGTGGCGCAGCGCGTTGTGGGAGCGGAACCACTCGGGCACGGCCGTGAACGGCCGGATGGCGGTCGTGGTGCCGGTCTCGATCGGGCCGAAGACCTCGCCGAGCGCACGCCGGGCCGGCTCCATCGGGGAGTCCGAGCCGCCGTGGTAGTCGAGGGTGATCAGGGTGAGGCAGGCCAGCAGCAGCGCGGCCATGAGCGAGCGCGAGGGGCGGCCCCGCTCCTCCAGCCGGGCGGTGCCGCGCCAGCGCTTCTCGCGGTCGATCATCAGAAGCGCCTCGGCTCCGACACGAGCACCTGCTGCAGGGCCTCGAACTCCTCGACGCACTTGCCCGCGCCGAGAGCGACCGAGGTGAGCGGGTTCTCGGCGACGTGGACCGGCATCCCGGTCTCGTGGCGCAGTCGCTCGTCGAGGCCGCGCAGGAGCGCGCCGCCGCCGGTGAGCACGATGCCGCGGTCCATGATGTCCCCCGCCAGCTCGGGCGGGGTCTGGTCGAGAGTGGCCCGCACGGCGTCGACGATCGCGTGCAGCGGCTCCTCGAGGGCCTGGCGGACCTCGGAGCTCGACACCACGACGGTGCGGGGCAGTCCGGAGATCATGTCGCGGCCGCGGATCTCGGCCTCGGGCTCGTCGGGCAGCGGGAAGGCCGAACCGAGGGTCATCTTGACCTCCTCGGCGGTGCGCTCCCCCAGCATGAGGGAGTACTCCTTCTTCATCCACGCCACGATCGCGGCGTCGAGGTCGTCACCGGCGGTCCGGATGCTGAGGCTGGTCACGATCCCGCCGAGCGAGATCACCGCGACCTCGGTGGTGCCACCGCCGACGTCGACGACCATGTTGCCGGTGGCCTGGTGCACGGGCAGCCCGGCGCCGATCGCGGCGGCCATGGGCTCCTCGACGATGTAGACCCGGCGCGCGCCGGCCTGGTAGCCGGCCTCCTTGACGGCCCGCTGCTCGACGGCGGTGATGCCGCTCGGCACGCAGATGACCATCCGCGGCTTGGCGAAGTAGCGCCGGCGGTGCACCTGCTGGATGAAGAACCGCAGCATCTGCTCGGTCGCCTCGAAGTCGGCGATCACGCCGTCCTTGAGCGGACGGATGGCGGCGATGTTGTCGGGGGTCCGGCCGATCATCCGCTTGGCCTCGTGGCCGACCGCCAGGATCTCTCCGGTCGTCGCGTTCAGCGCGACGACGCTGGGCTCGTCGAGCACGACGCCCTTGCCGCGGACGTAGACCAGAGTGTTGGCGGTGCCGAGGTCCACGGCCATGTCCCGACCGATGAAGCTGTTCGCCATGTGCTGCCGCCTTGATACTGCTGGGAAGGAAGTGACACAAGGCTAGGTAGCGGCAACGGCCTCGCCCGGCAGGACACGCGGCGGGGTGCGGCCCAGTTGGCAGCCAGTTGGCCGACGGGCTCACGAACGCGGGTCGCGGACCAGCTCCGGGTCGACGGCCGGGCCGAACCACGGGTCGTGGCGGGGCCGGGCCCCGTCGACCTCGCCGTAGTGACCGGTCACGATCTCGCTGATGTTGTGCAGCGACTCGCTGCCCGGGTCGAAGTACCTGTCGTGTTCGGACAGCGACGCGACGACGGCCCGGTCGTCGGACTCGGCCTCGAAGCGGCGGGCGCCGAAGTCGTCGGTGCTGGGGTCGGTCCCGAGCCCACCTCCGCTGGTCGCGCTCCCCGTGCTGACCCAGCCGTGGTCGCCGAGCCACGACACGGGGTCCCGGCTCGCCGCGCCGACCCACACGTGGCCGTCGCCGAGGCCCAGGTCGGAGGCGGTCGCGGTGTGGGCCCCGGCACCGGGGCTGCCGACCAGCACGACGTCCCCGGCGTGCAGGCCGTGCTCGTGCGCCGCCAGGCCGGTCGTCGTCGAGCCGTAGCTGTGCCCGATCACGGTCAGGTGGGCCGGCGGCCCGTCGTGGGAGGCGCGCAGTCCGTCGATCGCGTCCGCGAGGCGGTCCCCGCCGGCGGAGGCCATCTGCTCCCCGACGACACCGGCGGCGTCCCACCCCTCGCCCCACGGCACGTTGTCGGGAGCGTCGTACCCGATCCAGACCATCGAGGCGTTGCTCCGCTCGCCGTCCGCGGCGCGACAGGCCTCGTGGAGGGTGAGGACGCGTGCCGCCTGGTACGCCGCGCTCTCGCCGTCGGTGCCGAACCCCGGGACGAGCACGGAGACGTCGCCGGCGGTCGCCAGGTCCCCGGCGGAGACGGCGACGGCACCGTCCCCGCCGAACGCGGTCGGGTCGTAGAGGTAGAGCTGGCTGGGAACGGGCTCACCGGTGACCGGGTCGACGCCCCGCTCGATCGTGGCGCGGGCGTCCTGCGCGGCCCGGGCGTTCTCCAGCCAGGTCCGTTCCTGGTTCGTGAGGAGCCCGTGGCCCTCGAGCGCTCCCCAGGCGGCCAGGTCGCGGTCCAGGGCCACCGTGTTGGCCGCGTCGCGGGCCCACGGCGGGATCCCGTCGCGGTTCCCGATGGCGCCGGGCGAGGCGGCGACGACGGCGAGCTGCTGCTCGCGGGTCAGCCCGTCCCACCACGCGTTGACCTCCCCGGCCGTCGCGCCGGAGCCGGGACGGGAGGCCAGCGCGGCGTCGGCCGGGTCCACGGAGCCGCGGTGGCGCTCGACCCGGTCGGGCGTCGTCGCCCGGACGAAGGCGTCACGCATCGCCGCCTCCTCGGCGGCGATCTCGGCGGCCCAGGCCTCGAGGTCGGCCTCGAAGGTCCGGACCGCCCGGGCGCCGTCGTCGGACACCGCGTGGAGCGTGGCGACGAGGTGGGCCCGCTCGGAGTCCAGGGTCGAGCGGCGCTCGAGCAGCCGCTGCATCGTGTCCGCGTGGTGGTCGGCCCGGCGCGCGATGTCGCGCAGCGCCAGGGAGGCGGCGTCCGCGTCACGGCCGGTCCGCCGGATCGCGTCGTGGTAGGCGGTGGAGGCGGCTCCCTGCCAGTCGCCCACCCGGGCGCGGCCGGCCACGAACGTGCCGAGGTCGTCGAGCTGGGCCGACGCGGCCAGCAGGTCGGCGGCGAAGGAACGGATCGCGCCGGGATCGGCCTCGAGGGGTGGCACGGGCCGCGGGACCGACGTGACCACCCGGTGTCACCCGGCCTCGGGGAGGCGGTCCTGCTGGAGTTGGTGCTCGGCGCCCACGGCTCGGTCGGTGCGCAGGAGGTCGGCCATCGCGCCGCGCAGGCCGTCGGCCCGGGCACCGGCCCGGTCGGCCAGCTCGGCGGTGTCTCGTTGCCAGGTCGCGACGAAGCGGGCCGCTGCGGCGGCCACACCGTCGGTGAAGCCGCTGGTCGGCGCGGACCCGATCTGCCCGGCTGCCGCGGCGACCTCGAGGTGCTGCTCGTCCCACGACCGCGCGGCGCGGTCGACCGAGATGGGATCGACGTGCATCAGTGCCGCACCACGCTCCGTGCCCGGTCGGCGCCGACGAAGAGCGCGGCGGAGGTCAGCGTGACCAGGAGGAGGCCGCTGCCGGCGGCGTAGATCCCGCGGAGCTCGACGCCGTCGCGCTCGCCGACCAGTCGCTCCACCGCACCGCAGGGGCGCCGAAAATGCCAGCCGTCGCCCTGCAGGTCGTCGCGGAGGTCGGCGAGGAGGTGGGGCCGGTCGGGGATGCTCGCGGAGTGCCGGGAGCGGACCACGACGGTGCCGCACAGCGGCCCGAAGTCGGGGTCGACCGGCGGGTCGGCGGGAGCGTCCGCGACATGGGCCCACAGAGAGGTGGCGAGCCGGCGCACGAGGTCGATCGTCGCCGCGACCCCCTGGTCGTCGACCGCGGGGGTCGGGACGGGGGACGGCTCAGGTGGCAGAACCACGACGTCGGCGTCGGGGTGGCGACGCCGGACAGTGTCGAGCATCGGGTCACGAAGGGGTGCCCCCGGGGGTAAGAGCTCCATGCCTCCGAGTTCCCCCGCGGGGAACGTGCGAAACCGGCATCTACCCAACTGTGGATATGCCGGTGGTCACAGGTTCGGGAACCAGTTCCCGATCTCGCGCTCGGCCGACTCCGGGGAGTCGGAACCGTGGACCAGGTTCTCGCGGTTGGAGAGGCTGAGGTCTCCGCGGATCGTGCCGGGCGCGGCCTTGCGGCCGTCGGTGGCGCCGAGCAGCCCACGGACCACCTCGATCGCCTCGTCGCCCTCGAGCACGAGCGCGACCAGCGGGCCGCTGGTCACGAAGGTGCGCAGCGGCGGGTAGAAGTCGCGCTCGACGTGCTCGGCGTAGTGCTCGTCGGCCTTGGCGGCGTCGATCGTGCGGTGCTCCATCGCGACGATGGTGAGCCCCTTGGCCTCGAACCGGGAGAGGACCTCCCCGACCAGGCCACGACGGACGGTGTCGGGCTTGAGCAGGACAAGGGTGCGCTGGGCGGCCGGCTGCGTCATGGCCAGAACCCTACGAGGCCGCGTGGAAGGCCGCGTAGGCGGCCGCGCGCTCGCGCTCGATCTTGCGGCCCAGGAAGTACGCCGTCCCCCACAGCAGCGCGAAGATCGCGCCGAGCAGGAACATCAGCGGGATGAGCATCCCGAGGCCGATCGCCGCGAGCTGGATGGCCCAGCCCAGGGCGTAGGCCCACTCGGAGCGCAGCATCCCCGCCAGGAGCAGGCAGGCGACCGTGAGGCCCAGGCCCACCCACAGGGCGGTGCCCTGGTCGACGTCGGCGACCGAGATCAGCACCGGCGTGGTCAGCCCGAGGGTGATGCCCTCGAGGCACAGGATCGCGGCGCACATCCCGCGGCGCGGGGACCGCCCCTGGGCCGGCGTGACCGGGGCCCGCCCGGCGTTCTCCTCCGTCACGACAGCTCCACCCGTCGGGTCAGCATCGTGCGGGCCTCTCCCACGGTCACCACCGAACCGGTCACCAGCACGGCGCCGGCGCCCAACGGGTCACCGAACGCGTCGCCGGCCTCGGCCAGCGTCGTCGCCTGGTCCAGGGCGTCCTCGAGCCGCGGCGCCACCGAGACCCGGTCGTCGCCGAAGACGGCCCGGGCGGCGGCGGCCAGCTCGTGGGCGGGCATCGCCCGCGCCGTGGAGTTCTGGGTGCAGACGACATGGGCGAGCTGGGGCTCGAGCGCGGCGAGCAGGCCCTCGTGGTCCTTGTCCGCCATCACCCCCAGCACCCCGATGAGCGGCGAGAACGCGAACGAGTCCTCGAGGGCGGCCGCGACCGCCTCGGCTCCGTGCGGGTTGTGGGCCGCGTCCAGGACGACGGTCGGGCTGCGGCGGATGACCTCGAGCCGGCCGGGCGAGGTCACCTCGGCGAACGCGGCCCGGACGATCTCGTCGCCGAGGGGCTGGTCGCCCGCGAACGCCTCCACCGCGGCGAGGGCGACGGCGGCGTTCTGCGCCTGGTGGGCGCCGTACAGCGGAAGGAAGACGTCGTCGTAGCGGCCACGCAGCCCCTGCAGGGAGACCATCTGGCCGCCGACCGCGGGAACCCGGGAGACCACGCCGAACTCCATGCCCTCCCGGACCACCGTCGCCCCGACCTCGACGGCGTGCCGCATCAGCAGCTCGGCCACCTCGGGCCGCTGCTCGGCGAGCACCGCCAGCGAGCCGGGCTTGATGATCCCGGCCTTCTCGACGGCGATGTCGACCGCGGTCTCGCCGAGGTACTTCGCGTGGTCCACGGCCACCGGCAGCACGACAGCCACCTGGGCGTCGACGACGTTGGTCGCGTCCCACGACCCGCCCATGCCGACCTCGACGACCGCCACGTCCACGGGCGCGTCGGCGAAGGCGGCGTACGCCATGGCGACGACGGTCTCGAAGAAGGAGAGCGGGTGGTCCTGGGTGCCGTCGACGAGGTGGGTGTACGGCGCCACGTCGTTGAACGCCCGCACGAACTCCTCGTCGGTGAGCGGCTCCCCGTCGATCGAGATGCGCTCGGTCATCCGCTCCACGTGCGGGCTGGTGAAGCGTCCGGTGCGCAGGTCGAGCGCCCGCAGGAGCGTGTCGATCATCCGCGACGTCGACGTCTTGCCGTTGGTGCCGGTGAGGTGGATGACGGGGTACGACGTCTGCGGGTCACCGAGGAGCTCGGTGAACGCGCGGATCCGGTCGAGGGAGGGCTCGAGCCGCGTCTCCGGCCAGCGGGACAGCAGGGCGTCCTCGACCTCGGCGAAGGTCTCGGCGAGGCGGGGGGCATCGGGGGTCTGGGTCATCGTGCCGCCAGTCTATTGACGCCCCCGCCGCCCGCCGAACCCCCGACCGGTCAGGCCGGCGCCGCCGCGTCGACCAGCAGGTTCGCCATGTCGACCACGGGCCGGAACCCGAGCTGCTGGTAGATCCTGTTCGACGTCGGGTTCGCCTGGTCGGTGAAGAGGCAGACCCGGGTCCCCTCGGCCAGCAGCCGCCTCGACACCTCCGCCACCGCGGCGCTCGCGTAGCCACGCCCGCGCTGCTCCTTCGGCGTGTAGACGGGCCCGATCCGGGCCACCCCGAAGCTGGGCGGGTTGGCGCCCGTGAGGTGCACCCGCTGGCCCGTCGCGTCCTCCCAGAACCAGACCCGGCCGGACTCGATCCGCACGGCCATGTCCTCCCAGGTGAAGTGCTCCCCCTCCAGCGCCGGGTGACCGGCCTGCTCGGCGGCGTCCTGACTGAAGGCACGGAACCACGCGACCGCCAGGTCGAGGTCGTCCTCGCGGGCCAGTCGCAGCCGACCCTCGACGGGCGCGGGTTCGATCAGCTCGCCGAGCTCGAAGAGACGGGTGTGCTCGTGGACCGTGGGCTGCGCACCGACGAGCCTGGCCGCCTCGGCGGCGAGCACCTCGGCGGCGGGCAGCGCGCCGTTCACGCCGCCGACCTCCTCGCCGCGATCGTGCAGCGCCTGCGCGATGGCGCGGGCGCCGGCCTCCGGCATCGGCAGGACGAAGAGCGGATACGGGGCGAAGGGTGCGGTCCGCATGGCGACCCCGACGACCTCGTCCCCGCGGCGTACGACGACCCACCACCGCGGGTGGTCCGGCGCCGGCACCCCGCGGGCGTCCTCGGCGAGGACGCGGTGGGTGACGGTCGAGACGACCGTGGTGAGCACCGGATCGGCCGCGAGGTGGGCCTCGACGGCGTCGAGGAAGGCACGGGGGTCCTCGGTGAACTGAAGGGTCAGCTCCCCGGCCTGCTCGACGTCCGTCATGTCCGAACTGTGGGCCGAGCGGTCCCCGTCCGCAACCGGTTTCAACCACGTGGACAGCTCAGCCTAGGATTTCGCCATGACCGAGACCACGCAGGACCAGGCCCCCGACACGACGAGCAGCGACAAGCGCGCCGTCGTCGTACCGGAGAAGCCTGCGCTCGAGGGTCTCGAGGCCACCTGGAGCAAGCAGTGGAAGGCCGACGACACCTACCGCTTCGACCGCACGCAGCCGCGCGAGAACGTCTACTCGATCGACACTCCCCCTCCGACCGTGAGCGGCAGCCTGCACGTCGGGCACGTCTTCTCCTACACGCACACCGACCTGATCGCCCGCTTCCAGCGGATGCGCGGCAAGTCCGTGTTCTACCCGATGGGCTGGGACGACAACGGCCTGCCGACCGAGCGGCGTGTGCAGAACTACTACGGCGTGCGGTGCGACCCGAGCCTGCCGTACGACGAGGACTTCACGCCCCCGGAGAAGCCGGACGCCAAGAAGCAGGTCCCGATCAGCCGGCCGAACTTCATCGAGCTGTGCGAGCGCCTCGTCGAGCAGGACGAGGAGATCTTCGAGGAGCTGTGGCGGACCCTCGGCCTCTCCGTGGACTGGAAGGAGCACTACACGACCATCGGCCCGAAGGCCCAGACGGTCAGCCAGCGCGCCTTCCTGCGGAACTTCGCGCGGGGTGAGGCCTACCTCCAGGAGGCGCCGACGCTCTGGGACGTGACGTTCCAGACCGCCGTCGCCCAGGCCGAGCTCGAGGCCCGCGACTACGCCGGCCACTACTACCGGGTGAAGTTCCACAAGAACCGCAACCACGAAGCTCAGCCCAACGACGAGCTTGAGGTGTTCATCGAGACGACCCGCCCCGAGCTGATCCCCAGCGTGGTGGCGCTGATCGCGCACCCCGACGACGAGCGCTACCAGCCGCTGTTCGGCACCACGGTGACCAGCCCGGTCTTCGGCGTGGAGATCCCGGTCCTGGCCCACCCGCTGGCCGAGATGGACAAGGGCGCCGGCATCGCCATGTGCTGCACCTTCGGTGACCTCACCGACGTCACCTGGTGGCGTGAGCTCAACCTGCCCGTGCGCACCCTGATCGGCCGCGACGGCCGGATGCTCCGGGAGACGCCCGAGTGGCTCGCCGGCGAGGGTGCCGCGGCGGCGTACGAGGAGCTCAAGGGCAAGACCGCCTTCTCCGCGCGCGAGGCGGTCGTCGCCGCGCTGCGCGAGAGCGGCGACCTCGACGGCGACCCGAAGCCCACCCAGCGGATGACGAACTTCTACGAGAAGGGCGACAAGCCGCTCGAGATCGTCGCGACCCGCCAGTGGTACATCCGCAACGGTGGCCGCGATGCCACGGTGCGCGCCGAGATGCTGGAGCGCGGCGCCGAGGTGACCTGGTCGCCCACCCACATGAAGCACCGCTACGACAACTGGGTCGGCGGCCTGAACGGCGACTGGCTGATCTCCCGCCAGCGCTTCTTCGGCATCCCGTTCCCGGTCTGGTACCCGCTCGACGCCGACGGCGAGCCCGACTACGAGCACCCGCTGCTACCCCGCGAGGAGGAGCTCCCGGTCGACCCGTCGACCCGGGCGCCGCAGGGCTACTCCGAGGAGCAGCGCGGCAAGCCCGGCGGCTTCGTCGGCGACCCGGACGTGATGGACACCTGGGCGACCTCGTCGCTGACCCCGCAGATCGCCGGCGGCTGGGAGAGCGACGACGACCTGTGGCAGCGGGTCTTCCCGATGGACCTGTGCACCCAAGCTCACGACATCATCCGCACCTGGCTCTTCTCACGCGTGGTCCGCGCCCACTACGAGAACCACGCGGCACCCTGGTCGCACGCGCTGATCTCCGGATTCATCCTCGACCCCGACCGCAAGAAGATGTCGAAGTCCAAGGGCAACGCCGTCGTCCCGACCGACGTCCTCGACAAGTACGGCGCCGACGCCGTCCGCTGGCGTGCAGCGATGGCCCGGCCCGGCCTCGACTCGCCCTTCGACGAGAGCCAGATGAAGGTCGGGCGCCGGCTGGCGATGAAGGTCCTCAACGCGTCGAAGTTCGTGCTCGGTGGCGTCGGCGCGAGCGAGCTGAACCACTTCGAGGTCTCCGAGCCGATCGACTGCGCCCTGCTCGGCCGGCTGGCCCTCGTGGTCACGCGGTCGACCGAGGCGTTCGAGACCTACGACTACACGACGGCGCTGGAGACGGTCGAGAAGTTCTTCTGGGAGTTCTGCGACGACTACCTCGAGCTGGTCAAGGAGCGGGCGTACGACGCCGAGGGCGGCGATGCCACCGCGTCGGCCCGGGCCACCCTGGCGATCGCACTCCAGGTCCAGCTGCGCTTGCTTGCGCCTTTCCTGCCCTACGTCACCGAGGAGGTCTGGTCCTGGTGGCAGGAGGGCTCGATCCACCGCGCCACCTGGCCGACCGAGGTGGAGCTCGGCTCAGCCGCGGCCGCCGACCCCTCGGCGGTGGACGCCGTCGCGGCCGCGCTGATCGGGATCCGCGGCGCGAAGTCGCAGGCGAAGGTGTCGATGCGCGCCGAGCTCTCCCGCGTGGAGATCAGCGGTCCCGAGGCGCTCGTGCGAGGCGCGGAGCTGGCTGCCGACGACCTGCGCAGGAGCGGCAAGATCACCGGTGACCTGGTGTTCACGACCGTCGAGGGTGCCGACGCGATCAGCGTCGACGCCGAGCTCGCGCCCCAGGAGGGCTGAGCCCCGCCGGGACCGCGGCGTCAGTCGTCGCGGTCCTGGCCCTAGTGCTTCTTGGCGTGGCCCTTGCCGTTGCTCTTGCCATGGTCCTTGGTGTGGCCCTTGCCGAGCTTCTTGGTGTGGTCCTTGCCATGGAGCTTCTTGCCGTGGAGCTTGCCGGGCTGCTGGTGATGGCTCTTGCCGTGGGCCCGGTCAGGCGCGGCGTGACCGTGCTGCTTGCCCCGGTTGCGGGCGTGCGTGTGGTGCACCTTCGCGTGGTGCCGCGTGGTGGTCCGGTGCGGGGCCGGCGGCACGAAGTGAGCGCCACCGAAGACCTGCTGCGCCGCGACCTGGACGGGCCCGACGGGAGTGACCTCCGGCTCGGCGTCGTCGGCGGTGGACTCCCGGGGCTCGTCCGTGAGCACGAGCTCGACGCCGGCCACCAGCTGCTGGGCACCCGCACGCACCACGGAGACCACGACGGCCTGGCTGCGGATCCCGTTGGCGACGATCAGGCTGCACGCGAGCGCGACGAGCACGAACGCAAGGAGCGGTCGCTTGTGGTTGGCGCTCACGATCGGGGGTGTCCTTCCAGCCCGAGCACGGATGACACGGTCGAGAGGGAGTCTGGCGTGCCGGGGACCCCGACCACCAATCCCGGGGCCGAAATGGCCCAGACGGACTAGGCCGGCATAGTCACAACGGCACTGTCACGACCGAAACGGCGCCGATGAGGAGGTTCAGGCAGACTTCTTCTTCTTCGCCTCGGACTCGCGGGGCACGAGCGTCGGCGCCACGTCGTCGGTGACGACCTCGCCGGTCACGATCACCTTGGCGACGTCCTCGCGCGACGGCACGTCGTACATCACGTGGAGGAGGACCTCCTCGATGATCGCGCGGAGCCCACGGGCACCGGTGCCGCGCTCCATCGCCTTGTCGGCGATCGCCGCGATCGCGTCGATCGTGAACTCGAGCTCGACACCGTCGAGCTCGAAGAGCTTCTGGTACTGCTTCACGAGCGCGTTGCGCGGCTCGGTGAGGATCTGGATGAGGGCTTCCTGGTCGAGCTTGGTGACGCTGGCGATCAGCGGCAGGCGGCCGATGAACTCGGGGATCAGCCCGAACTTCGTGAGGTCCTCGGGACGGACCAGGGCCAGCAGGTCCTCGGCCTCGCGCTCGGCGGCGCCGCGAACCTCGGCGGTGAAGCCGAGCGTCTTCTTGCCGACGCGCTGCTCGATGATGTGCTCGAGCCCGGCGAAGGCACCACCCACCACGAAGAGGATGTTGGTGGTGTCGATCTGGATGAACTCCTGGTGCGGGTGCTTGCGCCCACCCTGCGGCGGCACCGAGGCCGTGGTCCCCTCGATGATCTTCAGCAGGGCCTGCTGGACGCCCTCACCCGACACGTCGCGCGTGATCGAGGGGTTCTCCGCCTTGCGGGCCACCTTGTCGATCTCGTCGATGTAGATGATGCCGGTCTCGGCCTTCTTGACGTCGTAGTCGGCGGCCTGGATCAGCTTGAGCAGGATGTTCTCGACGTCCTCG
>DASTUX010000138.1:0-27351 GCA_035759395.1 Nocardioides sp.
CGGTCTTCGGTGTCCTGCACTACCGGTCCGGCGACTACGTCGTGATCCCGCGGGCCACCACGCACCGCTGGGTGCCCAACCAGAGCAGCCGGCTCTACGCGATCGAGGCGAACAGCCACATCGCGCCGCCGAAGCGCTACCTGTCGCGCTACGGGCAGCTGCTCGAGCACGCGCCGTACTGCGAGAGGGACCTGCACGGCCCGGTCGGACCGCTGGTCCCGGCAGGCTCGACCGGCGACCTGGAGACCGACGTCGAGGTCCTGGTCAAGCACCGCACGTCGGCGGGCGTGGTCGGGACCCGGATGACGTACGCCACGCACCCGTTCGACGTCGTCGGCTGGGACGGCTGCCTGTACCCCTACACGTTCAACATCGACGACTACATGCCGATCACCGGGAAGATCCATCAGCCGCCACCGGTCCACCAGGTCTTCGAGGGCCACAACTTCGTGATCTGCAACTTCCTCCCGCGCAAGGTCGACTACCACCCGCTCTCGGTGCCGGTGCCGTACTACCACTCGAACGTCGACAGCGACGAGGTCATGTTCTACGTCGGCGGCGACTACGAGGCCCGCAAGGGCTCCGGGATCAACATCGGGTCGGTCTCGCTGCACCCGGGCGGCCACGCCCACGGGCCGCAGCCCGCCGCGATCGAGGCGTCGCTGGGCGCGGAGTACTTCGACGAGTCGGCGGTCATGGTCGACACGTTCGCGCCGCTCGACCTCGGCGAGGCCGGGGTGGCGGCCGAGGACCCGGCGTACGCCTGGAGCTGGGCCGGACGCGGGCCCGAGGGCGGCGACAGCCCCGCTGTCTTCAGCAACAGCTGAGCCCGCGGGGACTGCGATGTTGACCGCCGGGTAAGGATGGGGACATGAGCCGCAAAGCACCGAGCCGGGACATCGACGAGTCGGACCTGGAGGTCGAGGGCTCGGCCCACGCGGCCGCGGGGGTGACCGCGGTCGCGGTCAGCATGAAACGGGCCATCGAGCAGATGGGGTTCGCCCGGACCGCGCGCACGCTGCTCAAGCTCAACCAGGTCGACGGCTTCGACTGCCAGGGGTGTGCGTGGCCCGACCCTGACCCGGAGCACCGCCACACCGCCGAGTTCTGCGAGAACGGCGCCAAGGCGGTCACCGAGGAGGCCACCCTGCGGAGGGTCGATCGCAGGTTCTTCCGCGAGCACCCGATCGCGGAGCTGCGGGAGAAGACCGACTACTGGCTCGGTCAGCAGGGCCGGATCACCGAGCCGATGGTGCTGCGCGAGGGCGGGACGCACTACGAACCGATCTCGTGGGACGGCGCCTTCGAGCTGATCGCCAGACACCTCAACGGCCTGGCCAGCCCGGACGAGGCCGTCTTCTACACCTCCGGCAAGACCTCCAACGAGGCCGCCTTCGCCTACCAGCTCTTCGTGCGCGCCTTCGGCACCAACAACCTGCCCGACTGCTCCAACATGTGCCACGAGTCGACATCGGTGGGTCTCGCCGAGGTGATCGGGATCCGCAAGGCGTCGGTCACCTTCGACGACGTGCACAACGCCGAGCTGATCATCATCGCGGGCCAGAACCCCGGCACCAACCACCCCCGGATGCTCACCGCCCTCGAGATCGCCAAGAAGAACGGCGCGAAGGTCATCGCGGTGAACCCGCTGAAGGAGGCGGGACTGGTCCGGTTCAAGAACCCCCAGAACGCCAAGGGCGTGGTCGGGCACGGCACCGGAATGGCCGACCTGCACCTGCCTGTGCGGATCAACGGAGACCTGGCGCTCTTCCAGGCGCTCTCGGCGCTGCTCCTGGAGGGTGGCCACCTCGACCGGGACTTCATCGACCACCACACCTACGGCTTCGAGGCCTGGGCCGAGCACCTGCGCGCCCTGGACTGGGACCTGGTCCTGCGCTCCACCGGCCTGAGCCGCGCCGAGATCGAGGAGGCCGCGCGGATGCTGGCCGCGTCCAGCAAGACGGTCTTCTGCTGGGCGATGGGCGTCGTCCAGCACCGCAACGGGGTCGCCACCGTGAAGGAGATCGCCAACCTCGCCTTCCTGCAGGGCAACATCGGCAAGCCGGGCGCGGGCCTGTTCCCGGTGCGCGGCCACTCCAACGTCCAGGGCGACCGGACGATGGGGATCTGGGAGCGGCCGCCCGGTCACTTCCTCGACGCGTTGCGCGACGAGTTCGGCTTCGAGCCGCCGCGCGAGCACGGCTTCGACGCCGTGGCGGCCGTCAAGGCGTTCCGCGACGGCAACGCCAAGGTGTTCTTCGGCATGGGTGGCAACTTCGTCTCCGCCATGTCCGACACCGCCGTCACCGAGGAGGCCCTGCGCCGGGCCGACCTCACCGTGCATGTCTCGACCAAGCCCAACCGCTCCCACGTCGTCACCGGGCGCGAGGCGTTGATCCTCCCCGCCCTCGGGCGCAGCGAGAAGGACCTCACCGGGGGGAGGCCGCAGCGGGTCACCGTGGAGGACTCGCTCTGCTCGGTGCACTCCTCGCAGGGTCCGTTGAAACCGGCGTCTCCGCAGCTCAAGTCCGAGGTGGACATCGTCTGCTCGATGGCGCTGGCGACGATCGGGGACCGCCATGACATCCCGTGGCGCGCGTTCCGCGAGGACTACACCGCGATCCGGCGCCGGATCGCGAGCGTCGTCCCCGGCTGTGCGGGATACGACGAGAAGATCGACCAGCCGGGCGGGTTCGTCCTGCCGCACCCTCCGCGCGACACGCGCACGTTCCCCACGGAGAAGGACAGGGCCATCTTCACGGTCAGTCCGACCGAGGTGCTGCACGTGCCCGAGGGGAGACTCCTGCTGCAGACGATGCGCTCGCACGACCAGTTCAACACCACGATCTACGGTCTCGACGACCGCTACCGCGGGATCAAGAACGGCCGCCGGGTGGTGTTCGTCAACCCCGACGACATCGTGGCGCTGGGGCTCGAGGACGGCCAGATGGTCGACATCATCAGCGAGTGGCACGACGGCAGCGAGCGTCGGGCCGCGAAGTTCCGGGTGGTCCCCTACGACACTCCCCGTGGCTGCACCGGCGCCTACTACCCAGAGACGAACGCACTGGTGCCCCTCGACTCCAAGGCCGAGGGCAGCAACCAACCGGCCTTCAAGTCGGTGATCGTGCGGCTCGAGTCGCACGATGCCGAGCGGCCGGCCGTGGGTCGGGGCGAGGTCGATGCCCCGGAGGGTTCCGCGGGGGGTCGCGGCGACGAGGAGAAGCGCCACGTCGAGCCCACGCACCTGAGCTGAGAGCCACACTGGAGTCATGAGCAACCTGGAGGACCGTCCCGACGAGGTCACCTGCGAGGCGGCGCCGGCCGGGTCGGTCGAGGTGATGGTCCCGCGCGAGGTGCCGCTGGGCGGGCTGCGGGCGATGCTCGTGCGGCGTACCCTCCCGCAGCGCGAGCGCTCGCTGATCGGGGCCTGGTGCTTCGTGGACCACTACGGTCCCGACGACGTGGCCGACAGCGGTGGCATGAGCGTCGCCCCGCACCCGCACACCGGACTGCAGACCGTGAGCTGGCTGTTCACCGGCGAGATCGAGCACCGCGACAGCGCGGGCAACCACGCGATGGTCCGGCCGGGCGAGGTCAACCTGATGACCGCGGGTCGCGGCATCAGCCACTCCGAGGTCTCCACCGCGGGGACCCGGACCCTGCACGGCGCCCAGCTCTGGGTGGCGCTGCCCGACCGGGACCGCCACGCCGACCCGGGCTTCGCCCACCACGCCCCCACCCCGGTCACCGGGGACGGCTGGGAGGCCCGGGTCTTCCTCGGCTCGCTGCTGGGGGACACCTCGCCGGTCCCGACGTATACCCCGCTCCTCGGTGCCGAGCTGCGGCTCGAGCCGGGGACCACGCTGCGCCTCGACGTCGACCCGTCCTTCGAGCACGGGGTGCTGGTCGACGCCGGCGTGCTCGCCGTGGCCGGGGTCGAGACCAAGCAGCACGAGCTGGCCTACGTCCCGCCGGGCGTGGACCGCCTCGAGCTCACGGCGTACGACGAGCCGGTGCGCGTGCTGCTGCTCGGCGGCGAACCGTTCAGCGAGTCCATCGTGATGTGGTGGAACTTCGTGGGCCGCACCCACGAGGAGATCGTGGCGTTCCGGGCGGAGTGGCAGGACCAGATCACGGCGGACGGTGCGGTGGTGGCCGACTCCCAGGAGATGGCCGACGGGCGGTTCGGGATCGTGGTCGAGGAGCACCTGCCGCCGATCCCCGCGCCCGCGCTCCCCAACGCCCGCCTCAAGAGCCGCGGCTGACCCGGACTACTTCTTGGGCTTCTTGACCTTCGGCGGGAGCGTCGCGATGTGCTCGCGAGCCCGCTCCACCCAGGCGGTGGCCTCCTCGTCGCTGAACGACGCCGGGAGCGACAGGTAGCCGCCCATCGGCCGCTCCGCGGGACCGAACGGGCCGGAGCCCTCGACGGCGGTGAGCTCCTCGAGACCGGCCGGGTCGAGCTTGACCCCGATGTCGGTGCCGAACAGGCCGGCGAACATGTTGCCGTTCACGAACGCACCCAGGCTGCCGAACATCGGCTTCACCTCGACGCCGGGGCTCTCGGGGACGAGGGAGCGGAAGCGGGCCTTGTCCTCGTCGCTGTGCTTGGGCATCTGCATGGGGTCTCCTCGGGTGGTGCGGGTCGGCAGATCGAGCCTGCCACGCGGGCCATTGTCGAGCGGGCTCTGCGGCAGGACAGTGTGGGCATGACCGATGCACCTGACTTCACCGGCCTCAAGGCCACCTACGTCAACTGCACCCTCAAGCGCAGCCCCGAGCAGAGCCACACCCAGGGCCTGGTCGACGCCAGCGCCGCGATCATGCGCAAGCACGGCGTCGAGGTGGACGTGATCCGCGCGATCGACCACGACATCGCCACCGGCGTCTATCCCGACATGCGCGAGCACGGCTGGGAGAGCGATGCCTGGCCCGACCTCTACCCCGGGATCCTCGACAGTCAGATCCTGGTCGTGGCCGGGCCGATCTGGCTGGGTGACAACTCCAGCGTCACCAAGCGGGTGATCGAGCGGATCTACGCGCTGAGCGGGATGCTCAACGAGAAGGGGCAGTACCTCTTCTACGGCCGGGTTGCGGGCTGCCTGATCACCGGCAACGAGGACGGGATCAAGCACTGCGCGCAGAACGTGCTCTACAGCCTGCAGCACGTCGGCTACACGATCCCGCCGAACGCCGACGCCGGCTGGATCGGCGAGGCCGGCCCGGGGCCGTCGTACCTCGACCCCGGCAGCGGAGGTCCGGAGAACGACTTCACCAACCGCAACACGACGTTCATGACCTGGAACCTGATGCACCTGGCCAGGCTGCTGAAGGACGCCGGCGGGGTGCCGGGGTACGGCAACCAGCGCTCCGAGTGGGACGCGGGCACCCGCTTCGACTGGGCAAACCCCGAGTACCGCAGCTGAGCCCGGCCGGGACGTCATACGAACCGTGGCATAGAACCCACGATTCGCATGACGTCCGCGGGGTGGGTCAGGCCGCGACGAGCGGACGGCGGCCGGCGTAGGCCGCGAGCCGGTCGAGCGCGGAGGCGTCGAGGGCGGGCTCCTGCTCCTCGTCGAACGCGCCGGCGCCGCGGGCGCCCGGGACCAGTTGCTCGGCGATGGTGCGCACGTAGGCGACGACCTCGTCGGAGACGGTCACCTTCTGGCCGCTGGCCTGGGCGAAGTCCCAGGCGTGCAGCAGGAACTCCAGCGAGAGGATGCCCACCGCCATCTCGGCCGGCATGTCGCCACGGGGCCCGGGGACCGTGCCCTCGATACCGCGGGCGCGCCAGGCGGTGATCGCCTGGTCGGCCATGACGGAGATCCGGTTCTCGAGCGAGCCCTCCTCGGGGTTCTTCACCTCGGCGCCGGCCATCGAGCCCAGCCCGCTCAGCGAGCCGAACAGGTGCTCGGCGAGCGCATGGCAGTCGAACTCCGCGCACGGCGTCTGGCTGGTCCGGTCGTCGTTGGTCAGGTTGCGCAGCACGCCCTGCAGCACCGCGAGGGTGGCCTCGGCGCTCGAGAGCGGGTCGAGGTCCTCGGGGGCGGCTGCCCACTCGTCGGGGCCGGCGTCACCGGTGGTCGCAGCCTGCTCGAGACGACCGAAGTAGTGGTTCCAGCCCTCGGCGTGCATGGCCGCCTGCTCGCCGGTGAGGCCCTCGTGCTCGAGGGTGACCAGCGTGCCGTCCGTGTCGGGCTCGAGCGTGATCGTCACGGTCGAGGCGTCGGGCGCCAGGTCCGGGCTGCCTTCCCAGCCCCAGCCGAAGACGATCCGCTTGCCCGGCTCGACCTCGCGGAACGTGCCCGCGGCGATGTGACCGGGGGTGATCGTCCAGCGGTACCCGCCGCCCGCACGCAGGTCGACGGTCGCCGAGACGGTCTGCCAGCGGCGCAGCCGCTCGGGCTGGGTGACCAGGGCGAAGGCCTCGTCGGCGGGGATGGGGAGGTGGGCGGTCTTCGTGAAGCTCATGGGTGTGTCTCGCTCTCGGTGGTGTGCTGGGACTTGTGGGCACGTGCGTCGGCCACGAGCAGGTCGAGCTCGTGGGTCCAGAACCTGTCGATCTCGGCCTGCAACCGGCGCAGCCCGGACGGCTCGACGCGGTAGATCCGCTGCCGGCCGACCTTCTCGGCGGTCACCAGCCCGACCTCCGCCAGCAGCAGCAGGTGCTGGGAGATGGCTGACCGGGTGACGGTGAACTCGGCCGCGATCTCGCCGACGGTGAGCTCTTGTGACGCCAGCAGCTGCAGGATCCGCCGCCGGGTTGGCTCGGCGGCAGCAGACAGGGCGTCGATCACGAGGGGATACGTTAGTCATCACTAACGCATAGTGCAAACGACGGGCACCGAATGCGGTTGGATGAGGTGCATGAGCAGTGGACCGGTGATCGGCGAGGACGGGATCGCGCGTTGCCCCTGGGCGGGCGGGCCCGGCGTGATGCGCGACTACCACGACACGGAGTGGGGCACCCCGGTCTCGGGGGAGTCGGCCTACTTCGAGCGGCTCACGCTCGAGGCGTTCCAGTCCGGCCTGTCCTGGTCGACGATCCTCAACAAGCGCGACGGCTTCCGGGACGCGTTCGCCCGCTTCGACGCCGACGTGGTGGCGACGTACGACGAGGGCGACGTCGAGCGGCTGATGGACGAGCCGCGGATCGTCCGCAACCGGCGCAAGATCGAGGCCACCCTCACCAACGCCCGGGCCACGGTCGGGCTGCGGGAGCGCGAGGGCCTCGAGGCGCTGGTCCACGGCTTCCGTCCGGACCGCGATCCCGCACCCGCCACGACCGGCGAGATGACGACGACCTCCCCGGAGTCGGTGGCCCTGTCGAAGGCCCTGAAGAAGCAGGGGTTCGCCTTCGTCGGTCCCACCACGATGTTCGCGCTGATGGAGGCGCTCGGCGTCTTCGACCCGCACCTCGTCGGCTGCCACCGCAGGGGTACGGCGTCCTAGCTCAGCGCACCGCCTCGAAGACGGCCGCGAGGCCCTGCCCGCCCCCGATGCACATCGTCTCCAGCCCGTAGCGGCTGCCGCGGCGCTGCATCTCGTGCGCCATCGTGGCGAGGATCCGGGCGCCGGTGGCGCCGACCGGGTGGCCGAGCGAGATGCCCGAGCCGTTGGGGTTGAGCCGCTCGTCCTCCGGGTCGACCTTCCACTCGCGCAGGCAGGCCAGCACCTGCGCGGCGAACGCCTCGTTGAGCTCGATCACGTCGATGTCGGCGAGTCCCAGCCCGGCGCGCTCGAGCGCCGCCGCGGTCGCCGGCACCGGACCGATCCCCATCACCTCGGGACCCACGCCGGCCACGGCCCACGACCGGAGGGCCAGCACCGGCCGCAGCCCGCGCCGCTCCGCCTCGTCGCGGGTCGTCACCACGCACATCGCCGCGCCGTCGTTCTGGCCGCTGGCGTTGCCGGCCGTGACGGTCGAGTCGGCGTCGAGCTTCGCCCGGACCGGGCGCAGCCCGGCCAGGTCCTCGATCGTGGTGCCCGGACGCGGGTGCTCGTCGCGGTCCACGACCAGGTCGGGCGCTCCGCGTCGACCGGGGACGGTGACCGGCACCAGCTCCTCGTTGAACCGGCCGGCCACCTGGGCGGCGACCGCGCGCTGCTGGGAGCGCACCGCCAGCGCATCCTGCTCCCCGCGGGACAGGGCGTACTCCCTGCGGAGGTTCTCGGCCGTCTCGAGCATGCCGCCGGGGACCGGGTGGAACTGGCCGCCCGCGGTCTCGCGGGCCCGGTCCAGGCGGTCCATCAGGTGTACGCCGCCCGCGCGGAGGCCGGTGCGAAGCCCGAGCGCGTAGTGCTCGACCTGGGACATCGACTCGGTGCCGCCGGCGACCACGACCCGGGCCGCACCGGTCGCGACCTGCCCCGCGGCGTACAGCACGGCCTGGAGCCCCGATCCGCAACGCCGGTCGAGCTGGAGACCGGGCACGCCGGTGCCGAGGCCGGCGTCGAGTGCCGCGATCCGGCCGATCGCCGGTGACTCGCCGTTGGCGTAGCACTGGCCCAGCACGACGTCGTCGACGTCGCCTTCCGAGAGGCCGGTGCGACGGACCAGCTCAGTGAGGACAGTGGTGGCCAGGTTGACGGCGCTCAGTGAGGCCAGCGCGCCCCCGAATCGTCCGACCGGGGTGCGCAGCGGCTCGCAGATCACGACATCGTTCATGCCGCCAACGTTAGGGGCTGGTCTCCGCGGCCCCGGCGGCGAGACGCTCGATCCTGCCCCAGTCGCCCGACGCGAGGGCATCGGCCGGCGTCAGCCATGAGCCGCCGACGCAACCGACGTTCGGCAGCGCGAGGTACGACGCGGCCGTCGCCGCGGTGATCCCGCCGGTCGGGCAGAAGCGGGCGGCGGGCACGGGGGAGGCGATCGACTTCAGGAAGGCCGTCCCTCCGGAGGCCTCGGCCGGGAAGAACTTCATCTCGGTGAACCCGGCCTCGAGCACGGCCAGGACCTCCGAGACCGTGGCGGTCCCGGGCAGGAACGGCAGCCCGGTGTCGGCCATCGCCGAGAGCAGCGTGGGAGTGGATCCGGGGGAGACCAGGAACTGCGCGCCGGCGTCGAGGGCCTGCTTCGCCTGGCCCGGCGTCACGATGGTGCCGGCGCCGACGAGGATCTCGGGCACCTCGCCCGCGATCGCACGGATCGCGTCGAGGGCCACGGGGGTGCGCAGGGTCAGCTCGATCACCGGCAGCCCGCCGGCCACCAGCGCCCGCGCGACCGGGACCGCGTGGTCGAGGTCGTCGATCACGACGACGGGGACGACCGGGACGCGGTCGAGCAGCGAGCCCGGAGGGTGCTCAGACGGCGTGGACAAGGGGCACCTCCTGGCTCGGGCTGCTGACGTCCGGGAAGACGCTGGCGCCGGTCTCCGCCGAGCCGACCGTGGCACGGAAGGCGGCGAACAGCTCGCGGCCGGTCCCGGCCCACTCGTCGCCCTGCGGCGCGCGGCCGGTCGGGGGGCGGGCGGCGAACTCGGCGTCGTCGACGTGCAGGTCGAGCAGTCCGGTCGTGGCGTCGACGGAGATCTCGTCGCCGTCCTGCACCCGGCACAGCGGGCCGCCGAGCGAGGCCTCCGGCGTGACGTGGATGGCCGCCGGGACCTTGCCGCTCGCGCCGGACATCCGCCCGTCGGTGACGAGCGCGACCCGCTGGCCACGGTCCTGCAGCACTCCGAGCGCGGGGGTCAGCTTGTGCAGCTCGGGCATGCCGTTGGCGGCCGGTCCCTGGTAGCGGATCACCGCGACGAAGTCGCGGCCGTCGAGCTCACCGGCACCGAACGCGGTCAGGAAGTCGTCCTGGTGGTCGAACACGACGGCCGGGGCCGTCACGGTCCGGTGCTCGGGCTTGACCGCGGACGTCTTGATCACGGCCCGGCCGAGCGGCCCGGACAGCATCCGCAGTCCGCCGTCGGGGGAGAACGGGTCGTCCGCGGGGCGCAGCACGTCGTGGTCGAGCGAGGCCTTGGGACCCTCCTCCCAGGTGAGCTCGCCACCGCGGAGCTTCGGCTCGGTGGTGTAGCGCCACAGCCCGTGCCCGGCCACCGTGCGCACGTCGTCGTGGAGCAGGCCGGCGCGCAGCAGCGTGTGCACCATGAACCCGATGCCGCCGGCCGCGTGGAAGTGGTTCACGTCCGCCTCGCCGTTGGGGTACATCCGGCTGAGCAGCGGTACGACGGCCGACAGGTCGGACAGGTCGTCCCAGGTCAGGACGATGCCCGCGGCGCGGGCGATCGCGACCAGGTGCATCGTGTGGTTGGTCGAGCCGCCGCTCGCGAGCAGCGCGACACAGGCGTTCACGATCGCCTTCTCGTCGACGATCTCGCCGATCGGCGTGTGCTCACCGCCCTGCCGGGTCAGCTCCGTGACGCGCGCACCGGCGGCCCGGGTCAGCGCCTCGCGCAGCGGGGTGCCGGGGTTCACGAACGAGGATCCCGGCAGGTGCAGGCCGAGCACCTCCATGAGCAGCTGGTTGGAGTTCGCCGTGCCGTAGAACGTGCACGTCCCGCCGGAGTGGTACGACGCCGCCTCGGCCTCGAGCAGCTCCTCGCGGCCGGCCTTGCCCTCGGCGTACCGCTGGCGGACCCGGGCCTTCTCGGAGTTCGGCAGCCCGGACGCCATCGGGCCGGCCGGGACGAAGACCGTCGGCAGGTGGCCGAAGGACAGCGCGCCGATCAGCAGGCCGGGCACGATCTTGTCGCAGACGCCCAGCATCAGGGCGCCGTCGAACATGTCGTGCGACAGGGCGATCGCGGTCGACATCGCGATCACGTCACGGCTGTAGAGCGAGAGCTGCATGCCGTCGCGGCCCTGGGTGATCCCGTCGCACATGGCGGGCACGCCACCGGCGAACTGGGCGATGCCGCCGGCCCGGATGACCGCCTTCTTGAGGGCCTCGGGCACGTCGCGGTAGGGCTGGTGCGCCGAGAGCATGTCGTTGTAGGCCGAGACGATCGCGAGGTTCGGCTTGGTGCGGCCGCGCAGTGCCTGCTTGGCGGGCGCGTCGGAGGCCGCGAAGCCGTGCGCGAGGTTGGCGCACGCCAGCTGGCCGCGCCGGGGCCCGCGGTCCCCGGCCGCGCGGACGCGCCCGAGGTAGGTCGCCCGGGAGTGGGCGCTGCGGGCGATGATGCGATCGGTGACGTCGGTCAGGATCGGGTGGACCTGCTGCTTCATGCGTCGGGCTCCTGCCAGGATCGGCCGTCGCGCTCGAGGAGAGTCGTGGCGGCGGTGGGTCCGCTGGTGCCGGCCGGGTAGCGCTTCGGCCGTGCGGGCGAGGTCGCCCAGCGGGTGAGGATCGGTTCCACCCAGGTCCATGCGGCCTCGACCTCGTCGCGGCGCATGAAGAGGGTGGGGTTGCCCTTGATGACGTCCATCAGCAGGCGCTCGTAGGCGTCCGGGAGACGTTGCTCGAAGGCGGTGGCGTAGCTCAGGTCGAGCGAGACCGGTCGCAGCCGGATCCCGCCGGGGCCTGGCTCCTTGGCGGTCAGGTGCAGGCGCATGCCCTCGTCGGGCTGGACCTGGATGTGCAGCCGGTTGGGCTCGGTGCTGCCCTCGCTGTGCGGGAACATCGAGTGCGGCGGCTGCTTGAAGACCACGATGATCTCCGAGGCGCGCCGGTCCATCCGCTTGCCGGTGCGCAGGTAGAACGGCACCCCCGCCCAGCGCCAGTTCTGCACCTCGGTCCGCAGCGCCACGAAGGTCTCCGTGTGGCTGCCGCCGTGGCCGAGGTCGTCGGCGTACGCCGCCACGGCGGCGCCGTCGACGAGCCCCTCGGTGTAGCGGCCGCGCACGGTGTCGCGGTCGACGTCCGCGGGCTGCATCGGCTTGAGGGCCTGGAGCACCTTGAGCTTCTCGTCGCGCACGGTCTCGCGACCGACGTGCGAGGGCGGCTCCATGGCCACCAGGCAGAGCAGGTTGAGCAGGTGGTTCTGGACCATGTCGCGCAGCGCGCCCGCGTGGTCGTAGTAGCCGCCCCGGTCGCCGACCCCCAGTGACTCGGCCACCGTGATCTGCACGTGGTCGACCCAGTGCGAGTTCCACAGCGGCTCGAGGAACGTGTTGGCGAAGCGGGTGACGAGGAGGTTCTGCACGCTCTCCTTGCCGAGGTAGTGGTCGATCCGGAAGATCTGCGACTCGGCGAAGACGCTGCCGACGGCGTCGTTGACGGCGAGCGCGGAGGCGAGGTCGTGGCCGATCGGCTTCTCGAGCACCACCCGGGCGTTCTCGTTGACGACGCCGATCTCGTCGAGGTGCCGCGAGATCGACCCGAACAGCGAGGGCCCCACGGCGAGGTAGAAGACGCGCACGACGTCCTCGGGTGCGGGACGGTCCTTGAGCAGGTCGTGCAGCCGGTACCACTCGTCGGGGTTCTCGGCGTCGAGCGTGAGGTGGTGCAGGCGGGCGACGAGCCGGTCGACGGCCCGGTCGTCGAGGTCGTCGGTGGTGACGTGCTCGGTGAGGGCGGCGCGGACCTCGGCGCGATAGCCCTCGTCGTCGAGCTCGGCCCGCGAGACTCCGATGATCCGGGTGTCGCGGGGCAGCTGCCCTTCGAGGTCACGCAGGTAGAGGGCCGGCAGCAGCTTGCGCAACGCCAGGTCGCCGGTCCCTCCGAAGACGGTGAAGTCGCAGGAGTCGGGCACCGCGTGGGCGGTGGCGGTCTGGTCCATGGGCTCCACCGTAGGAATAACTTTGGATCGTTACAAGCCCTACTAAGGTTTTTTCTGGATTAAAGTGGCGGGCATGACCCAGTCCGTCCGTGAGTCCGCGGCCCCGGCGACCGCCGGCGAGCTCCTCGAGCTCGTCCGCACCGGCCGTGCCGAGACCCGCTCCCGGCTGCGCTCACTCACCGGCCTGTCGCGGACCGCCGTGGTCGCCCGAGTCCAGGCGCTCTCCACCGCGGGGCTGCTCCTGGCCGGTGAGGAGCTCGCCTCGACCGGCGGCCGGCCCCCCGGCGGGCTGCTCTTCAACAAGGACGCGGGAGTCGTGCTCGCGGTCGCGATCGGTCGCTCGCGCACCCAGCTCGCGGTCTTCGACCTCGACGGGGGCGAGCTGGTCGCCGACTCGGCCGACAACGAGATCGGGGCCGGGCCGGACCGGCTGATGCCCGAGATCGCGGCCCGGCTCGCCACGCTGCTCGAGGGGATCGTCCCGCCCGTCCTGGCCGTCGGGCTCAGCCTGCCCGGCACCGTCGACCCCGGACGCGGGGTCAGCGTGGACTCCCCGGTGATGGCCGGCTGGGACGGCGTCGACCTGGCGCCGTACCTCTCCGGCATCGCGGACGTCCCGCTGTTCGTGGCCAACGACGCCGACGTGCTGGCCCGCTCCGAACGTCTCGGCGCCGCGGGCACGCTCCGGGACGTCCTCGTCGTGAAGGCCTCGACCGGGCTGGGGCTCGGCATCATCGCCGGCGGCCGGGTGCTGTCCGGCCACGGCGGCGGGGCCGGCGAGATCGGGCACACCAAGGTCGATGCGGCCTCGGGGCGGCCGTGCCGCTGCGGCGACACCGGCTGCCTGGAGACCGTGGCCGGCGGCTGGGCGCTGGTGGGCCGGCTCGCCGAGTCGGGTCGCGACGTCGGCCACGTCCGCGACCTGGTCGCGCTGGCGATGCAGGGCGACGCCGAGGCGCGGAGCCTGCTGCGCGACAGCGGGCGCCGGCTCGGTGAGGTGCTCGCCGTCGCGATCAACCTGCTCAACCCGGAGGCCGTGGTGATCGGCGGCGACATGGCCGCAGCCTTCGACGTGTACGCCGCGGGCGTGCGCGAGAGCGTCTACGCCCGGGCCTCGGCGCTGGCCACCCGCGACCTGCAGTTCCGCCCGGCCACCCACGGGGACCGGGCCGGACTGGTCGGCTGCGCGGCCCTGGCGCTCGATCACGTGCTCAGCCCGGCGGCCATCGACGCGCGCCTCGCCGCCGACGCCTGAGGTCGCCCGCGATACCCGGTTTTGGGCGTGTGTGCGGTGTGCCCGCGTCGTTAGCGTGACAAGCCACACCGTGCGGAGGACGCCGTGGCTCGACGCCTGCTCAATCCTCTCGGGCTCCTGGCCCTGGGCGCGCTGGTGGCACTGGCCGTGACGCCCGTGCCCACCGTCGCGGCCGCCCGGACGACCGCTGCCGCGCTCACGGTCTCCGGAGTCCCCTGGACCTGGGGTGGCAACGCCTTCGGACAGCTGGGCGACGGGACCACCACGAGCCGGTTGACCGCGGCACCGGTGACGGGGCTGGACGACGTCGTCGACCTGCACGGCGGGCGGGAGCACGTGATCGCCCTGCGCTCGGACGGGACCGTCTGGGTGTGGGGGAGCAACGTCCAGGGACAGCTGGGTCTCGGCACGACGACGAACCGTCCGTTGCCGACCCGCGTCCCCTCCCTGGCCAACGTCGTGGCAGTCGAGACCGGCCACAACTTCTCGATGGCGCTGCGTGCCGACGGCACGGTGTGGACCTGGGGCCTGAACTCCGATGGCCAGCTCGGGGACGGCACCACGACCCTGCGCCGCTCTCCGGTCCAGGTCGCCGGGCTGACCGACGCCGTGGCCATCGCGGCCGGGCGGGACATGAGCTACGCGATCCGTGCCGACGGCACGGTCGCCGGCTGGGGGCGCAACAACGAGGGCCAGGTCGGCGACGGCACCACCGTCCGCCGGCTGACGCCCGTCCGGGTCGGCTCGCTGACCGAGGTGGTGCGGATCGCCGGAGGCCGCGACCACGGCCTCGCCGTACGTTCCGACGGGTCCGCCTGGACCTGGGGATCCAACGACTACGGCCAGGTCGGCAACGGCACGCTGACCGACGCGCTCTCCCCGGTCCAGGTGGCGACCGGCATCAGCGACGTCGCCGCCGGGGCGCACCACTCCTACGCGCTCGTCACGGACGGGACCGTGCTCGCCTGGGGTCGCAACTACCGCTCCGCGCTGGGCGACGGCACCACCACCCTGAGGACCCGGCCGGTGGCGGTGCAGGGAGTGACCGGTGCGGTGTCGCTCGGCTCGGGCCGCGACACCGGCATGGTCGTGCTCGCCGACGGCCGGGTGATGGCCTGGGGCCACAACACCAATGGGCAGGTCGGTGACGGCACCCTCGTCGACCGCAGCCTCGCCGTCGTCGTGCCGGGCGTCTCGGGCGCCGTGCACGCCGCCGGAGGAGGCGCCGAGTACTCCGTGGTCCTGGTGGGCGGAGCCCCCCCGCCCAACCAGGATCCGGTTGCCTCCTTCACGTCGAGCTGCACCCTGCTGGCCTGCTCGTTCGACGGGACCGGCTCCGGTGACCTCGACGGGTTCGTCGCGTCCTGGGCCTGGACCTTCGGGGACGGCAGCGAGGCCTCCGGGCCGACCGCGACCCACGACTTCGCCGGACCGGGCACGTACACCGTGGCCCTCACGGTCACAGACGACGACGGTGCCGTCGCGACCGCCACCCGGGACGTGACCGTCGTGGAGACACCGCCGGCGACGGACATCACCTTCGTCGCGGCGCGGGCGACCGACGCGAACGTGACCCAACCCTCGGTGGTCATCCCCGCGGGTGTCGCGGCCGGCGACCGCCTGGTGCTCTTCGTGACGACCAACCGCGCGTCCACCGCCACCACCCCGGCCGGTTGGACGCTTCTCGGCACCGTCTCCGACGGCATCGACGTGCGGTCCAGGCTCTTCACGCGGTCGGCCGTCGCGACCGACGCGGGCTCGACCGTGCGGACCACCCTGGACGCCATCTCCAAGACCAGCATGGCCGTGCTGGCCTACCGGGGCGCAGCAGGAGTGACGGCGGCGGTGTCGGCGTTCGAATCCGGCACCACTGCCACCCACACCGCCCCCGCGGCCACGGTCTCGACCGCCGGATCCACCGTCCTGCGCTACTGGGCCGACAAGACCAGCACCGTCCACGGCTGGACGCTGCCGACCGGGGTGACCGGACGCGCAGCCACCACCGGCTCGGGCGGGGGGCTGCTCGCCGTCGCCGTCGGCGACACCGAGGAGCTGCCGAGCGGCACGGCTCCCGCTGTGGCAGCCACCGCCGGCGTGGCCTCGGCCAAGGCGATCAGCTGGACGGTCGTGCTGGCGCCTTCCTGAGCGTCCGCCCCCGCGCTGCGACAATGCCGCGGTGATCACTGGACTGACCTGGCTCCTCGGCTGCCAGCTGGTGGGCGAGGTGCTCGTCCGGGTCACCGACGCCCCGGTGCCGGGTCCCGTCGTCGGGATGGTCCTCCTCTTCGTCCTGCTGCAGGTACGCCGCGCGGGTGACGACGCCACGGTCGTCCGCGCCGCCGACGGCCTGCTGCGGCACCTGCAGCTGCTCTTCGTGCCGGCCGGTGTCGGGGTCGTGGTCTACCTCGCGACGATCCGCGACCACGCCGTCCCCATCGTGGTGGCCCTCCTGGTCGCGTGGCTCGTCGGCCTGGCCGCCGTCGGCTGGAGCACCGTGCTGCTCGAGCGGCTCGCCGCGCGGCGGAGTGCGCCCCGATGAGCGGCAGCCTCCAGGAGACCTGGGACTGGCTGGTCCACTCGCCGCTGTTCTTCGTGCTCGTCACGCTGGTGGCCTACCGGCTCGGCCGGGAGCTCCAGGAGCGCACCGGCGGTCACGCCCTGGCCCAACCGGTGCTGGTCGCGGTCGCCGTCGTGGGAACGGCGATCACCCTGCTCGACGTGGACTACGACGTCTACCGCTCCGGCACCGAGCTGATCGCGTTCTGGCTGGGGCCGGCCACCGTCGCGCTGGCCGTCCCGCTCCACCGCCAGGCGCACCGGCTGCGCGGCTTCGTCGTCCCCATGCTGGTCGCGATCGTGATCGGGGCGCTGGTCTCGGTGACGACCGCCGTGCTGCTGGTGCAGGCGCTCGGCGGCGACGACGTGCTGGTCCGCACGGTGGCCCCCCGGTCGACGACCACCCCGGTGGCGATCGCGCTCTCGACCACGATCGGTGGCCTGCCGCCGCTGTCCGCCGTCCTGGCGGTCGTCGCCGGGATCCTCGGCGCCGTCGCGGGGCCGGCCGTGCTCGACCTGCTGCGCGTGCGGGACCGCCGGGCGCGGGGGCTCGCGCTCGGGGCGGTCTCGCACGGCATCGGAACCTCGCGGGCGCTGGTCGAGGACGAGACCGAGGGCGCCTTCGCCGGGCTCTCCATGGGCCTCACCGCCCTGGCCACGAGCATCCTGCTCCCGGTGCTCCTCGCCCTCCTCGCGTGAGCAGCCCTCCGGACCCGGCGCGATCCTTTGTAGGTTGGCCCGCATGACGCGTGTGCAGGCATTCGGTGACGACGCTCTCGGCGACCTCGACGCAGTCGGCCTGGTCTCGGCCATCCAGCAGGGCGAGGTCGCGGTCACCGAGGTGGTCGAGGCCGCGATCGCGCGCGCCGAGCGGGTCAACCCGCAGCTCAACGCCCTCGCCCACACCTCGTTCGAGCGCGCCCGCGCCGAGGCGAAGGACCCCCGGGGTGGCTTCTTCGCGGGCGTGCCGACCTTCCTCAAGGACAACGTCGACGTTGCGGACATGCCGACCCAGCAGGGCACCGACGCCTTCCTCGGGCGGTCGGCACCGCAGGACGGCGACTTCGCCCGGATGTTCCTCGCCACCGGGGTCGTGCCGCTGGGCAAGACCCAGCTGTCGGAGTTCGGGTTCAGCCCCTCGGCCGAGCACTCGCGGCTCGGGCCGGTCCGGTCCCCGTGGAGTCCCGAGCACACCGCGGGCGCCTCGTCGGCCGGGTCGGCCGCGATGGTGGCGGCGGGCGTCGTACCCCTCGCGCACGCCAACGACGGCGGCGGCTCGATCCGGATCCCCGCGGCCGTCAACGGCCTGGTCGGCCTCAAGCCCACCCGCGACCGGCTCGCCCAGGACAAGCTGATGCGCGGGATGCCGGTCCGGATCATCTCCGACGGCGTCGTGACCCGCTCGGTGCGTGACACGGCAGCGTTCTTCCGCGAGTCCGAGAAGGTCTACCGGGCCCTGCACCTTCCGCCGGTCGGCAACATCACCCGCCCGGGCCACCGCCGGCTCAGCGTCGCCGTCGTCACCGACGGCCTCGGCGTCAGTGCGTCGCCCGAGGTGCACGAGCTCACGCTGCAGACCGCCGCGCTCCTCGACGAGCTCGGCCACCGCGTCGAGCAGGTCGAGGCACCCGTCGCCGCGTCCTTCCCCGACGACTTCCTGCTCTACTGGTCGCTGCTCGCGCTCTTCCTGGTCCGCACCGGGCGCCGCCGCCTCGGCCCCTCGTGGGACCCCGGCCAGCTCGACAACCTCACCCTCGGCCTGGCCCGGCACTGCACCCGCAACCTCCACCGCATGCCGTTGGCCATCGCCCGGCTCAAGGGGTCGCGACGGACCTCGGCCGCGTTCTTCGAGCAGTACGACGTGGTGCTGAGCCCCACGCTGGCCACCGAGACCCCGAGGGTCGGGCACCTCGACCCCGCGCAGGACTACGACACGATCATCGACCGGCTCCTCGAGTGGGTCGCCTTCACGCCGCTGCAGAACGCGACCGGTGACCCGGCCATCTCCCTGCCGCTCGCGTCGACCGCCGCCGGCCTCCCGCAGGGGATGATGCTCGGCGCCGCCAGCGGCCGCGAGGCCACGCTCCTCGAGCTCGCCTACGAGCTGGAGGAAGCCCGGCCCTGGGCCCGCATCCAGGACTGACCGGGAACGTCAGCGGCGCTGGACCAGCAGCGCCTGTGCCGACCGCGCGACCAACCCGGCCTCGTCGTGGACCGTCGACGTCGCGATGCCCGTCGACCCGGTGCCGAGCGTGGTCTCGGCATCCACGCAGAGCCACTCGCCGACCGGCGGGCGCAGCACGTGGACAGTCAGCTCGGTGTTCAGGAACGCCCACTGGCGTACGTCGAGCGCCGCGCTGACCCCGGACGCCGAGTCGACGCACGCCAGCAGTCGCTGGACGGGGGAGATCTCCTCGCCCTCGACCAGGTCCGGTGCTCGCATCCACACCACTCCGGGGCCGGGTTCGCCCACCGAGCCGGAGATCCAGCGCCACTCGACCGCGTCCAGGTAGCCGCCGTGCCAGCCGGTGGGCCGGTCGTGGTGGACGCCGTCGTCCGGCTTGTGGTCCAGCGGCGTGGGGTCGACCGGCCCGTCGGTCGACGCCGGGAAGAGCCAGGCCCGGGCCGACGCGACCGCGCGGTCCCGGGTGACGTCGTACAGCTCGGCGCCGAGCAGCTGCACCGACCGGCCGGGACGCAGCACCGACGCCCTCACCTGCAGCGGTCCGACCGGCACCGGACCGAGCAGATCCAGGGTGAAGCGGCCGATCGTGCAGGGCCCCACGACCCTCGCCGCGAGCCCTTCCACCGAGCGCCCGAGCAGGGCCGCCGGAGGGCCTCCGTGCTGCGCGTCGGGGGACCAGGGGCCGGCCGTCGAGGGGTACGACTCGACCGTTTCGAGGCCGTCATCGGGGGTGTCGTTCAGGCGGTAGAAGCAGGTGGGTTCACCCGATTTTTCGATCACGCGGCTCCCTGTGTATCGTTCTCCGTCGTTGCCCCTTTAGCTCAGTCGGTAGAGCGTCTCCATGGTAAGGAGAAGGTCTACGGTTCGATTCCGTAAAGGGGCTCTGGGTGCGGGAATGCGCCGGCCAGTAAACTGGTCGGCGCATCCTGTCCCGGTGGCGGGGTAGCTCAGGTGGTTAGAGCACACGGCTCATAATCGTGGTGTCGCGGGTTCGAGTCCCGCCCCCGCTACGACACGATCAGACCGCAGCACCGGCTCCACCCGCTTCACCCGCAATCGACAAAGGACTTCCCGTGGCCAGCAAGAGCTCCGACGTTCGCCCCAAGATCACGCTTGCCTGCGTGGACTGCAAGGAGCGCAACTACATCACCAAGAAGAACCGCCGCAACGACCCCGACCGGTTGGAGCTCGCGAAGTTCTGCCCGCGCTGCCGCACGCACACCGCGCACCGCGAGACCCGCTGATCGCAGCAGACTTTCCGCCGAGGGCGGCCACCCGCGAGGGTGGCCGCCCTCGCGCCATTTTGGCGCCACTAGGGTGATCCCATGGCAGTCGACCAGTCCCTCGTCGGCCGGGTGTTCCCGCCCACGAGGCCGTACGCCGTGTCCAAGGAGAAGATCCGCGAGTTCGTCACCGCGACCGGTGGTGACTACTCCGGCGGCCCCGCGCCCGCGACGTTCCCGATCGTGCTGGCCTTCGACGCGATGAACGCGTTCCTCGCCGCGGAGTCGATCGACCTGTTCCGGATCGTGCACGGCGAGCAGAAGTTCTCCTACGAGCGCCCGGTGCGGCCCGGTGACGTCCTCACCGCCACGCTGTCCGTCGTGAGCCTCCGGCAGATCGGCGGCAACGACATCATCGGCACCACGAGCGAGATCACCGACGCGCGCGGTGACCGCGTCTGCTCGACCAGCGCCACGCTCGTCCACCGGGCCCCCGAAGCAGGCGGTGCCGCATGAGTCTGCTCCAGGCCGGTGCCGAGCTCGAGACCCAGCGCTACGCCGTACGTCGCGCGGACCTGGTCCGCTACGCCGGCGCGAGCGGCGACTTCAACCCGATCCACTGGTCCGACCGGGTCGCGACCGCCGTCGGCCTGCCCGGGGTGATCGCGCACGGGATGTACACGCTCGCCCTGGCCGCCCGCGCGGTCGAGACGTGGTCGGCGGGTGCCGAGGTGGTCGACCTGGGCTGCAAGTTCACCAACCCGGTCGTCGTTCCCGACGACGACGAGGGGATCGAGGTCGAGGTGGCCGGCACGGTCAAGGACGTCACCGGCGGACTGGTCACGATCTCGCTGACGGTCACCTGTGCCGGGCAGAAGGTCCTCGGGATGCCCAAGGCCGTGCTGCGTGTCTGACGTCTCCACCGAGCTGCTCAGCAACCACACCACGCTGCGCCTGGGCGGTCCCGCCGGCCGCTTCGTCACCGCCACGTCCACCGACGAGCTCGTCGACGCCGTACGCCGTGCCGACGAGGCCGGGGACGACCTGCTGGTGCTCGCGGGCGGCAGCAACCTGGTCGTCGCCGACGACGGCTTCCCGGGCACGGTCGTGAAGGTGGCGACGACCGGGATCGCCACCGACGGCGACAGCGACCCCGAAGGGGCCTCGTGCGGTGGGGTGCTGGTCACGGTCGCGGCGGGCGAGACCTGGGACGACCTCGTCGCCCGTGCCGTCGACGCCGGCTGGGTGGGAATCGAGGCGCTCTCCGGGATCCCCGGCTCGGTCGGCGCCACACCGATCCAGAACGTCGGCGCCTACGGCCAGGAGGTCGCCCAGACGGTCGCCTCGGTGCGCGTGTGGGACCGGACCCTCCAGGGTGTCCGCACGTTCGCCAACGCCGACTGCGGCTTCGGCTACCGGCACAGCCGCTTCAAGGCCGACCCGTCGCGCCACGTGGTGCTGAGCGTGACGTTCCAGTTCCGCCAGGGCAGCCTCGGCGCCCCGGTCACGTACGCCGAGCTGGCCCGCACGCTCGGGGTCGAGCAGGGCCAGCGGGCACCGCTCGCCGACGTCCGGGAGGCCGTGCTCGGCCTGCGGACCGGGAAGGGCATGGTCCTCGACCCGGCCGACCACGACACCTGGAGCGCCGGGTCGTTCTTCACGAACCCGGTGGTCGCGGCCGACGACGTCCCCGACGGTGCCCCTGCCTGGCCGCAGCCGGACGGCCGCGCCAAGACCAGCGCCGCGTGGCTGATCGAGCACGCCGGCTTCGGCAAGGGCTACGGCAACGGGGTGGTCGGGCTCTCCACGAAGCACACGCTCGCGCTGACCAACCGTGGGGGAGCGTCGACCGGGGACCTGGTGGCGCTCGCACGCGAGGTCCGGGCCGGCGTCGAGGCGAAGTTCGGCATCCGCCTCGTCAACGAGCCGGTGCTCGTGGGCTGCGAGCTCTGAGCCCTCAGCTGTAGACCGTCGACGTCGTGGACGACACGGCGAACAGGCCGATCAGGAGCACGACGCCGAGGACTCCGAGCACCAGCAGCACGGTCCCGATGATGCCCATGATCCGGCCGGCGTTCGCCTGGTCGCGGCCGCCGTACATCCCCGGGTTGGCGTCGATCTCGCGCACGGCCTTCGCGCCGGTGCGCCACGCGAACGGCGAGAGCACGAGCGTCAGGCCGCCGCAGAACATGATGCCGGCCAGTCCGACCAGGCTCAGGACGAGCGCCGTCGTGGCCGACGGGTGGGTGGCGGCCGCGGGGGCGCCGTACCCGTAGCCCGGCTGCGGGGCTCCGTACGCCGGCGGGTAGCCGGGCTGCCCGTAGGGCTGCTGGCCGTACGGCGGCTGCCCCGGCTGGGGCTGGCCGTACTGGGGCTGGCCGTACTGGGGCTGGCCGTACGGCGACTGCGGGGGCTGCTGCCCGTAGGGCTGGTGGGTCGGCGGCAGCGACTCGTCGCCCTGCTCGGGGCGGTCGGACGTGTCGTCGGAGTCTGAGGTGCTCACGTCGGCATCCTGTCAGGCTCGGGCACGAGCCACCGGTCGACCTCGCAGATCAGCTGCGCCTTCAGGTCGTCGGGTGCCCGCGACGCGCGGACCGACATCCGGGCCAGCTCGGCCAGGTCGGCGTCACCGAGCTCGTGCGCGGCCCGCATGGTGGCGTACTGGCTCGCGAGCTGCGACCCGAACAGCAGCGGGTCGTCGGCCCCCAGGGCGACCGTGGCGCCGGCCGCCATCAGGGTCGGCAGCGGCACCGACGTCAGGTCGGAGTAGACGCCCAGCGCCACGTTGGAGACCGGGCAGACCTCGAGTGCGACCCCCGCTTCGACGATCCGGTCCAGCAGGGCCGGGTCCTCCGCTGCTCGGATGCCGTGGCCGAGGCGGTCGGCGTGCAGGGCGTCGAGGCAGACCCGGATGCTGTCCGGGCCCAGCAGCTCGCCGCCGTGCGGGACCAGCGCCAGTCCGGCCCGCTCGGCGATGGCGAAGGCCGGCGCGAAGTCCGACGTCGTGCCCCGCCGCTCGTCGTTGGAGAGCCCGAAGCCGACGACCCCGCGGCCGGCGTACTGCGCGGCGAGCCGGGCCAGCGTGCGCGCATCCAGCGGGTGCCGGGTCCGGTTGGCCGCGATGACGACGGCCATCCCCAGCCCGGTCTCGCGCGACGCCTCGCGGACCGCGTCCAGGACCAGGTCGGTGAACGCGGTGATCCCGCCGAAGCGGGCGGCGTAGCCACTCGGGTCGACCTGGATCTCCAGCCACCGGCCGCCGTCGCGGACGTCGTCCTCCGCGGCCTCGCGCACCAGACGGCGTACGTCGCCCTCCGTGCGCAGCACCGACCGCGCGACGTCGTAGAGGCGCTGGAAACGGAACCAGCCCTTCTCGTCGGCAGCCGACAGCTCCGGCGGCCACTCCGACACCAGCGACTCGGGCAGCGAGATCCCGTCCCGGGCCGCCAGCTCGAGCAGGGTCTCGTGGCGCATCGACCCCGTGAAGTGCAGGTGCAGGTGCGCCTTGGGAAGGTCGTGGAGGTCTCTCACCCGCTCAGGCGAAGAGCTTCTGCAGCCGGGTGATCCCCTCGATGAGGTCGTCGTCCCCGAGCGCGTAGGAGAGGCGCAGGTAGCCGGGCGAGCCGAAGGCCTCACCGGGCACCACCGCGACCTCCGCGCGGTCGAGGATGTACTCGGCCAGCTCCGCGGAGGTGTCGAGCACCCGGCCGTCGTACTCCTTGCCGAGCAGGCCCTTCACTGACGGGTAGGCGTAGAACGCGCCGTGCGGCATCGGGCAGAGCACGCCGTCGATCTCGCTGAGCATCGAGACGATCAGCTTGCGGCGCCGGTCGAAGGCCACCTTCATCTCCTCCACGGCGGTGAGGTCACCCGAGACGGCGGCCAGCGCGGCCCGCTGCGAGACGTTGGAGACGTTGGACGTGGCGTGGGACTGCAGGTTCGTTGCGGCCTTGACCAGATCGACGGGGCCGATCATCCAGCCGACCCGCCAGCCGGTCATCGCGTAGGTCTTCGCGACGCCGTTGACGACGACGCAGTTGTCGGCCAGGAACGGGCACAGCACCGGCATCGACCCGGTGTCGACGCCGTCGTAGACGAGGTGCTCGTAGATCTCGTCGGTCAGCACCCACAGGTCGTGGTCCTCGACCCACTGGCCGATCGCGCGGATCTCGTCGGAGGTGTAGACGGCGCCGGTCGGGTTCGACGGGGAGACGAACAGCAGCACCTTGGTCCTGTCGGTGCGCGCCGCCTCGAGCTGCTCGACGGTCACCTTGTAGTCCTGGGTCTCGTCGGCGAGCACCTCGACGGGGACGCCACCGGCGAGCTGGATCGCCTCGGGGTACGTCGTCCAGTACGGCGCCGGCACGATCACCTCGTCGCCCGGGTCGAGCATCGCGGCGAACGCGGCGTAGATCGCCTGCTTGCCGCCGTTGGTCACGAGCACCTGGGCCGGCTCGACCGCGTAGCCGCTGTCGCGCAGGGTCTTCTCGGCGATCGCCTTCTTGAGCTCGGGCAGGCCGCCGGCCGGCGTGTAGCGGTGGTTCTTCGGGTCGCGGCAGGCCTCCACCGCGGCCTCGACGACGTACGCCGGGGTCGGGAAGTCCGGCTCACCGGCGCCGAACCCGATGACCGGGCGGCCCTCGGCCTTGAGCGCCTTGGCCTTCGCGTCGACCTTGAGCGTGGCGGACTCGGCGATGGCGCCGATCCGGCGGGAGACGCGTCGGTCGCGGGGTCCTCCCTCGGGCGTGAGGCCGGACGGGGCAGGCGAGGTGGAGGTCATGGCACCATCGTAGGGGCGGCCTGGAGACCGTGGGCGACCGGTTTCAGCCCACGACCGACACTCCACGGTGTCGTCTCCGGGGTCGGTTTGGACTCGGCCTCGGTCTTCCCCGTAGACTCCCCTTTTGGTGGTTTCCCACATGCTGTGGCCTGCCCGGAAGCGGGTTGGTCACGCGGGAGAGCCGCGGAGGGCACTAGCTCAACTGGCAGAGCATCGGTCTCCAAAACCGAAGGTTGGGGGTTCAAGTCCCTCGTGCCCTGCAGAACGACAGGCAGAAGAACAGAGCAGAACCGCAAGCACAGCTGGCCGACAGCCAGGTGGTCGAACGAGGAAAGGTGTCGGGCGTGACGGACAGCAAGGCAGTCCGCGGGTCGCGTGAGCGCGAGACCGAGAAGCGCACGAGCCTGCCCGTGTTCTACCGGCAGGTCGTCGCGGAGTTGCGCAAGGTCGTCTATCCGACCCAGGAGCAGCTGGTCACGTACTTCATCGTGGTCATGGTGTTCGTCGTCTTCATGATGGCGCTGGTGTCGGTGCTCGACCTCGGCTTCGGCAAGCTCGTGTTCGCGATCTTCGCGGGCGACTCCGCGAAGTGACCCACGTCCGGCCCTGAGGTCGGACCGCCATCCAGCACCAGCGATACAGACATCGAAGTGACACCGAAATGACGGAGCAACACGTGTCGGAGCAGTACGACTCGGTCGAGACCGAGGAGACGACGACCCCTGAGGTTGACGCAGCGGTCGACGCACCGGTCGACGAGACCACCGAGGTGTCCGCCCCGGAGGGCGAGGACGCCGTCGAGGAGACCTCCGGCGACGAGACGGACGTCGAGGGCGACGAGGTTGCGGTCGACACTGACGCCGACGAGTCCGCCGAGGTCGAGGACGGCCCGCTCGAGGCGTTCCGTCGCGAGCTGTGGGCCAAGCCCGGAGACTGGTTCGTCGTGCACACGTACTCCGGCATGGAGAACCGTGTGAAGTCGAACCTCGAGAACCGCATCATCTCCTTGAACATGGAGGACTACATCCACGAGATCGTGGTCCCCACCGAGGAAGTCGCCGAGATCAAGAACGGCCAGCGCAAGATGGTCAAGCGCACCGTTCTCCCCGGCTACGTCCTCGTCCGCATGGACCTGACCGACGAGTCGTGGGCCGCTGTCCGGCACACCCCCTCGGTGACCGGGTTCGTCGGGCACAGCCACCAGCCCGTGCCGCTGAGCATGTCCGAGGTCGAGAACATGCTCGCCCCGGCCGTGGTCGCGCGTGCCGAGGCCGAGGCTGTCGCGGCCGGTCAGCCGTCGCCGTCGGGTGGCACCGCCGCCAAGAAGGCTGTCGAGGTTGCCGACTTCGACGTCTCCGACTCGGTCATGGTCGTCGACGGTCCGTTCGCCACGCTGCACGCGACGATCACCGAGATCAACGCCGAGTCCCAGAGGGTCAAGGCCCTCGTCGAGATCTTCGGCCGGGAGACCCCGGTCGAGCTGAGCTTCAGCCAGATCCAGAAGGTCTGACGCTCACCCAGCAACACCCAGCAACAACCAGGTGGCAGAGCCCGACCCGGTCGACACCGGTGCCGCGCTCGTCGAGACCACAACGCACGCAAGAAAAAGGATCCTGAAGAATGCCTCCCAAGAAGAAGATCGCAGCGCTCGTCAAGGTGCAGCTTCAGGCCGGGGCAGCCACTCCTGCTCCGCCGGTCGGTACCGCTCTCGGTCCGCACGGCGTGAACATCATGGAGTTCTGCAAGGCCTACAACGCGCAGACCGAGTCGATGCGCGGGAACGTCATCCCCGTCGAGATCACGATCTACGAGGACCGCTCGTTCACGTTCATCACCAAGACCCCGCCGGCCGCTGAGCTCATCAAGAAGGCTGCCGGTCTGAAGAAGGGCTCGGGCGTCCCGCACAAGGAGAAGGTCGGCAAGCTGACCAAGGACCAGGTGCGCGAGATCGCGACGACCAAGCTGCCCGACCTCAACGCCAACGACATCGACGCGGCCATGAAGATCGTCGAGGGAACTGCCCGCTCCATGGGCGTCACCACCGACTGACCGCACCGAGTCCACCCGCACCACTAGCACCTGTGGCAGGGCCGCGCTGGCCCACCCGACCACACTGGAAGAAACGAGAACCAGACATGCAGCGCAGCAAGACCTACCGCACCGCGGCTGAGCAGTTCGACAAGGACGAGCTCTACGCCCCGCTGGCCGCGATCAAGATCGCCAAGACCACCAGCAAGAAGAAGTTCGACGAGACCGTGGACGTCGTCATGCGTCTCGGTGTCGACCCGCGCAAGGCGGACCAGATGGTCCGCGGCACCGTCAACCTCCCGCACGGCACCGGCAAGACCGCCAGGGTCCTGGTCTTCGCGAACGCCGAGAAGGCTGACGCCGCCCGTGAGGCCGGCGCCGACGTCGTCGGTGGCGACGAGCTCATCGAGAAGGTGGCCGGCGGCTGGCTCGACTTCGACGCCGTCGTCGCGACGCCCGACATGATGGGCAAGGTCGGTCGCCTCGGCCGCGTCCTCGGCCCCCGCGGCCTGATGCCGAACCCGAAGACCGGCACCGTGACGCCGGACGTGGCCAAGGCCGTGTCCGACATCAAGGGCGGCAAGATCGAGTTCCGCGTCGACCGCCACGCCAACCTGCACTTCATCATCGGCAAGGCCTCGTTCTCCGAG
>DASTUX010000139.1:0-2362 GCA_035759395.1 Nocardioides sp.
TGGCAGCAGGAGACCTACCCGGTCCTCGACCCCGACGGCCTGCCGATCTCGCTGCTGCGCGAGGCCGACGGCTCCGGCGCGACGATCTCGATCGCGATGCCCGGCGGCCCCGACCTGATCGCCCGGATCTGGGTGGCCAGCGTCGGCCGCGTGCCGCTGCTGATGCTCGACACGGACGTCGAGGGCAACCCCGACCACTACGTCGACGTCACCGACCGGCTCTACGGCGGCAACAGCGAGCACCGCCTGCGCCAGGAGCTGCTGCTCGGCGTCGGCGGTGTCCGCGCCCTGCGTGCCTACTCCCGGATCACCGGCGCCCCGGAGCCCGAGGTGTTCCACACCAACGAGGGCCACGCCGGCTTCCTCGGTCTCGAGCGGATCCGCGAGCTGACGGTGGCCGAGGACGGACCGAAGCTCGACTTCGACACCGCGCTCGAGGTCGGCCGTGCCTCCACGGTCTTCACCACCCACACGCCGGTCCCGGCCGGCATCGACCGCTTCCCGCGGACGCTCGTCGAGCAGTACTTCAGCGACGCGGGTGCCACCCCGGGCGTGCCCGTCGACCGGATCCTCGCGCTCGGTGCCGAGGACTACGACAGTGGCGACGCTTCGGTCTTCAACATGGCGGTCATGGGCTTCCGCCTCGCACAGCGCGCCAACGGCGTCTCGATCCTCCACGGCGAGGTCAGCCGGGGCATGTTCAACGGCCTCTGGTCGGCCTTCGACGAGGCCGAGGTCCCGATCGGGTCGATCACCAACGGCGTGCACGCCCCCACCTGGGTGGCCCGTGAGGTGTTCGAGCTCGCCGTCAGCCAGGGCGCGGACCCCGACGGTGACGACACCGAGGCGTTCTGGAACGCCGTCGACAAGATCCCCGGCGCCGAGGTGTGGGCGGTGAAGCGCAAGCTGCGTGAGCGGCTCGTCATCGACGCCCGCAAGCGCCTGGCCAGCTCGTGGGCCGAGCGCGGCTCTGCCAAGGCCGAGCTGGGGTGGATCGACTCCGCCTTCGACCCTGATGTGCTGACGATCGGCTTCGCCCGCCGCGTCCCGTCGTACAAGCGGCTCACGCTGATGCTGCGCGACCCCGCGCGCCTGAAGAAGCTGCTGCTCGACCCCGAGCGTCCGGTGCAGCTGATCATCGCGGGCAAGTCGCACCCGGCCGACGACGGCGGCAAGAAGCTGATCCAGGAGATGGTGAAGTTCGCCGACGACCCCGAGGTCCGGCACCGCATCGCGTTCCTGCCCAACTACGACATCGCGATGGCGCTGCCGCTCTACCCCGGCTGCGACGTCTGGCTGAACAACCCGCTGCGTCCGTACGAGGCGTGCGGCACGTCGGGCATGAAGGCCGCGCTCAACGGTGGCCTCAACCTCTCCATCCTCGACGGCTGGTGGGACGAGTGGTTCGACGGCAACAACGGCTGGGCGATCCCGTCCGCCGACGGCGTCGACGACCCCGACCACCGTGACGACCTCGAGGCGACCGCGCTCTACGACCTCATCGAGAACGAGGTCGCGCCGCGGTTCTACGACGTCGACTCCGAGGGTGTCCCCGGCCGATGGCTCGAGATGGTCCGGCACACGCTGAAGTCGCTCGGACCCAAGGTCCTGGCCACCCGGATGGTGCGCGACTACACCCGCGAGCTGTACACCCCGGCCGCCGGCATCGCCCGTCAGCTCAACTCCGACTTCGCGGGCGCCACGGAGCTGGCCGCCTGGAAGAAGCGGGTCCGGGCCGGTTGGCCCGCCGTCCGCGTCGAGCACGTCGAGAGCAGTGGCATCGGGGACGCCCCCGAGGTCGGTGCGACCCTGAGCGTCCGGGCCTTCGTGGCGCTGGGCGACCTGTCGCCCGAGGACGTCGAGGTCGAGCTCGTGCACGGTGTGATCAACAGCGAGGACGACCTGGTCGACACCCGGATCGAGCCGCTGACCGTGGCCGAGACCTATGAGGGCGGCCGACACCGCTTCGACGGCTCGCTCGTCCTCGACCACAGCGGCGCGTTCGGCTACACGGTCCGCGTGGTCCCGCGCAACGACCTGCTCACCTCGCCCGCCGAGCTCGGCGTCGTCGCCCTGCCGTAGGGCGTGCAGGGATCCCCGGATGACCGGGGATCCCGACGGCTGTCGGGGCGTGCAGTGCCTGACATCCGTCGGGAAAGCCTGACAACCCCGACGGGTTTCGGGGGCTCGTCCACAGTCCCGGATCTCGTGCTTCCCGAGGCGTCTAGACCTCGGTAGCGTGCCTGGCGGTGTCGCGTTTCGGGCGACGCTCCTCGGGGGAAGGATCCGCGCGTGAGTCGCTCTCGGACGGCGTTCGCTCTCGGCCTGGTCGTGCCGCTCCTCGTGGTGGGCGGGTGCTCCA
>DASTUX010000140.1:0-2352 GCA_035759395.1 Nocardioides sp.
CGGGTCACCGTCGACCCGGGCGGCCGGGGCATCGAGGCCGCGGCCCGGGAGGCGAGGTACGCCGTGCTCGCCGAGGTCGCCTCCCGGCTGGGGTCGCGCGTCGTGCTGCTCGGCCACACGCTCGACGACCAGGCCGAGACCGTGCTGCTGGGCCTCGTGCGGGGCTCGGGGGGCCGCTCGATCGCCGGCATGCGGCACGCGTTCGACGAGTTCCGGCGCCCGTTGCTCGAGGTCACGCGGGCGCAGACCGAGGCCGCCTGCAGCGCCGAGGGGATCGAGACGTGGGAGGACCCGCACAACCTGGACCCGCGGTTCACCCGTGCCCGGGTGCGGCACCGGGTGCTCCCCGTGCTGGAGGAGGAGCTCGGCCCCGGCGTCGCGGCCGCCCTGGCGCGGACGGCCGACAGCCTGCAGGCCGACCTGGCGGCTCTGGACCAGGCCGCCGACGAGTCCCTCGCCGCCGTGTCCACCGGGGACGGGCTGGTCGTGGCGGAGCTCGCGCGGCGACCGGAGGCCGTGCGCACCCGGGTGCTGCGGCTGGCGGCGCTCGCCGCGGGAAGCCCCGCGTCGGAGCTGTTCCGGGTGCACGTGCTCGCGATGGACGACCTGCTCTCGGGGGCCGGCAACCGCTCGGTCGACCTCCCCGGGCACCTGCGCTGCCGGCGCCACGGCGACCTCCTGGTGTTCGAGCGGACCTGAGCGCCGCGCCGGAAGCCCGCACCCCTGAGCGGGTGCACCCCGACCCGCGCCCTAGGGTGTGCGCATGGACTCGTCCCACGTGGAGAACGACCTCGTCAACGTCCTGTTCACGGAGGCCCAGATCCAGGAACGGCTGGCGGAGCTGGCCAAGGACATCGAGGCCGACTACGAAGGCAAGGACCTCCTGATCGTCGGCATCCTGCGCGGCGCGGTGATGGTCATGGCAGACCTGGCCCGCAGCTTCAGCCGGCACCTCGAGATGGACTGGATGGCGGTGACGTCGTACGGCTCGGGCACCAAGTCCAGCGGCGTCGTGCGGATCCTCAAGGACCTCGACACCGACATCTCCGGGCGCCACGTCGTCATCGTCGACGAGATCATCGACACCGGGCTGACGCTGTCCTGGCTCACCTCGAACCTGAGCTCCCGCAACCCGGCCAGCGTCGAGATCTGCACGCTGCTGCGCAAGCCCGAGGCGCTGCAGATGCCGGTCGAGGCGAGGTACGTCGGCTGGGACATCCCCAACGAGTTCGTGGTCGGCTACGGCCTCGATTACCGCGAGCGCTACCGCAACCTGCGCGACATCGGCACCCTCGCTCCGCACGTCTACTCCTGAGCGGTTCCCACGGTTACCCACTCGCCTGCGAGAATGGGCGTTGCCGACGTTGTGTACCGTCGTCAGTTCAGTTGATCGTCCGCGGGACCATCACCGGTCGCGCGGACGGCAGAGACGTGTCGAGAGAAGTCTGTGAAGCGCATATTCAAGGGTCCCTGGTTGTGGATCGTGCTCGCCGTGGTCGGCGTGCTGCTCGCCCTGCAGTACCTCGCGCCCAACGGCGGGTACGACGAGGTGACGACTTCCGAGATGGAGTCCTACATCGCGAAGGGCGAGGTCAAGGAGATCACCTTCGTCGGTGGTGACCAGGCGATGCAGGCGACGCTCGACGACGGCGTCCGCTCGAGCGGGGACAAGGTCACGGCCTACTGGGTGGCCGGTCAGCAACGCGGCATCATCGACCAGGTCGACGAGCAGATCGCCAAGGGCACGATCGAGGAGTCCAACTCCAAGATCGCCAAGCCCAGCCTGCTCGGCTCGATCCTGGCGACGCTCCTGCCGTTCGCGCTGATCATCCTGCTGTTCCTGTTCCTGATGAACCAGGTCCAGGGCGGTGGCGGCCGCGGCGTCATGCAGTTCGCGAAGTCCAAGGCCAAGCTGATCTCCAAGGACATGCCGAAGACCACGTTCACCGACGTCGCCGGGTGCGACGAGGCGATCGAGGAGCTCGGGGAGATCAAGGAGTTCCTCCAGGAGCCCGCCAAGTTCCAGGCCGTCGGCGCGAAGATCCCCAAGGGTGTGCTGCTCTACGGCCCGCCCGGAACCGGCAAGACCCTGCTGGCCCGCGCCGTCGCCGGCGAGGCCGGCGTCCCGTTCTACTCCATCTCCGGCTCGGACTTCGTCGAGATGTTCGTCGGCGTGGGCGCCTCCCGGGTCCGCGACCTGTTCGAGCAGGCCAAGGAGAACGCCCCCGCGATCGTCTTCATCGACGAGATCGACGCCGTCGGCCGTCACCGCGGCGCCGGCATGGGCGGCGGCCACGACGAGCGCGAGCAGACGCTCAACCAGCTGCTCGTCGAGATGGACGGCTTCGACGT
>DASTUX010000141.1:0-3226 GCA_035759395.1 Nocardioides sp.
CGGGCCGCCAGGGCGAGGATCGCGAGGCAGCGCAGGAAGCCGCGGTTGGGCTCGTGCTCCCACGGGACCGGGCCGTGGCCCTTCCAGCCGTTGCGGCGGAGCATGTCGAGGCTGCGGTGGTAGCCGACGCGCGAGTAGGCGTAGACCGTCACGTCGTCGGCGCCCTCGTCGCGGGCCTCCTCGGCCAGGGCGGCCCAGGCGAAGGGCGACGCCGGGGAGCGGCGTACGACGTCTGCGGGCGCTGCACCGCCGTCGAGCTCGGCTGCGCAGGGGTCCACCGGGAGGTGGGTAGGGGGCGGTCCGGCCATGAGATCGGGGTGGGTCATGGAATGCATTGTCCACGTGCGGGTGTTGAGTAGTCCCATGACCCATGCGGCACCGGCCCCGGAAGCGACGACCGAGGAGAAGGACCCGTGGCCAGCTCTCTTCGCGCTCTGCCTGGGCTTCTTCATGATCCTGGTCGACTCCACGATCGTGTCGGTGGCGACGCCGGCGATCATCGAGGACCTCGGCGCCGAGGTGAACGCCGTCGTCTGGGTGACCAGCGCCTACCTCCTGGCGTACGCCGTCCCGGTGCTGATCACCGGACGGCTCGGTGACCGGTTCGGCCCCAAGCGGCTCTACCTGGCCGGGCTGACGGTGTTCACGCTCGCGTCGCTGTGGTGCGGGCTGACCAACACGATCGAGGGGCTGATCGTCGCCCGCGTCGTCCAGGGCCTCGGTGCCTCGATGATCACGCCGCAGACGATGGCGATCATCACCCGGATCTTCCCGGCTGCCCGACGGGGCGCCGCGATGGCGCTGTGGGGCGCGACCGCCGGCGTGGCCACGCTGGTCGGGCCGATCGTCGGCGGCGTGCTGGTCGACGGGCTCGGCTGGGAGTGGATCTTCTTCATCAACGTGCCGGTCGGGCTGTTCGGCTTCGCGATGGCGTGGCGCCTCGTGCCGTCGCTCGAGACGCACTCCCACCGCTTCGACTGGCTCGGCGTCGCGCTCAGCGGCGTCGGCATGTTCCTGCTGGTGTTCGGCATCCAGGAGGGCCACCAGTACGACTGGGGCACGATCACCGGCCCGATCACCGTGTGGGGCCTGATCGCCGCCGGGCTGGTCGTGCTGGCCGTGTTCATCGGCTGGCAGGCCCGCAACCGCAGCGAGCCGCTCGTCCCGCTCGGCCTGTTCCGCGACCGGAACTTCTCGCTCGCCAACGTCGCCATCTCCGCGATGGGCTTCGCGATCACCGCGATGGCGTTCCCGATCATGCTCTACGCCCAGCTGGTGCGCGGGCTGAGCCCGACCCGGTCCGCGCTGCTGCTGGTGCCGATGGCGCTGATGACGATCGTGCTGGCCCGCTGGGTCGGCAGGCTCACCGACCGCGTCCACCCGCGCCTCATCACGAGCCTCGGCTTCCTCGCGATCATCGGGTCGCTGGTCTGGCTGTCGGCCGTCATGACGCCCGACTCGGCAATCTGGGAGCTCCTGCTGCCGATGGTGCTGCTCGGGATCGGCAACGCCGGCGTGTGGGCGCCCAACAGCGCCACCGCCACACGGAACCTGCCGGTCCACCAGGCCGGTGCCGGCGCAGGGGTCTACAACGCCACGCGCCAGGTCGGGGCGGTGCTCGGGTCCGCGGCGGTCGCCGTACTCATGGACGCACGACTCTCCGCCAACAACCTGCCCCAGACGGGCTCGGGCAGCGCGGGAGGCGGCGCCCTGCCCGAGGCGCTGAAGGGCGGCTTCGCGGCGGCGATGTCCGACGCGATGCTGCTGCCGCCGGCGATCCTGCTGCTCGGCCTGCTCGCGGTGCTCTTCTTCGAGCGGCCGCGCCACGCGGGCTACGCCCCACCGACCTCCCCGGCGGTCGCCGAGGCCTGAGCCCCGGGGACGTCATACGAACGGGTGGCTATCGCGACCGGACCGGATGACGTCCGGCCGGTCAGCCGATCGACTTGCCGGCTGCGCGGAGGTTCTCGCAGGCCTCGACGATCCGGGCTGCCATGCCCGCCTCGCCGGCCTTGCCCCAGGCGCGGGGGTCGTAGGCCTTCTTGCTGCCGACCTCGCCGTCGACCTTCAGGACGCCGTCGTAGTTGGTGAACATGTGGGCCGCGACGGGCCGCGTGAAGGCGTACTGCGTGTCGGTGTCGACGTTCATCTTCACGACGCCGAAGTCGACGGCCGCGGCGATCTCCTCCGCGGTGGAGCCCGAGCCGCCGTGGAAGACCAGGTCGAAGGGCTTCGAGCCGGGCTCGAGGCCCAGCTCGGCGACGACCGCCTCCTGCGCGGATCGGAGGATCTCGGGGCGCAGCTTCACGTTGCCGGGCTTGTAGACGCCGTGCACGTTGCCGAAGGTCAGCGCGGTCATGTAGCGACCGTTCTCGCCGGTGCCGAGCGCCCTGACCGTGGCCACCGCGTCCTCGGGGGTCGAGTAGAGCTTGTCGTCGATCGCGCCGACGACGCCGTCCTCCTCGCCACCGACGACGCCGACCTCGATCTCGAGGACGATGTGCGCCGCAGCGCAGCGGGCGAGCAGGTCACGCGCGATCTCGAGGTTCTCGTCGAGCGGTACGGCGGAGCCGTCCCACATGTGCGACTGGAAGAGCGGCGCCTCGCCACGGGCGACCCGCTCCGCGGAGATCTCGACCAGCGGCCGGACGAACCCGTCGAGCTTGTCCTTCGGGCAGTGGTCGGTGTGCAGAGCGATGTTCACCGGGTAGGACTTGGCGACCTCGGCGGCGTACGCCGCGAAGGCGACCGACCCGGTGACCATGTTCTTGACCGACGGGCCGGAGAGGTACTCGGCCCCACCGGTCGAGACCTGGACGATGCCGTCGGAACCGGCGTCGGCGAACCCCTTGAGGGCGGCGTTCAGCGTCTGCGACGACGACACGTTGATGGCCGGGAAGGCGAAGCCCTGGGACTTCGCTGTGTCCAGCATCTCGGCGTACTTCTCCGGAGTGGCGATGGGCATGACGAGGCTCCTCGGGACGGGGCGTGCGAGCGATTTCACCCTAGTGGCATCCGCTGGATCGATCGAAGGTCGTCCGGATGCGGTGACAACCCCACAGGCCCGTGGTTCCGTCTCCTGGTCATGGAGCTCGACCTGCGCGAAGCATTCGACCAGGGCTTCGGCCCCGAGCCGCCGCACCGGCCCGTGTCGGACCGGATCGAGGGAGGGCAGCGGGCCGTACGCCGACGCCGACTGGTCGGCTCGGTCCTCACGGTGGCGGTC
>DASTUX010000142.1:0-26259 GCA_035759395.1 Nocardioides sp.
ATCGCCTACACCAACACGTACTGGAGCTGGGCCGTCGCGCCCGGCCGTGCCGGCAGCGTGGCGCCCACCGCGGAGGTCGACTTCTCGTAGGGTCACCGCGTGAGCCGCCTGATCCACCTCAACGGTCCTCCGGGCATCGGCTCGTCCCTGCTCGCCCTGCTGAGCACGGCGGCCGTCGTCCCACTCCTGGTGGCCTGCGGGGCCGAGGACAGCGATCCGGTCAGCGCCCCCACGAGCTCCCAGGAACCCACCTCGGTCGCCTCACCCACCGAAGCCCCGGCCACCGACACCCCGGCGAATGATCCGGACGACGGCGGGCCGGCGTTCCCTGAGAGCACGGCAGCCCAGACGGCAGAGAACTCGGGCGAGTGGGACCTCGTGCTCGTGGACGTTCGCGTCGGCGAGCACGAGGGCTTCGACCGGATCGTGCTGGAGTTCGCGGGCACAGGGATCCCCGGCTGGGCAGTCAACTACGTCGACGAGGCGGTGCTGGACGGGAGCGGCGAGGCCGTCGCGCTCGGCGGCGAGGCGGTCCTGGACATCTACGCCTCCGGCACCACCTACCCCGGTCCCGAAGAGGACTACTACGGCGGCCCCACGCAGTTCGAGCCCGAGAACGGCGGCAACGTCAGCGACGTGTACGTCGCCGGCACGTTCGAGGGCGACACGCAGGTGCTCGCCGGGATCGACGGCGACCGCGTCCCCTTCCGGGTCTTCGCACTCGCCGACCCCTCGCGCCTGGTGGTCGACGTAGCCACCTGATCCCCCCGGAGATGGCGGCGACGGCGAGCACGAGGACGACGGCGTCGCTCTCCAGCCAGTGCGACCCCGGCAACGCAAAGGCTGCCGCTTGCCCGAGGAAGACGACCATCGGAACCGACAGGGCGCCGAGGACTGCGTGCGCCGCCCTCGTGGTCCTCGACCTGGCCGCCGAACGTGCCCAGGATGCGATTCCGGCAGCAGCCACGAGCGCGACGAACCCCAATGAGAACGTGACGGCTTCGATCCTGGGATCCGGCTCGACACCGCCTCGCGCTATCAGCACGACTCCTTGTGCGAGCCACAAGCAGCCGCCCACGAGCGCGGCCCAGGCGGCGACGCTCCGCAGGCTGATCACGGATCAGCCTTGTTCGGCATCCTGGTCGGTCGGCTCCTCGGCCTGCCCCTGGGCGGCGATCACCTCGGCGTACCACTCGAACGACTTCTTCGGCGTGCGCACCTGGGTCTCGTAGTCGACGTGGACGAGGCCGAACCGCTGCGAGTAGCCCTCGGCCCACTCGAAGTTGTCGAGCAGCGACCAGGCGTAGTACCCGCGTACGTCGACGCCGCGATCGATCGCGGTGGCGACCGCCCTGAGGTGTGCGTCGAGGTAGTCGATGCGCGCCTGGTCGTCGACGACGCCGTTCTCGTCGGGGCCCGTCGAGTAGGAGCAGCCGTTCTCGGTGATCATGATCGGCGGGATCGCGGCGCGGTAGCGGGCACGCAGCACGATGAGCAGCTCGCGCAGGGCGTCGGGGACGACGGGCCAGCCGAAGTCGGTCGTCGGGTAGCCGACCAGCTCGCCGATCTTGTACGGCATGTCGGCCTCTTCACCGGCGGCCGAGATCTTCAGCGGGTTGTAGTAGTTGATGCCGTAGAAGTCGAGCGGCTGCCGGATCGTGGCCATGTCGCCGGGCTCGATCACGTCCTCGAGCAACGGCATCAGGTCCGCGGGGTAGCGGCCGAGCAGCATCGGCTCGACGTACATGCCGTTCCACAGCGCGTCGAACAGCTTCGTGGCGCCGACGTCGGCCTCGTCGTCGCTCGCCGGCCACATCGGCGAATGGTTGTTGGCGCAGCCGACGCTGGTGGCGCCCGCAGCGCGCAGCGCGATCGCTGCCCGGCCGTGACCGACCAGGAGGTGGTGGGCGGCCGGGAGGGCGTCGAAGAGCAGCTTCCGGCCGGGCGCGTGCAGGCCCGTGCTGTAGCCGAGGGTCGAGACCACGTTGGGCTCGTTGACCGGGATCCAGTGCTCGACCCGGTCGGCGTACCGCTCCCCCACGATCGCCGCGAACTCGGCGAACCGGTCGATCGTGGCGCGGTTGAGCCAGCCGCCGTCGTCCTCGAGGGCCTGCGGCAGGTCCCAGTGGTAGAGCGTGACCATCGGCTGGATGTCGGCCTCGAGCAGCCCGTCGATCAGCCGGTCGTAGAAGTCGAGACCCTTCGCGTTCGCCGGCCCGGCGCCGGTCGGCTGGATCCGCGGCCAGGCCAGCGAGAACCGGTAGCCGCCCGCCCCGAGCCGCTTCATCAGCGCAATGTCCTCGGCGTACCGGTGGTAGTGGTCGCAGGCGACGGCGCCGGTGGACCCGTCGGAGATCCGGCCGGGCTGCGCGGAGAAGGTGTCCCAGATGCTCGGACCCCTGCCGTCCTCGGTCGCTGCGCCCTCGATCTGGTACGACGCAGTGCTGGTGCCGAAGCGGAAGCCGGGGGGCAACTGTGGGAGCACGGCACAATGATGCCCGTGACTGTCGAGATCCGCCGTGCATCCCAAGGGTTCGTCTCACGAGAGCAGGGTCGGTACACCCGGCACTCCTTCTCGTTCGGCGAGCACTACGACCCCGAGAACGTCGGTTTCGGGCCGATCGTCTGCCACGACGACCACCTCCTGGGCGCCGGGAAGGGCTTCTCCGACCACCCACACGCCGACCTCGAGATCGTGACCTGGGTGCTCTCCGGCGCCCTGGTGCACGCCGACTCCGAGGGACACCAGGGCGCGGTCCTCCCCGGGACCGTGCAGGTGCTCTCGGCCGGCTCGGGCGTGGTCCACGCCGAGGTGGCCCACGACGGCTCGGGGCCGGCCCGCTTCGTGCAGGTCTGGCTCACCCCGGACGAGACAGGCACGCCGCCTGCCTACGCGACCGCGCCCGTCACGCTCCCCGACGGCGAGCTGGTCACGGTGGCGTCCGGGCACGACCCGTCCGCGCCGGTGCGGCTCGGGACCGCGTCGGCGACGTTCTCCGTCGCGCGGCTGCCCGCCGGGGGCACGCTCACGCTCCCGGACGAGCCGCTCCAGCACGTGTACGTCGGCAGCGGCGCGCTGATCCGCTCCTCGCTGGCCGAGCCGCTCTCCGAGGGCGACGCGTTCCGGATCACCGACCGGCCCGGCCTCGAGCTCACCGCCGCGGTCCCGACCGAGCTGCTCGTCTGGACCTTCGCCGGCTGAGGCTCGTCGCGAGGGTCAGGCGGGCTTGCCCTTCACGGTCACCACGACCGAACGGCTGACGCTGTCCACGCCGTCGGTCACCGTGACGACCGCGGTGTAGGTGCCGGCCGCGGCGTACGCGTGCTCCACCAGCGCCCCGGCCGCCGTCGCTCCGTCCCCGAAGGCCCAGCTGTAGTGGAGGCTGTCGCCGTCCGCGTCGGTGGCCGCCGCGGTGAAGACGAGCGACTGGCCCGGCTTCGGCCTGCCCTTGCCGGTCGAGACGGTGGCGGAGGTGAGCTCCGGGGCCGCGTTCACGGGCTGCGCGTCCTCGGCACCGATCGTGTAGGCGCAGCCGCTGGTCGCGGTGTCGGCGTCCGGCACGAGGAGCACCAGGGAGCGCCGGGCGATGATCGAGACGCCGGCGATCTGCTCACCGGCCGCGATGCTTCCCGGCAGCTGCAGGTCGGACCAGAGCTGCGCGGGCAGGGTCACCGACACCTCGTCGGTCGCCGGGTCGAACGCGCCCGGCAGGCCGGTCGCCAGGGTCGTGCGCGTCGTCTCGAACTTGCCGAGCACGAACTGCTCGCCGTCCTCCTGCGTGCGGGTCGCGCCGAGGTAGTAGCCGCCACCGCCCAGGCTGAAGTTGGCGTCGAAGTACTCGCCGGTGCCCTCGAGGCCGCCGGGAGTCTCGGCCAGGTCGGACACGGTCCAGTGCAGCGTCACGTCGCCGGTCGGGGCGTCGGTGCTGAACCATCCCTCGGTGACGTCGAGCCCGGTGGCGTTCGGGCCGCCGGTCTCGGTGCCGAGCGCGCCGGTGGCGTCGCCCTCGGGGTCGGTGAACCGGCCGTCGACCGGGCAGGCCACCTCGGACGGCGCGGTCGCGGTCTGGCCGGTCAGCCGCTCGACCGCGGCCAGCACGTCGACCAGGCCGTGACCGGCGTCGAACGACGTGCCGCTCGTGCTGTCGGCGTTGCGGCTGTCGGGCTCCCAGGTGCGCGAGCCGAACTGGTACGCCGTGTCGACGAGAAGGTCCTCGATCGCGCCGGGTGAGAGCAGCCGGCCGGTCTGGGCGAAGGCCGCCTGCTGGAGCACCGCGACGTATCCGGCGATGTGCGGCGCGGCCATCGAGGTGCCGCTGATCGTGTTGTAGTCCGGGTCCGTGGTGTCGAAGCCCGTCGAGCAGACCGGGAGGTAGACCCGGCAGGCGGAGGTGATGTTGGTGCCCGGGGCCGAGAGGTCGGGGTAGGTCGCCGGGTCGCCGGCGAGGCCGCGCGAGGACGACGCGGCGAGCGCGTTGTCGCGGCTGCCCTGGTCGCCGTCGTCGTAGTTGGCGACCGACAGGACGCCCGGCGTCGGGTCGGTGGAGTAGGGGTTGGTGACGCTCTCGGTGCCGTCGCCGCCGTCGTTGCCGGCGGCCCACACCACGGTCACGCCCGAGGCGACCAGCTCGCGCTGGATCAGCACCTGCGGTGCATCGGCCTCGAAGGCACCACCACCCGCCGGACCCCAGGAGTTGTTGACCACCACGATCGGCGCACATGAGCCGTCGCCGCACGGGTCGGCGTGGTTCTCCAGCACCCAGTAGAGCCCGAGCGAGCCGCCGTACACGCTGAGGGTCGCGCCGGCGCTGACCGAGACGATGTCGGAGTCGGGGGCGCCGCCGCGCAGCTCGCGGCCGGCCGAGTCGGTGACGATCGAACCCGCGGCGATGCCGGTGACGTGGGTGCCGTGGCCGCCCAGCGAGGGCGAGTCGGTGTCGTTGAGCGCGGTGGCGTCCTGCGCGCAGTCGCTCGCAGCGGCGAAGCCGTCATCGGTGACCGCGCCGGCCAGGATCGGGACGGCGTCGGAGCAGACGATCTTCATGTTGCGCTTGACCCGGGAGTCACCGCTCGCGTCGGCGAACATCGGGTGCGTGCCGTCGGTGCCGGAGTCGACGATCGCGACCGAGAAACCCTTGCCCGTCAGGGAGTCGAGGGCGCCGTCGCCGTCCACGTCCACCGCGCCGTCGTGCACCGGGATCGCCCGCGTGGCCTGGTGGGAGGTCTCGGTGAGCAGCGGGATCTCCTCGTCGGCCCAGTCGACCCGCGTCACGCCGGCGGTCGTCGCCAGCCGGCCGACCTGGGCCGGGGTGCCGACGGCCACGGCGATGCCGACCCGGTCGAGGCTGGTCTCGGGCACGAGTCCGGCCGAGCGGGCGGCGGTCTCGGCGGCGCCGATGTCGCCGCCGGCCTGCACCATCACCCGGACGGGCTCGGTCGCGGTCGCGTCGGCGAGGTGGTCCACCAGCGCCGGCCTGAGCACGGGAGCGGGGGCAGGCACGGGCGTCGGCAGGCCGAGGGCGGACTGCGCGGGGGCCGGGACGGCGAGCAGCGCGAGGGCGGCGACGGAGACGGCGCGCACGAGGAGCCGCGACGGGGGACGAGTGGACATGGGGGCTCGCTTCGTTCGAGGGTCCGTCGGGCGATGACGGTCGAACGGACAACGACGAGCCGCGTCTTTGGTCACCGTATGACGGCGAGGGCCCCCGGCCGGACCTCGATCACGGCCGGCTCGTCGGCGAGCCCGGGGAGCACGCCTAGCGGCTCGCCGTCCCCTCCCACCGGGATCGGGGCGCGCGAGCGACCGCGGATCTCGACCCGCTTGCCGGTCAGCACGGTGACCTCCGGGCGGTGGACGTGCTCGCCCTCGTAGACGGTCGGCAGCGACCGCATCAGCTCGACCTTGGAGGCCGCCTCGATCACGATCACGTCGAGGACGCCGTCGTCGATCACCGCGGCCGGCGCGATCTTCATGCCCTTGCCGTAGTAGGCCGAGTTGGCGACGACCACGCTCGCGGCGGAGTACTCGCGCTCCTCGCCGTCGACCGAGACCCGGTAGCGCCCCGGCTGGTACGTCGCGAGCGAGCGGACCGCGGCGTACGGGTACTGCAACCGCTTCGGCAGCCAGTGCGCGCCGTCGACCAGCTCCGAGGCCCGGGCGTCGACGCCGGCGTACACCGATCCCGCGACCAGGCGCTCGTGACCGTCCGTCCCGCCGAGCCCTCGGATGGCGAGCAGGTCCACCGGACGTACGTCGCCCTCGAGCAGCAGCCGGGCCTGCCCGGCCGGATCCTCGGGGAGCCCGAGCATCCGGGCGAAGTCGTTGCCGCGACCTGCCGGCAGCACCGCGAGCGTCCCGCCCCCGGCCGACACCGAGCCGGCGACCGAGGAGAGCATGCCGTCCCCGCCGACCGAGACGACCACCTCGCCGCGGGCGATCGCCGCCGCGACCAGGTCACCCATCGCCCGTGGGCCGGGCGAGTAGGTGACGTCGACGACCGCGCCGGCCTCGCGCAGCAGCCGGGCCACCGGGACGACCGCGTCGGGGGCGGCACCGCCGCCGGAGGCCGGGTTGACCAGGAACGAGAAGGCACGCGTCACGGGATCAGCACCCCGGGGTTGAGGATGCCGGTGGGGTCGAGGTCGGCCTTCACCGCGCGCAGGATCGAGACGCCGAGCGGCCCGATCTCGCGGGCCAGCCACGGCTTGTGGTCGGTCCCGACCGCGTGGTGGTGGGTGATCGTGGCGCCGGCGTCGATCATCGCGTCGCTGGCCGCGGCCTTGGCGCCCAGCCACTGCGTGACCGGATCCTCGTCCTCCTTGGTCGCGACCGTGAAGTAGAGCGAGCAGCCGGTCTCGTAGACGTGGGAGATGTGGCAGAGCACCATCGTCGGGTCGCCGAGCGCCTGCTCCAGGGCGGTCTTGACATCGGCGTACAGCCGCTCGGTGTTGGACCAGAACGTCGCGGTCTCGAGGGTCTCGACGAGCACGCCGACGTCGAGCAGGGCGTCGCGGAGGTACGGCGCGTTGAACCGGCCGTGCACCCAGGACTGGCCCGGGTCCTCACCGAGGGACATCCCGCCGAGGCCGGTCAGCACGGCGGTGACCGCGGCGCGCCGGGACTCGACCGCCTCGGGCTCGCCCTCGAAGCCGGTGATCATCAGGCAGCCACCGGCCGCCTCGCCGCCGATCTCGTCGGGGCGGGCGAGGTTGATCGCGGTCTCGTTCTCGTCGGACAGCCGGATCACGGTCGGCAGCAGGCCGGACTGGGCCAGGGTGCGCATCGCCGTCGCGCCCTCGGCGAAGGACGGCCAGCGCCAGCCCTCGTAGACCTTGACCGCGGGCAGCTTCCGGACCCGCACGGTGACCGAGGTGATGACGCCGAACGCACCCTCGGAGCCGAGCACGAGCTGGCGCAGGTCGGGGCCGGCGGCGTTGGCCGGGGCGGAGCCGAGGGTGAGCTCGCCGCGCGGGGTGGCGACCGTGAGGCCCATGACCAGGGCGTCGAAGCGGCCGTAGCCCGCGCTCGACTGGCCGCTGGATCGGGTGGCGGCGAAGCCGCCGATGCTGGCGTACTCGAACGACTGGGGGTAGTGGCCCAGGGTCAGGCCGTGCTCGGCGAGCAGCGCCTCGGCCTCCGGGCCGCGCAGGCCGGGCTCGAGCGTCGCGACCATCGAGACGGGGTCGACGGCGAGGAGCCGATTCATCCGGATCAGGTCCAGGCTGACCACGCCGGCGTACCCCTCGCGGCGGGCCGCGAGCCCCCCGGTGACCGAGGTGCCGCCGCCGAACGGCACGACCGCGACGTGGTGCTCGACCGCGAACGCGAGAACGGCGGCGACCTCGTCATGGCTGTCCGGGCGCACGACCACGTCGGGAGCATCGGACAGGTCGCCGGAGCGCGCCTTGAGCAGGTCGGGGGTCGACTTGCCGCGGGTGCGCACCCGGCGGGTGGCGTCGTCGGTGTGCACGTTCTCTGCTCCGACCAGGTCGCGCAGACCGCCGAGCAGGGCGTCGTCGAGGCCCGGCGTCGGCAGCTCGACGGCGTCCGCGGCGGGGCGCTCGTCGAGTCCGAAGGCCAGCTCGATCAGGCCGCGCGCGGCATCCGGCAGCGGCGTGGCTGCGGCCGGGTCGCCCCAGCGCTGGGGGTGCATCTCGACGGGGGTGCTCTTCTCGACCATGTGTTACAGTGTGACACATGACGTCACTTCGTCACAATGGTCTCGACAAGCTCGACCACCGACTGGACAGTCAGCAGGCCGACAGTCCCCGCGACGGCTACCTCGACGCCGCCCGCGACTGCATCCTCGACGTCGGCTGGCGGCGTACGACGCTCACCGAGGTCGCGCGCCGGGCCGGGGTCTCGCGGATGACGATCTACCGGACCTGGTCGGACATGCAGCAGCTGCTGGGCGACCTGATGACCCGCGAGTGGGGCGGCGTGGTCGCCGCGACCGTCGCCGGGGAGGACCCGGACGCCCCGGCGCCCGAGCGCCTCGTCTCCGACGTGGTGGGCACGGTCCGCGCCCTGCGTGACAACGAGCTGTTCCTGCGCATCGTCGAGCTGGATCCCGAGCTGCTGCTCCCCTACCTGCTCTCGCGTCGCGGGCGTTCCCAGGACGCGATCCTCGCCCTCACCGAGACCCAGATCCGGGCCGGCCAGGCCGAGGGCACGATCCGCGCGGGCAACCCCACCGCGATCGCCCGCGCGCTGCTGCTCGCGGCGCACGGCTTCGTGCTGTCGGCGCACACGATGGTCGACGAAGACGCCTCCGAGGCCGAGCTCGACGCCGAGCTCGGCCTGCTCCTCACCCGGACGCTCGCCCCGTGACCAGCACACCGACGGCGCCGGCCACCCGGATCACTCCCGGCCTCGCCGACGTCCCGGCCGAGGTCGACCTGGTCGTCATCGGGCTCGGCATCACCGGCGTCGGGGTTGCCCTCGACGCGGTCAGCCGTGGCCTCAGCGTTCTCGCCGTGGACGCCCACGACCTCGCCTTCGGCACCTCGCGCTGGTCCTCGAAGATGGTGCACGGCGGGCTGCGCTACCTCGCCAAGGGGCAGGTCGGCGTCGCCCACGAGAGCGCGGTCGAGCGCGGCATCCTGATGGAGGTCACCGCTCCCCACCTGAGCAGGGCGATGCCGATGCTGCTGCCGCTCAACTCCAGCGTCACCCGGTTCCAGGGCGCGTTGACCCGGGCCGGGCTGCTCGCCGGGGACGCCCTGCGCCGCGGGGCCCGCACCGACGCCGACACCCTGCCGAAACCGCGCCGGCTCACCACCACCGAAGCCCTCCAGCTGGCCCCGGGCCTGCGGCCGGCCGGGCTGCGCGGCGCCCTGCTCTCCTGGGACGGCCAGCTCGAGGACGACGCGCGGCTGGTCACGACGATCGCCCGCACGGCCGCGTCGTACGGCGCCCACGTGCGGACCCACTCCCGGGTCCTGACCGCCACCGGCACCCGCGTCGACCTGCGCGACGAGCTCACCGGCGAGCTCACCAGCGTCACCGCGAGGACGGTCGTCAACGCGGCCGGCGTGTGGGCCGGGCAGCTCGTCGACGAGGTCGTCCTGCGGCCCAGCCGGGGCACCCACCTCGTGCTCCGCCGCGAGAGCCTGCCCGGGCTGCAGGTGTCGCTCTTCGCCCCCGTGCCCGGCGAGACCAACCGCTTCGTGCTCGTGCTGCCCCAGCCCGACGGGACGATCTACGTCGGGCTCACCGACGAGCCGGCCGACGGCGACATCCCCGACGTGCCCGAGCCGACCGAGCCCGAGATCGGCTTCCTCCTCGACGTCGTGTCGGCGGCCTTCTCCCGCCAGCTGCGCCGCGCGGACGTCGTCGGTGCCTACGCCGGTCTGCGACCGCTGCTCGACGGCGGCGACGGCTCGACCGCTGACCTCTCCCGCAAGCACGCGGTGCTCACCAGCCGCACCGGCGTCGTCACGATCGTCGGCGGCAAGCTCACGACCTACCGCCAGATGGCCGAGGACGCCGTCGACGCCGCGATCACCGCGGCCGGGCTGCCGGCCGTCGCCTGCCGGACCCGTCACCTGCCCATCTCCGGCGCCGCGCCGCGTCGGGTCCTGGCCGCGCTGGAGTCGTCCCCACGGCTCGTGCGCCGCTACGGCACCGACGCCGAGCTCGTGCTCGCCACCGCCCGCGAGATCAGCGGCCTCGGCGACGAGGAGCTGCTGCGCCCGATCGCGGAGCACATCCCCGCGACCCTCGCCGAGCTGATCTTCGGCGTCACCCACGAGGGCGCCGCCGACGTCGACGACCTGCTCGACAGACGCACCCGGATCGGCCTGGTCCCCGCCGACCGCGAGCTGGCGCGCCCTGTCGCCGAGCGCGCGCTGCAGATCGCCGGCCGCGTCGCCTGACTGGTCCACCGGTCACAATCCGGCCAAACCGGCCACGCGTTCGAGCGTCCCTTCCTAGCCTTGCCACCATGCAGGCACCCGACGCGACGGCCCGGGGGAATCCCGTCCTGGCGCGTGCCCGAGAGCTCACGCGGCTGGGCGAGGTCAACGCGGCCCTCACCCACCTCGAGCGTTTGCGCGCCTCCGGCGAGCTGGCGCGGGGCTGCCCGGACGAGGCGGTGCTGCTCGCCACCACGATCGACTGCCGGCTGGCGCGCGGTGACCTCGGCGAGGCGATGGCCCTCGGCGACGAGCTCGACCCCTGTCTCGACCTCCCGGGCACGGCGGGCGCGCTCGCCCACCTGGCTCGGGGCGAGCTCGCCTCCGCGCTGAGCGAGCCGGAGCTCGCGGCGACCCACTTCGCGACCGCCGGCGCGCTGGTCGCCGGCCCGGACGAGGACGTCGAGCTGGTGCCCTGGCGGGCCGGCCTCGCCCTCGCCTCCGTCCGGCTCGGCCGGCGTCCCGAGGCCGCCGCGCTGGCCACCGAACAGCTCGAGCACGCCAGGGCGACGGGATCGCCGTACGCCGTTGCCTACGCCCTGCGCACCCTGGCGTCAACCGACACCGGCAGCGACCGGGTCCTGCTGCTGCGTGAGGCGCGCCTCACCCTCGCCGCCGTCATCGCCCGGCGGCTCGCCGCCCAGATCGACACCGACCTCGCCGGACTCCTGGTCCTCACGGGCGGCAAGCCCGCGACCCGGGAGGCCCTGGGCCTGCTGCGCGGGGTCGAGGAGTACGCCGGCAACGAGGAGCTGTGGCCGCTGCAGGGCCGGGTGCGCCGACTGTTCGAGCGCCTCGGTGAGACGCCGCGGCGGGTCCAGGGCGAGGCGTTCGCCGTCCTCACCCTCTCCGAGCGCCGGGTCGCCCGCCTCGCTGCGACGGGGCGCACGAACCGCGACATCGCCGACGAGCTCGTCGTGACGGTCAAGGCCGTCGAGTGGCACCTGTCCAACGTCTACCGCAAGCTCGGGATCCGGTCCCGGCGCGGGCTCGCGGCCAGCCTCGGCACCACCCGCTGAACCCGGCGACGGTCAGTCGGCGGCCAGTGCGACGTACGTCGTCTCGAGGTACTCCTCGATCCCCTCGAAGCCGCCCTCGCGCCCGAAGCCGCTGGACTTCACGCCCCCGAACGGCGCGGCCGGGTTGGACACCAGGCCGGTGTTGATGCCGACCATGCCGTACTCCAGCGACTCCGCCATCCGGATCGTGCGGGACAGGTCGCGCGTGTAGACGTAGGACGAGAGGCCGTACTCCGTGTCGTTGGCCCGCGCGATCGCTTCCTTCTCGGTCTCGAACGTCGTGATCGGCGCGACCGGCCCGAAGATCTCCTCGGCGTTGATCGCCGAGTCGGCGGGTACGTCGACCAGCACGGTCGGCGGGTAGAAGTAGCCGGGACCGTCGGGAGCGCGGCCACCGCAGACGACGGTCGCCCCGTCGTGCACCGCGTCGGTGACGAGCTGGCTGACCGACTCCACGGCCTTCTCGTCGATGAGCGGGCCGACGTCGACGCCCGCGTCCTGGCCACGGCCCATGGTCAGCGCACCCATCCGCTTGCCGAGCTTCTCCGCGAACTCCGTGGCGACCGAGCCGTGCACGAGGAACCGGTTGGCGGCCGTGCAGGCCTCGCCCATGTTGCGCATCTTCGCGAGCATCGCGCCGTCGACGGCGGCGTCGAGGTCGGCATCCTCGAAGACGATGAACGGCGCGTTGCCGCCGAGCTCCATGCTGACCCGCTGGAGCTGGTCGGCGGACTGGCGGACCAGCACCTTCCCGACGCCGGTCGAGCCGGTGAAGCTGACCTTGCGGAGCCGGTCGTCGGACTGCAGCGCCTGGCTCACCGCGCCGGCGTGAGTGGTGGGCACGACGTTGAGCACGCCGTCGGGCAGGCCGGCCTCGGCCAGCACGGCGGCGAGGGCCAGCATCGTCAGGGGTGTCTGGTGGGCGGGCTTGACGACCATCGTGCAGCCGGCGGCGACGGCCGGGCCGATCTTGCGGGTACCCATCGCGAGCGGGAAGTTCCACGGCGTCACGAACAGGCACGGACCGACCGGCTTCTTGATCGTGAGCAGCCTGCTGCCACCGGCCGGCGCCTGCATCCAGCGGCCGTGGATCCGCACGGCCTCCTCGGCGTACCAGCGGAAGAACTCGATCCCGTAGGCGACCTCGCCCTTCGCCTCGGCGATGGTCTTGCCCATCTCCAGGCTCATCAGCGCGGCGAACTCGTCGGCGCGGGCGGTGACGAGCTCGAAGGCGGTCCGGAGGATCTCGCCGCGCTGGCGCGGGGGCGTCCTCGCCCACGACGCCTGGGCGGCCACAGCCGCGTCGAGTGCCTCGATCGCCTCGCCCGCACTGCCGTCCGCGACGGTGGTGATGACCGACCCGTCGGCCGGGTCGATGACCTCGAAACGCTCGCCGCTGTCGGACTCGCGCCAGGTGCCGCCGATGAAGAGGCCGCGGTGGTCGTCAGCGAGGAGGTCCAGTGCGCTCATGGGCCCAGCCTTGCACTCGAGGGGCTTCCAGGAAACCGCGGACAGGCCCCGGTTCCCCGTGGGATTCTTGACCCGTCGACCTCGGAGGGAGCACTTCTGGTCGTCGGCACTGAACCCCTTGCTGACCCCATGCAGCGGGGGGTTCACCTTGTCCGGCCGTGGATCGCCCCCCGATCCGCCGCCGACGGGAACGCACCACGCGGGGGTTCGCCGCATGCCTTGAGCCTCCGCGTGTGTGTGCACCCTCTTGCGCAGCGGGCCCAACAGGAGTTGCCTCGTACTGGGACCTGCGACCGGTGACGGAGGGGTGGCGACATGGCGGAGAAGGCAAGCGCGCGGAGGGCGCCGGGGCAAGAACTGGACGCGGACGGTCCGGGCCGGATCCGCAACGTCGTGGTGGTCGGCCCGGCCGGCTCGGGCAAGACCACCCTGATCGAGACCCTGCTCACCGCCTCCGGCGTGCTGAACCGGGCGGGCTCGGTGCGCGAGGGCACCACCGTGTGCGACTTCGAGGAGTCCGAGCACCAGCACGGCCGCTCGATCTCGCTCGCGGTCGCTCCCCTCGTCCACGACGGCATCAAGGTCAACCTCATCGACACCCCGGGGTACGCCGACTTCGTGGGCGAGCTCCGCGCCGGGCTGCGGGCGGCCGACTGCGCGCTCTTCGTGGTCGCGGCCAACGAGGGCGTGGACGACGCCACCCGGACCCTGTGGCAGGAGTGCGCGCAGGTCGCGATGCCGCGGGCGGTCGTCATCACCAAGCTGGACCAGGCCCGCGCCGACTACGACGGCGTACTGCGTCAGGCGCGCGAGGCCTTCGGCGACGTCGCGGTCGGGGCGGTCGGGGCCGGCGGCAAGGTCGTCCCGCTCTACGTGCCGGTGCGCAAGGAGGGCGAGGTCGTCGCCCTGACCGGCCTGCTGGCCCCCGGCGCCGACGGCTCGGAGACGGCCGACCAGCGGGGCGAGCTGATCGAGGCGGTGATCGAGGAGTCCGAGGACGAGACCCTGATGGACCGCTACGTGGGGGGCGAGGAGATCGACGAGGACGTGCTCACCGCCGACCTCGAGCGGGCGGTGGCCCGGGCGACGTTCTTCCCGGTGGTGCCGGTCTGCTCGGTCACCGGCGTCGGGTGCACCGAACTGCTGGACCTCGCGACCAGAGCCTTCCCCTCGCCATCGGAACATCCCGCGCCGGACGTCTTCACGCCGTCCGGCGCGTCGGCTGCGGCCATCACGTGCGACCCGGGCGGGCCCCTCGTGGCCGAGATCGTCAAGACCACCAGCGACCCGTACGTCGGGCGCCTCAGCCTGGTCCGGATCTTCTCCGGCTCCCTCGTGCCCGACCAGTCCGTCCACGTGTCCGGACACGTGACCGCGTTCTTCGGTGACGCCACCGGTCACCCCGACCACGACGAGGACGAGCGGATCGGCGCGCTGGCGTTCCCCTTCGGCAAGGCGCAGGTGCCTGCCTCCCGGGTCGTCGCCGGCGACCTGTGCGCGATCGGCAGGCTGACCCGTGCCGAGACCGGCGACACCCTCTCGGACGTCGACGCCCCGCGGGTCCTGCGTCCGTGGTCGATGCCCGAGCCGCTGCTCCCGGTCGCGATCGTCGCGCACAGCAAGGCCGACGAGGACAAGCTCTCGCAGGCGCTCGGCCGGCTCGCGGCCGAGGACCCCTCGCTGCGGATCGAGAACAACGCGGAGACCCACCAGCTGGTGCTGTGGTGCATGGGCGAGACCCACGCCGACGTCGTCCTCGAGCGGCTCACCTCGCGCTACTCGGTCCACGTCGACCAGGTGCCGTTCACGGTGTCGCTGCGCGAGACGTTCGCGGGCCCGGCCACCGGGTTCGGTCGGCACGTCAAGCAGTCCGGCGGCCACGGCCAGTACGCCGTGTGCACGATCGAGGTGGAGCCACTCCCGCAGGGGACCGGCTTCGAGTTCGTCGACAAGGTCGTCGGAGGCGCCGTACCCCGCCAGTTCATCCCGAGCGTCGAGAAGGGGATCCGCGCCCAGATGCAGCGCGGGGTCCGCAACGGCTACCCCGTGGTCGACGTCCGGGTCACCCTCACCGACGGCAAGGCGCACAGCGTGGACTCCTCGGACATGGCCTTCCAGTCCGCCGGCGCACTGGCGCTGCGCGAGGCCGCGGCGGCCACGTCGATCACGATGCTCGAGCCGTTCGACACCGTCACCGTGGAGGTGCCCGACGAGCTGGTGGGCAACGTGATGAGCGACCTGTCGGCCCGCCGCGCCCACCTGCTCGGCACCGACAAGGACGGTGACAACCGGACCCAGGTGCTGGCCGAGGTGCCCCAGACCGAGCTGGTCAGCTACGCCGTGGACCTGCGGGCGGCCACCCACGGCTCCGGCACGTTCAGCCGCTCGTTCGGCCACTACGAGCCGATGCCCGAGGACGTCGCCAAGTCGGTCACGCCCCGCCCCACCGCTTGAGGTCCTCCGCCGGTTGAGGTGCGGAGGCGCTCAACCCCCGAGCCTCGAAGCCCGGTGAGGTGCGCAGCGCGGGGCCAAGCCACCGCAGCGTCAGCGAGCCGCCCGCAGGAACGCCTCGAGGATCGGGCCCGCGGTGCCGGAGCCGGACTCGCCGATGTCGACGAACGCCGCCACCGCCAGGTCGCCCTGGGCGGCGATCATCCAGGCGTGGGTGAGGACCCGGCCCTTCACCTCGAACTCCGCGGTGCCGGTCTTGGCGATCACCGGCGGGCCGGGCACGTCGGCCAGCAGGCTCCCGCTCCCGGAGGTCACCACCCCGCGCAGCATCGCCCGCAGCGAGGACGCCTCCGCACCGGTCAACGGCCCGGCGTCGGACCCCTCCACCTCGAGCCCGGGAAGCAGCCGCGGCACGACCAGGTCGCCGCGCTGGACCGAGGCGATCACGGCCGCCATGGCCATCGGCGAGGCGAGCACCTTGCCCTGGCCGATCATGTCGGCGGCCGCCTCCGTCTCCGAGGCCGGCGGCTCGACGTTGCCGAAGTACGCCGGGAAGCCGAGGTCGTGGTCGACCCCGAGACCCAGCGACGCGGCCGCATCCCCGAGCGCACCGTCGTCGACCCGGCCCGCCTGCGAGATGAAGGCGGTGTTGCAGGAGTTCGCGAGCGCGGTCCGCAACGGGATCCGGCCGATGCCGCTCGAGGGGTAGTCGGAGTAGTTCTTGAACGTCTTGCCGTCCACCGTGATCGTCCGCGTGCACGGCACGGTCGAGTCCGGCTTCAGTCCGGCCCGCAGCAGCGCCAGCGCACTCACGCTCTTGAACGTCGATCCCGGCGCGAACTGGCCGTAGGTCGCCATGTTGTAGCCGTTGTTCCCGGGTCCGTTGGCGGCGGCGAGGATCGCGCCGGACGAGGGCCGGATCGCCACCAGCGCACTGGCCGGGCCGACGTTGGACAACAGCCGCTCGGCCTCGCGCTGGAGGTCCACGTCGAGCGTGAGCCGCAGCGGCTCCCCCGCCCGGGCGTCGACCCGGAACAGCTCGCGCTCCTTGCCGTCGGAGCCGACCGCGTTGACGACCGCCCCCGGGGTGCCGCGCAGCTCGTCGTCGTACCTCGCCTGGAGACCGGAGAGCCCGGCCTCGTCGCCGAGGTGGAACTTCTCGGGGTCGTCCTTGATCATCTCGGCGGTCACCTCGCCGACGGTGCCGAGGATCGGCGCCGCGAACTCCCGCGTCGGCGCGAGCGGCAGGTCGTCGGTGACGACCCGGGCGCCGGGGATCTCCTCGTAGCCGGCCAGCGCGGACGGTGCCTCCCCGCGGCGGTAGACGATCGCCTCGACGAAGGCCTTGTCGCCGGCGGCCTCGACCCGCTTGACGTACGACGCCGCGTCGACGTCGACCAGCGCGGCCAGCCTGCGGGCAGAGTCGGCCGCCCGGCGCGCGGGCAGCTGGGCCCGGTCGATCCCGAACCGGACGACCGGACGGTCGGTGACGAGCCTGACCCCGTCGGCACCGAGGATCGGCCCCCGCGCCGGCTCGACGCTGGTGGCGTCCAGCGTCACCCCGTCGGACAGGCTCGGCTCGACCAGCGCCGGGTCCCACGCGACCTGCCACTCGTCGTCGACCCTGGTCAGCCCAGCCTCGGTCTCGTAGCTCCACTCCTCGCCAGCGACCGGCCAGGACCAGGCCAGGGTCGCCGTCGCCGCGGCACCCGACTCGTCGACCTCGCCGGCGGTCACGGTCGGCTCGAGGCCGCCCATCCCCTCGACGATCTCGGCGTAGTCCTTGCGGACCTGCTGGGGCGTGCCGTCCACGAACGCGACGCCGGTGAAGCGCCCCGAGGCGAGTGCGGTCGCGAGTCCGTCGGCGGCGTCGGCCGGGTCCGGGCCCGTGATCTCGTCAACCGAGTCGCAGCCCGCAAGGACGCCCCCGCCGAGAACGAGAGCGAGGGTCAGGACGGCGAACCGGGGTGCCTGCATGGGCTCCCTTCTACCAGTTCAGGAGTGCCGCGCGAGCCAGCGGTCCAGGTCGATGCCCGCCCTGCGGGCCGCCGCGCGGGCCCGTCCGCTGGTCAGGTCGGGGGCCGTGAACTCGGCCGGCCGGATGGCGGCGTCCCGGTCGGCGTACGCGCGCTGCCGCGCGGCCAGCGTGTCGGCCGAGAGCGACGACTGCCTCATCGTCGAAGCAGTCACCGCGACCGTCGCGCCGGTCAGCAGCGGGCTCACCGCCGGTGTGTAGCCGGAGGAGTGGCCGGCCCGGTTCGGGTGGTAGCTCTCGCTGATCGGGTTGGACAACCCGTTGAGCCACTCGACGTCGTCGCAGACCGCGTGGCCGACGAACGCGCTGGTCGGGTTGGCGAAGGAGAACCCCTTGGCCGAAGCCGCGCTCGACGTCTTGCCGTTGAGCAGGTCTGCGGTGGCGTTGAGGCGGGTCTCCTCCGCCGGGGAGAACCAGGTGCCGGCGTTGCAGTCCTCGCCGTTGAAGATCCGCGGGTAGCCCACGACGACCACCTTCGCGTTCGGCGCCTTGGTCCGGATCGAGGCGTAGAGCGTCGCGAGCGCGCCGGGCAGCGTGTTGTTGATGTACGCCTGGGCCTGGTCGATCGCGGCGTTGCAGTTGCTCATCCAGCCGGGCTGCGCGCACTCGGTGAGCACGTCGGCGAACCCGGCGTCGTTGCCGCCGACGGAGATCGTCACGTAGCTCGTCGTCGCGGTGAGCGCGCTCAGCTGGGTGTTCGTGACGTCGGGGATCCGCGCCCCGGAGCACGCGCGGAAGTTCAGCGCGTAGCCCCGCGCCGCCGCGATCAGGCTCGGGAACGCGTACGTCGACCGCTGGCAGGAGGTGCCGTCGCTGATGTAGCTGCGGGTGCCGACGCCGGACGAGTACGAGTCACCGAGGGCGACGTACGACGGTGCGGCGGCGACCGCAGGTGTCGCCGGAGCCAGCAGCGCGCTGACGGTGACAGTGATCGTGACCAGGGCCGCCGCGGCGAGCCGAGAGGGAAGGATGCGCACGAGGACCTCCGAGAGTGCCGAGCGGCCACCCCGATGTGGCCTGGCTCACTCAAGCACCCGGACGCCTCCCTGACCAGAGGTCAGGCGCGCCCACCTCAGTCGCGGTGCTTGGTGCGCGGCTTCTTCTCGTAGGAGCTCGGGCCAGCGCTCGCGCCGCCCTGCTCGAGGCTCAGCTCGATCAGCTTCCCGGAGATCCGGGTGCCGGAGAGCTTCGACCAGGCGTCGCCGGGCAGGTCCGCCGGCAGCTCGACCAGGGAGTGGTCGCCCTTGATGTCGATGTGGCCGAAGTCCTGGCGGCTCAGGCCGCCCTCGTTGGCGATCGCGCCGACGATCTGGCGGGGCTCGACCTTGTGGCGCTTGCCCACCGAGATCTTGTACGTCGCCATCGGGACGTCGGTGCGCCCGCGCGGCTTGCGGGCCGGGCGCTCGCCCCGGTCCTTGAACTCCTTGCGTCCGCGGGGACCACGGTCGTCGGAGAACTCGCGCTCCTGGCGGACCGGGCGCTCCGGCTCGGGCTCGAGCAGCAGCGGCGACTTGCCCTGGAGCACGACCGCCAGTGCGGCGGCGACGTCGATCTCGGGCACGTCGTTGTTGCGGACGTAGTGCTCCACCACGTCGCGGAAGAAACCGACGTTCTTCGCGCTGAGGGCCTCGGTGATCGAGTCGTCGAAGCGCGCCAGGCGGGTGACGTTGACGTCCTCGACGCTGGGCAGCTGCATCTGCGTGAGCGGCTGCCGGGTGGCCTTCTCGATCGCCTTGAGCAGGTAGCGCTCGCGGGGCGTCACGAAGGAGATCGCGTCGCCGCTGCGGCCGGCGCGACCGGTGCGGCCGATGCGGTGCACGTAGGACTCGGTGTCGGTGGGGATGTCGTAGTTGACGACGTGGCTGATCCGCTCCACGTCGAGACCACGGGCCGCGACGTCGGTGGCGACCAGGATGTCGAGCTTGCCCGACTTCAGCTGGTTGACCGTGCGCTCACGCTGCGTCTGCTGCACGTCGCCGTTGATCGCCATCGCGGAGAACCCGCGGGCGCGCAGCTTCTCGGCCAGCGTCTCGGTCTCGTTCTTGGTCCGGACGAAGACGATCATGCCCTCGAAGTTCTCGACCTCGAGGATCCGGGTGAGGGCGTCGACCTTCTGCGGGTAGGAGCAGATCAGGTAGCGCTGCGTGGTGTTCGCCGAGGTCGTCGTCTTGTTCTTGACGGTGATCTCGGCCGGGTCGTTGAGGTACTTCTTGGAGATCCGGCGGATCTGCGCCGGCATCGTCGCGGAGAACAGCGCGACGTTCTTGTCCGAGGGCGTGTCGGCCAGGATCGTCTCGACGTCGTCGGCGAAGCCCATGTTGAGCATCTCGTCGGCCTCGTCGAGCACGAGGAAGCGCAGCTCGGTCAGGTCGAGCGTGCCCTTCTCGAGGTGGTCCATGATCCGGCCCGGGGTGCCGACGACGATGTGGACGCCGCGGCGCAGCGCGCTGAGCTGCACGCCGTACCCCTGGCCGCCGTAGACGGGCAGGACGTGGACGCCCTTGAGGTGGGCGGCGTACTTCTCGAAGGCCTCGCAGACCTGCAGCGCGAGCTCGCGGGTCGGCGCGAGCACCAGCGCCTGCGGCTTCTTCTGCTTGAGGTCGAGGCGGGACAGGATCGGCAGCGCGAAGGCCGCGGTCTTGCCGGTTCCGGTCTGGGCCAGGCCCACGACGTCGCGTCCCTCGAGCAGGGAGGGGATGGTCGCGGCCTGGATCGCGGAGGGGGTTTCGTACCCGACGTCGCGCAGCGCCTTGAGCACCGCCTCGTCGAGGCCGAGGTCAGCGAAGGTGGGAGCCGGGGCAGCGTCGTCGTTCATCCTCGCCACGTTAGTGCCCGCAGGCTCACCGCGCCGATTCCCCGGCGCGGTGAGCCTGCCCACGTGGAGCCTTGTTCAGCTGACGTTCAGCGCCGTGTCATCGATGACGAAGCTCGTCTGGAGCGACGCGTCCTCGACACCGGTGAAGCTGATCGACACCGTCTGCCCCGCGAAGGACGAGACGTTCAGGGACTTCAGCGCGTACCCGGTGTTCTTGTTGAGGTTGGAGTACGTCGCCAGGGTGGTCGAGCCCGCCTTGACGGTGAGCGTGTCGTACGCCGTCGTGGTCGTGGTCTCGGCCGTGTCGATGTGCAGGTAGAACGACAGCGTCGCGCTCGTGCACCCCGATGGGATCGTCACCGACTGGCTGAGCGTGTCGGTGTGCGTGGCGCCGTAGCCGTCGAGCCACGCCTTCCACGTCCCGCTCCGTGCCGGCTGGCTGGCCGTGTTGTCCACGACGCCGGTGGACGAGGTCCACGGGGCCGCCGTACCGGTCTCGAAGCCCGGGTTGCCGATCAGCTGGGCTGCGGTGCAGGTGCCACCCCCGGTGCTGCAGGTCGGGTCACCGGCCTGGGCCGGCACGCTGACCGCGTCCCAGGCCGCCTTGACCGTGTTGAACTCCGTGCAGCTGCCGGGGTACAGGTTCTTGGCAGCGGTCAGCGTCCAGGTGCGGTACTTCAGGTACGACGAGGACGTCGTCTTCATCAGCATCGCGTTGTACATGATCTTCATGGCCTTCTGGATGCCGATGCCCGTGATGGTGCTGCTGTTGCAGGTCGGGCTGGTCGGCTGGCCGTTCGTGGGGTTGGTGCCCTCGGCGAGCAGGTAGAACCAGTGGTTGCCCGGGCCGGCCGCGGCGTGCACTTCGGCGGTCGGGATCGAGCTGGAGTAGCAGTTGGGGTCACCGGCCAGCGAGGGGTTGTACATGTAGCGGATCGGGCCGTTGCCGACCAGGTTGATCTGCTCACCGACCTGGTAGTCGGGGCGGTCGGTCGCGTTGTTGGCGTAGGCCTCGGTCGCGGCGCCGAACGTGTCGGCCACGAACTCCTGGGTGTTGCCGCCGGAGATGCCGCCCGGCGTCTTGTCGTCGACACCGTGGCCGAACTCGTGGGCGACCACGTCGATGGAGCCGATCCACTTGCCCCCGGTCTGGGTGTGGCCGATCTGGACCTGCGTGCCGTCGTAGTAGGCGTTGACGTCGTTGAGCCCGACGCGGATCGGGACCCAGCCGCCGGAGCCGTTCATGCCGCTGCGACCCAGCCAGGTCGAGAGCATCTGGCGCTCCTGCTCGGCGGCGTAGAACGAGTCGACGCAGCCCGTCTCGCGGCTGGTGGCCACGCCGTTGCCCCAGAGGTCGTCGGGGCCCGAGAACGTCACGTTGGTGGCGGAGTCCTGGCAGACGAGGGTGGCGGCGTTCGTGTTCTTCATGGAGTACGTCGACCCCGACAGCGTGGTCGGGATCGTGACGGTGCCGGCGTACCCGGAGGTGCCGGTGCCGGCGAGGACGTGCTCCTGGGTGCCGAGCACCGAGCCGTTGCGGGCGTCGACGTACACGGACTGGCTGGACACCTCACCGGCGTCGCGGCCGGTCACGCGGGTCTCCCACGCCAGGTGCGAGCCGTCCTTCTGCCAGACGACGAGGCGGGTGGCGCCCACCTGGTCGACGGTGGAGAGCTGCCGGCTCGCGGTCTCGCGGGCCTGGTCCCGGCCGACGGTGGGCGTCAGCGACCCGAGCGAGGTCTTCGCCTTCTGGGCGACCGAGGTGCCGAGCACCTCCCCGCCCTTGTCGGTCACGACGACGAAGTCGCCGCCGACGACCGGCAGGCCGCGGTAGGTGCGCTCGAAGGCGACGTACTGCAGGCCCTCCGGGGTGGAGGTCACCTGACCGGCGCTGAACCGGTCGTTGGCGCCGATCTTCAGGGGCGCCGCCTGGCGGTCGATCAGGCGGTTGGCCGACGCGCGTGCCTGCTGCTGCGGGCTGGTCGTGGGCTTCTGCCCAGTCGTCAGCGCGGCATCTGCGCCTGTGGGTACGGCCAGGACGGTGGCAGCGAGGACGGTGGCGACCAGGCTCCCGAGAAATTCTCTCTTCACGGACACACTCCAAGGAAAGGTGGGCAAGGATGGGGCCCACTCCGGGGGATTTCGACCGCCCGGGATTCCCGGACGGTCGAAGTGAAGATCGCCGAGCTCGCCGACCCCGTCAACGGGGTACCCGCACCATCTTTCTGCGCCGCAGAAAGATGGTGCAGCGTCACTCCCGGGTCACTCCACCGTCACGGACTTGGCGAGGTTGCGCGGCTTGTCGATGTCGTGGCCCAGCAGCAGCGCCGCGTGATAGGCCAGCAGCTGCAGCGGGACGGTCAGCAGGATCGGGTCGAGTTCCCGCTCGTTGGCGGGTACGTCGATCCGCACCGCGGCCAGCCCGCCCAGGTCCACGCCGGGATGCGTGACGACCACCAGCGGGCCGCCCCGGGCGGCGATCTCGTGCAGCGCGCCGACGTTGCGGTCGACCAGCTCGTCGTCCGGCACGACCGCGACGGTCGGGACAGCCGTCGAGATCAGCGCCAGCGGCCCGTGCTTGAGCTCGGAGGTCTGGTAGGCCTCGGCGTGCCGGTAGGAGATCTCCTTGAACTTCTGCGCGCCCTCGCGCGCGACCGGGAAGCCCCGGACCCGGCCGATGAAGAACAGGCTCTCGGCCTCGGCCAGCGTGGCGGCGACCCGGGCGATCTCGTCCTCACGGGCAAGGATCTCGGCCAGCTGGTCGGGGAGCCGGGTGAGGCCGGCGATCAGCCGCTTGCCGTCGGCGATCGAGAGGTCGCGGACCCGGCCGAGCTGGAGGGCGAGCAGGGCGAACCCGAGGAACATGTTGGTCAGCGCCTTCGTGGAGGCCACCGCGACCTCGGGACCGGCGTGCAGGTAGATCCCGCCGTCGCACTCACGGGCGATCGCGCTGCCGACCACGTTGACCAGCCCGATCACCCGGCCGCCCTTGCGCCGGATCTCCTGGACCGCCAGCAGGGTGTCGAGGGTCTCGCCGGACTGGCTCACCGCGACGTACAGGGTGTCGGGCTCGACGATCGGGTTCCGGTAGCGAAACTCGCTGGCCGCCTCGGCGTCCGCCGGGATCCGGGCCAGCTCCTCGAGGAGCGAGGCGCCCATCTGGCCGACGTAGTACGCCGAGCCGCAGCCGAGGATCTTCACCCGCCGGATCGCCCGGGTCTCGCGGGCGTCCATGTTGAGGCCGCCGAGGTGCGCGGTGCCGAACCGCTCGTCGAGCCGCCCGCGCAGCACCCGCTCGGCGGCTGCCGGCTGCTCGAGCATCTCCTTGTGCATGAAGGACTCGTGGTCGCCGGCGTCGTACGACGCGGGGTCGACGTCGACCTTCGTCGCGGCCTTGTGGCTGGCCGAGAGGTCCTCGCGGTAGGTGGTGAACCCCGTCGCCGTCACGGTCGCGAGCTCGCCGTCGTCGAGGTGGGCGACCGTCGTCGTGTAGCGAACGAGTGCCCCCAGGTCAGAGGCGACGTGCATCTCCTTGTCACCGACGCCGATGATGAGCGGGCTGCCGTTGCGGGCGACCACGATCCGGTCGGGGAAGTCGGCGTGCAGCACCGCGATCCCGTAGGTGCCCTCGATCGCGGCGAGGGCGTCGCGGACCTTGCCCTCGAGGGTGTCGGCGCCGGAGCGGGCGACGAGATGGGCGAGCACCTCGGTGTCGGTGTCGCTGACGAGCTCGACGCCGTCCTTCGTCAGCCGGTCCCGCAGGGCGGCCGCGTTGTCGATGATGCCGTTGTGGACGACCGCGACGTCACCCGCGGCGCTGGTGTGCGGGTGGGCGTTGACGTCGTTGGCCGGGCCGTGCGTGGCCCAGCGCGTGTGTCCGATGCCCACCTTGCCGGCGAACCGCTTGGGCAGCTCGTCGGCCAGGTCGCGGACCCGGCCGGCCCGCTTGGCCACCTTGAGCCCGGAACCCAGGACGGCGACGCCCGCCGAGTCGTAGCCGCGGTGCTCGAGCCGGGTCAGGCCCTCCAGGAGCAGCGGGGCCGCCTGCTGGCCCCCGATGTAGCCGACGATCCCGCACATGTGTGTGGCCTCCTTCTTCCTTGTTCGGTTCGTTGATCGAGTAGCGGCCGAGGAACGAGGCCGCGTATCGAGATCAGCCGTAGACGATCCGCCGCAGCTGCCGCTCGGTGAGCTCCGGGGCGGCGACCACGCGGTCGGCCAGCTCCGTGGCGATCCGCGCGAAGATCTCCGCGTTCCGGGCGCCGTAGGTCTTCAGGTGCGCGTGCCGACGCCGGACGTACTCCTCCAGCGGCTCGGCATGGAAGGCGATCACGTCCGCCACCACCCGGCTCGCCTCGGCGGCGCTCAGCCCGGTGCTGGCGGCGATCCGCTCCACGAGGTCGGGGTCGGGGGGCACAGGCACGACGACGATCGTGACGATGTCCGGCGCCCATCGCAACTTCCTGCCCGAAATCGGGCAGGAATCGCAGGTTCGCGGCTCTCCGCGGCCGGTCGCGCGCCTGACCGCCCTGCCCGCGGCGCCTCCCGAGTGAAGGGACTGGACCCCCAAGGGGAGGAAGACCACCCCGCTCGACCCCGATCCGGGGCCCGGATGGAGGGACGACACGCAATTCGGCCGCTTTTCCACGGTCTGGCGTCGACCGGGCTACACTAGATGAACAGCAGATGAACAGGAGGTGTCACATGAGGGAAGCACAGATGGCCGGAGCGCTCACGATGAGCTGGGTGCCGGTGGTCGACGCGCGCGGGCGGACCCACATGGAGGCACGCTGGACGGTCGCACCCGAGCCGGTGGCACCACGCCACCCCTCGCACGCCCACAGCACGCACGCCGCCTGACACTGGGCTGACGCCGGGCCGACGCAGAGCCGCCCGAGAGCCGCGGACCACGGGGGACCGCGGCTCTCGCGCGTCGTGCGCCCGGCCATGATGGGGCCCATGACCCCAGGCCCCACCTCGCCACTGGCCCTGCTCGACATCGACTCGCTGATCAGCGACGAGGACCGCGCCATGCGCGACACGGTCCGCACCTTCGTCGACGACCGGCTACGTCCCGAGATCGCCGCCTGGTACGACGACGCGTCGGTGCCGGTCCGCGAGCTCGCCCGAGAGTTCGGCTCGCTCGGGCTGCTCGGGATGCACCTCGAGGGCTACGGCTGCGCCGGCACCAGCGCCACGGCGTACGGCCTGGCCTGCCTGGAGCTCGAGGCCGGCGACTCGGGTCTGCGCTCGATCGTCTCGGTGCAGGGCTCGCTCGCGATGTACGCGATCCACCGGCACGGGTCGGACGAGCAGAAGGACGAGTGGCTGCCGCGGATGGCGACCGGCGAGGCGATCGGCTGCTTCGGCCTGACCGAGCCGGACTTCGGCTCCGACCCCGGCGGCATGCGGACCCGCGCCCGGCGCGACGGCAGCGACTGGGTCCTCAACGGCAACAAGATGTGGATCACCAACGGGTCGGTGGCCGACGTCGCCGTGGTCTGGGCCCGGACCGACGACGGCATCCGCGGCTTCGTCGTACCCACCGACACTCCCGGCTTCAGCGCCGCCGAGATCAAGCGGAAGATGTCGCTGCGCGCCTCGGTCACCGCGGAGCTCGCGCTGGACGACGTGCGCCTGCCCGCCGCGGCGATGCTGCCCGGCGCGGCCGGCCTGTCCGGACCGCTCTCGTGCCTGACCGAGGCCCGGTTCGGGATCATCTTCGGCTCGCTCGGCGCGGCTCGCGACTGCCTGGAGACCACGATCACCTACGTGCGGGAGCGCGAGATCTTCGGCAAGCGGTTGGCCGCCTACCAGCTGACGCAGGCCAAGCTCGCAGACATGAGCGTGGAGCTCGGGAAGGGGATGCTGCTCGCCCTGCACCTCGGCCGGCTCAAGGACGAGGGCCGGATCGAGCCGGCGGCGATCAGTGTCGGCAAGCTCAACAACACCCGCGAGGCGCTGGCGATCGCGCGCGAGTGCCGCACCCTGCTCGGCGCGGCCGGCATCACGCTGGAGTACCCGCTCATGCGGCACGCCAACAACCTCGAGTC
>DASTUX010000143.1:0-4179 GCA_035759395.1 Nocardioides sp.
GGGCCCAGCAGTAACCACTGCGAGTGAGGCCACCTCGTCGCGGTGTTCGGCGTTGCGTGGTCTCACATCCCGGCTCAGCCGGTCGGTCCTGAAGACGCCTCCGCGGCGGGTGCGCAACCCACAGCAATGCGCGACCCGCACCTCGATGGTTGTTCTCCTCTCACGTGATCCGTGAGCGGTCCCGTCCCCGTCCAGGGGGCTCTTCGGTGATCTCGACCCCGCTCGGTCGCCGCCACCGCTCGATCACCCGCAGACACTGAGGAGAGAACGATGTACGACATGTACCCCGAGTGGGGACCCGCCAGCCACCACCCCGAGAACCCGCGCAGTGCCGAGAACATCAGGGCGGCCGTCCAGCAGTCGCTTGACCTGCGAGACAACGGCGGCGAACGCCCCGACGACAACTAACGTCTCGCCCATGAGCAACGACGCGCCCTCGGGCACCCTCAAGCTCGCCGTCATCCCGGGTGACGGCATCGGCCCGGAGGTGACGGCCGAGGCACTCAAGGTGCTCGAGGCCGCCGCGCCGACGGGGGTGAAGTTCGAGCCGACCCGCTACGACCTCGGCGCCGAGCGCTACCTCGCGACCGGGGAGGTGCTGCCCGACTCGGTGCTCGCCGAGATCCGCGCGCACGACGCGATCCTGCTCGGCGCGGTCGGCGGCAAGCCGGGCGACCCGAACCTGCCGCCCGGCATCCTCGAGCGGGGCCTGCTCCTGCGGCTGCGCTTCGAGCTCGACCACTACGTCAACCTGCGGCCGTCGCGGATCTTCCCGGGCGTCGCCTCGCCCCTCGCCAACCCCGGCGAGGTCGACTTCGTGGTGGTCCGCGAGGGCACCGAGGGGCCCTACACGGGCAACGGCGGCGCCGTACGCGTCGGGACGCCGCACGAGGTCGCGACCGAGGTCAGCCTCAACACGGCGTACGGCGTGGAGCGGGTCGTCCGCGACGCCTTCGCCCGTGCCCAGCGCCGTCCGCGCCGCACGCTCACGCTGGTCCACAAGACCAACGTGCTCGTCCACGCCGGTGCCGTCTGGTCGCGCCTGGTCGACGAGGTCGGACGCGAGTTCCCCGACGTCTCGGTCGACTACCTGCACATCGACGCGGCCACGATCTTCATGACCACGGACCCGTCCCGCTTCGACGTGATCGTCACCGACAACCTCTTCGGCGACATCATCACCGACCTGGCGGCCGCGATCACCGGCGGCATCGGGCTGGCCGCGTCCGGCAACATCAACCCGGACCGGACCGCGCCGAGCATGTTCGAGCCGGTGCACGGCTCCGCGCCCGACATCGCCGGCCAGCAGAAGGCCGACCCCACGGCCGCGATCCTCTCCGCGTCGCTGCTGCTCGACCACCTCGGGTACGCCGACGCCGCCGGCGTCATCGAGCGGGCCGTCATCGACGACCTGTCCGAGCGCACGCCGGGGACCACGCGACGTACGACCGAGGTCGGCGACGCCATCGCCGCCCGGGTGACGGGCTGACCCTCCGGGGCCGGTCGGATAACGTGCCTTCCATGCAGATCAGCACGACCAACTCAGCCCACCCCGTCGACGACGCCCGCCTTGCCGAGATCCTGGCCAACCCGGGCTTCGGGCTGCACTTCACCGACCACATGTTCACGGTCGAGTGGACGCCGACGGAGGGCTGGCACGACGCGCGGGTCACGCCGTACGGCCCGCTCACCCTCGACCCCGCCACGGCGGTCCTGCACTACGCGCAGGAGACCTTCGAGGGGATGAAGGCCTACCGCCACGCGGACGGGTCGGTCTGGGACTTCCGTCCCGAGGAGAACGCCGCCCGCATGGTGCGCTCCAGCAGGCGCCTCGCGCTGCCCGAGCTGCCGGTCGAGGACTTCGTCGCGGCCGTCGACGCCCTGGTGAGCGTCGACCAGCGCTGGGTCCCGGACCCGGAGGGCGAGAAGAGCCTCTACATCCGCCCGTTCATGATCGCCACCGAGAAGTTCCTCGGCGTGCGCCCCGCCCAGCACGTCACGTTCATGGTGATCGCGAGCCCGGCGGGCGCCTACTTCAAGGGCGGCATCAAGCCGATCACGCTCTGGCTCACCACCGAGTACACCCGCGCCGGCCGCGGCGGCATGGGTGCCGCGAAGACCGGCGGCAACTACGCCAGCTCGCTGGTCGCCCAGCAGGAGGCCACCGCCCAGGGCTGCGACCAGGTCGTCTTCCTCGACGCCCAGGAGGGCAAGTACGTCGAGGAGCTCGGCGGGATGAACATGTACTTCGTCTTCGACGACGGGCGCATCGTCACCCCCGAGACCGGCGGCACGATCCTCGAGGGGATCACCCGGGCCAGCATCATCGAGCTCGCCGGCAAGCTCGGCCACCAGGTCGAGGAGCGCAAGTTCTCGATCGACGAGTGGCGCGACGGCGTCAGCAGCGGCCGGATCACCGAGGTCTTCGCCTGCGGCACCGCCGCGGTCGTCACCCCGGTCGGCACCCTGAAGTGGGACGGCGGCGAGGTCCCCGGCTCCACCGACGCGGGCCCGGTGACGCTGCAGGTCCGTCAGGCGCTGGTCGACATCCAGTACGGCCGCGCCGAGGACACCTTCGGCTGGATGCACCGCATCGCCTGATCGGGGCCCCTCCGCGGGTAACCTCGCAGCGTGACGACAGCGCCCCGTGACCAGGCGCCCCCGGGCCTGACCGTGGGCGGCTACACGCTGCTGTCCCGGATCGGCGAGGGCGGGATGGGCGTGGTCCACCTCGCGCGCACGCCGGCCGGGGACCGGATCGCGCTCAAGGTTCTGCGCCCGCACATCGTCGGTGACGACGAGGCGCGCGCCCGGCTCGCGCGCGAGGTCAACTCGCTGAGCCGGATCCGCAGCCGCTGGGTCGCCGAGATCGTCGACGCCGACCCGTGGGGCGACATCCCGTTCGTCGCCACCCGTTACGTCCCCGGCCTCTCGCTGCACGACCACGTCGTGGAGGAAGGGCCGATCACGGGCGCCGCGCTCACCTGGTTCGCCGGATGCCTGGCCGAGGGCCTCGCCTCCGTGCACCGCGTCGGCGTCCTGCACCGCGACATCAAGCCCACCAACGTGCTGATGGAGGGGCGCACGCCGATCCTCATCGACTTCGGCCTGGCCCGCGTCGCCGACGACCCGAAGCTCACCCACACCGGCTGGCTGCTGGGCACTCCCGGCTACCTGGCTCCCGAGATCCTGCACGGCGACGACGCCACCGCTGCCTCCGACGTCCACTCGTGGGCGGCCACCGTGGCGTACGCCGGGCTGGGGCGCGCGCCGTTCGGCCGCGGGCCGTCGATGGCGATCATGGACCGGGTCCGCCGCGGCGAGCACGACCTCGGCGGGCTGCCCGAGGAGCTGCGTGGCGTGGTCGCCGCCGCACTCGACCCCGACCCCGCGCGACGCCCCACCCTCGACCAGCTCCTCGACCGGTTCCGGCCCGGGTCGGGCTCGGGGCACGTGGCGCCGCCGCCCCCGGTGCCCAGCGACGACCTCTTCACCGTGCCGCTCGCGATCGCCGCCCAGGCGGTCGCGGACGACGACGACCACGACGACACCGACCTGATCCCGTTCCCCGACGACGAGCCGGCCACCCGTCACCTGTGGGACGACCAGGCCTGGCCGGAGCCCGAGCCGGCGCCGCGGGTCTCCTTCGCCGAGCGCACCCGGCGGGCGCTGCTGCTCGGCGGTCTCGCCCTGGCCGCCGGGGCCGGTGTCGCGGCGTACCCCTGGCCGACCGTCGCCCTCCTGCTCGTCCTCACCTGGCTGCTGCGCAGCGGCTCGCTCGCGGCCAGCGCCCACGGCGACCGGCGCCGGCTGCGCGGCCGCAAGTGGTACGACGGGGTGCTGCTGCTCCTGGGTGCCCCCTGGGACCTGGTCCGCTCGATCCCGAGCACGATCGTGCTGGCCCTGTGGAGCCTCGGGCTGGCGATCGCGGCGAGCCTGCTCTGCTACGCCGTGGCCGCCGGTGGCACCACGTCGCTGTTCTTCAGCGGGCTGGCCTTCGCGACCTCGCTGTGGCTCGGGCCTGGCGGCTCCCGGGTCCGGTCACCGATCTCGCGGACCGTCCACCCCGCGTCCCGCACCGCCCGGTCGTGGGCGGTCGGGATGCTCGTCGTGCTGGCCGTCGCGGCGGTTCTCGGCTACCGGGTGGACGTCGCCGGGACGAGCTGGACGCCGGGGGAC
>DASTUX010000144.1:0-6808 GCA_035759395.1 Nocardioides sp.
GATCGAACACAGCATCACGGAGCCCCTGCGTACGCCGCGGGGGCTTCGTGCATTTCCAGGGAGGTCTACCGTGATGTGGTCATGACATCCGATCCGTACGACGACGACGCCCCGGCCGCGCTGGGCTCGGTCGTGGAGGAGCAACGCGGCTCGCTGCCGTTCGCCCTGATCCATGGCGAGTCCCTGGTGGCCTGCGCCTCCTGGGCCCTGGGCGACTCCGGGGTCACGCCCGTCGACCTCGGCACGGACTGGTCCGGCCTGATCGCGTCCGGGGAGCCCGTCGTGCTCCACGACGCCCTGTGCCCGATGACCCCCGCCGCGTTCATCGCCGAGTGCCTGGCCAGCGCGGTCGCCCGCAACTCCGTGGTGGTCGGGGTGCGGCCGGTGACCGACACCGTCAAGCGCGTCGAGGACGACGTCGTCGGCGACACGGTGGACCGCGCGTCGCTGGTCTCGGTCGCCTCACCCGTCGTACTGCCGGCCACGGTCGTCGCGGCGCTGGACGGCCTGCCAAGCCTGGACTTCGCCGAGCTGGTGTCGACCCTGGGCGAACGCTTCCCCGTCGAGCTGGTCGAGGCCCCCGCCGCCGGCCGCCGCGTCACGTCCGAGGAGGACGTCCGCCTGCTCGAGGCCCTCACGTCGTCGGGATAGTCCGCGACGCAGTTGCTGTCCCTGAGGCCGAATCACGACATTCGCGTCGCGGACTATCCCGAGAGTGAGAGTCGGGAGGCCAGGGCGACGTCCTCGGGGAAGGTGATCTTGAGGTTCAGCGGCGTGCTGGGGACGGCCACGATCCGGACGTCGGTGTAGCGCTCGAGGCAGCCGGCGGTGTCGGTGCCGTCGAAGCCCTCCGCGTCGGCGCGGCGGTAGGCGGCCAGCAACTCGGCGGCCGCGAACGCCTGCGGGGTCTGTACGGCGGCCAGCCCGTCACCCGCGGCGGCGGCCCGGGTCGTGAGCAGCTGCGCGAGGGGTACGACGGGGATCGCGCCGCCCTGCGCACGGGCCGCGTCGATCGTGGCGGCGAAGAGCGACGTCCCCGCGAGCGGCCGGGCGCCGTCGTGGATCGCCACCACGTCCAGCTCGCCCGACTCGATCTCCGGGGCGAGCGCCTGGATCGCGCGCCACTCGGAGGCGTGCCGGGTCGAGCCGCCGTCGACGAGGGCGACCTCGCGCTCGCCGAGGTGCGGGGCGACGGCCTCGGCCACGGCCTCGCGCTCGTCGGGCCGGACCACCAGCACCACCCGGCGTACGTCCGGGAGCGCCAGCGCGGCCCGCAGCGACCAGACCAGGACGGGCGCGTCACCGAGCGGGAGCAGGACCTTGTTGACCTCGGCCCCGACCCGGGAGCCCGAGCCTGCGGCGAGGATCACGACGGCGGCAGGCATGTGCGCAGCGTATTCAGTGAGGTCGTGAGGACAAGTTGACACCTGCGTGAAACAAGCGGGCAGGGGCGCGAAACGTCCGTTTCCTACCTTTCCGGTGTCCCCCTGAACCGAGGAGTCCCCGTGACCACCACCGCCATCCCCCCAGCGTCCGCCTACAAGGGCGGCGTCACGATCGACGTCTGGAACCCGGAGAACGACGAGTTCTGGGAGTCGACCGGCAAGCCCGTGGCCAGGCGCAACCTCGTCTGGTCGATCTTCTCGGAGCACCTCGGCTTCTCGGTGTGGCTGCTCTGGTCGGTCAGCGCCGCGCTGCTGCCCAAGGCCGGCTTCACCTTCACGGTGAGCCAGTTGTTCCTCCTGGTCGCCATCCCCAACCTGATCGGCGCCCTGATCCGCCTGCCCTACACGTTCGCGGTGCCGAAGTTCGGGGGCCGCAACTGGACGGTGGTGAGCGCGCTGGGCCTGCTCGTCCCCACCCTGCTGTTCGCGTGGGCGGTGCAGCACCCGGAGACGCCGTACTGGGTGTTCTGCCTGATCGCGGCGACCGCGGGCCTCGGCGGCGGCAACTTCGCCAGCTCGATGTCCAACATCAACTTCTTCTACCCGACCAAGAAGAAGGGCACCGCGCTCGGCCTCAACGCCGCCGGCGGCAACCTGGGTGTTGCGATCATCCAGCTCTTCCTGCCGGTCGTCGTCGGCGGTGCCGGTCTCTTCGGCCTGGTCAAGGCCAGCGAGGGCGGCTTCCACCTCGAGCGCGCCGGATACCTCTACGCCGCCCTGGCGGTCATCGGTGCCCTCGCGGCGTGGAGGTTCATGAACAACCTCTCGGGCGCGAAGTCCTCGCCGCGCGAGCAGCTGCGGGTGCTGAGGTACAAGCACACCTGGGTGATGTCGTTCCTCTACATCGGCACGTTCGGTTCGTTCATCGGCTACTCCGCCGCGATGCCGCTGCTGATCAAGCTGAACTTCTGGAACCAGCCCGTCGCGACCGTCCCCGGCATCGGCATCAACTTCGCCTACTACGCGTTCCTCGGTGCCCTCGTCGGCTCGATCGCCCGCCCGTTCGGCGGCTGGCTCGCCGACAAGTACGGCGGCGCGCGGGTCACGCTCGCCACCTTCGGCGCGATGATCCTGGGCACCCTGGGCGTCATCTACACGCTCACGCTGCTGACCCCGGTCCCGCAGGCCCCGGCGGGCGCCCCGGCTCCGGACCCGGCCACGTTCCAGTACAGCGACTCGGTCGTGGCGGCCGTCAACGCCAACTCCGACATCTTCCCGTGGTTCCTCGCGGCGTTCCTGTTCGTCTTCGCCGCGACCGGCATCGGCAACGGGTCGACGTACCGGATGATCCCGCTGATCCTCACCAACGAGGCAAGGCGGACGGCCACCGCGGGCACCTTCGACGCCGCCATGGCCAAGGCGACCAAGGAGTCCAGCGCCGTCATCGGCATCGCCGGCGCGATCGGCGCCCTGGGTGGATTCCTGATCCCGATGACGTTCGGTGCCCCGTGGATCGACAACCCGGTGGACTCGGTGAAGACCGCGTTCGCCGTGTTCACCGCGTTCTACGTGGTCTGCCTCGCGACGACCTGGTTCTTCTACACGCGCCGGGTCACCTTCGCGGGTCGGGTGCCCAGCCTGGCCACGGCCAACATCTAGCCCGAGCTCCTCGTCGGTCCCGGTCACTGCCCCTGGAACTGGGGGGATCGGGACCGACGAGATGCCATGTCCGGACGGAGAATGAACCCCATGCCCTCGACGACGATCGAGACCCACTGCCCGTACTGCTCGCTGCAGTGCGGGATGCGGCTGAGCGGCCGGCGCACGCTCGAGGTCTCGGCCTGGGAGGAGTTCCCGGTCAACGAGGGCGGCCTGTGCCGCAAGGGCTGGACGGCGACGGGGCTGATCGGCCACCGCGAGCGGCTCACCACCCCGCTGCTCCGCGATCGCGGCACAGGGGAGTTCCGCCCGGTCTCGTGGGACGAGGCGCTCGACGTGGTTGCCGGTCGCCTCCGTGACCTGCGGGCCGAGCACGGACCCGACACGGTCGGCGTCTTCGGCGGCGGGGGGCTGACCAACGAGAAGGCGTACCTGCTCGGCAAGTTCGCCCGGGTCGCGCTCGGCACCAGCCAGATCGACTACAACGGCCGGTGGTGCATGTCGTCCGCCGCGACCGCCGGCAACAAGGCGTTCGGCCTGGACCGGGGGCTACCGTTCCCGCTGGCCGACATCGAGCAGACCGACGTCGTGGTCCTGGTCGGCTCCAACCTCGCCGAGACCATGCCGCCCGCGGCCCGCCACCTCGACCGGTTGCGCGAGCGCGGCGGCCAGGTCGTCGTCATCGACCCGCGCCGTACCCCGACCGGCGACCGCGCGGACCTGATGATCCAGCCCGTCCCGGGCACCGACCTCGCACTCGCCCTGGGGGTGCTGCACCTGCTGGTGGCCGGCGGCCACGTCGACGAGGAGTACGTCGCCGCCCGCACCACCGGCTTCGACGACGTACGCCGTGCGGTCGCCGGCTGGTGGCCCGAGCGCGTGGAGCGGACCACCGGCGTCGCGGTCGACGAGCTGCGGGCGCTCGTCGAGCTGCTGGCCGGGGCGGGGAAGGTCATGGTGCTCACCGCCCGCGGCGCCGAGCAGCACAGCCAGGGCACCGACACCGTCCTCGCCTGGATCGACGTGGCGCTCGCGCTCGGCCAGTGCGGGACGCCGTACGCGGGTTACGGCTGCCTCACCGGCCAGGGCAACGGGCAGGGCGGCCGCGAGCACGGGCAGAAGGCCGACCAGCTGCCCGGCTACCGGATGATCGACGACCCGGCCGCGCGCGAGCACGTCGCGGGTGTCTGGGGTGTCCCGGCCGAGTCGTTGCCGGGCAAGGGACGCTCGGCGTACGAGCTGCTCGAGGCGCTGGGCACCGACGAGGGCCCGTCGGCGCTGCTGGTCTTCGGCAGCAACATCGTCGTCTCGGCACCCAACGCCACCCACGTCACCGAGCGGCTCTCGGCGCTCGACCTGCTCGTCGTGGCCGACATCGTGCTGTCCGAGACCGCGGCGCTGGCCGACGTGGTGCTGCCCATCACCCAGTGGGCCGAGGAGACCGGCACCATGACCAACCTCGAGGGCCGGGTCATCCTGCGCCAGCGCGCGATCACCCCTCCCGACGGTGTCCGTAGCGACCTCGACGTCCTGGCGGGCCTGGCCGAGCGGCTCGACTCCCCGGTGCCGTTCGCGACCGACCCCGAGGAGGTCTTCGCCGAGCTGGGGCGGGCCTCGCAGGGCGGGAAGGCCGACTACTCCGGCATCACCTACGAGCGGATCCGGAGCGAGCACGGGGTGTTCTGGCCGTGCCCGGAGGTTGCGACAGGCTCGACCGATGAGCCGCACCCCGGGACGCCCCGGATGTTCCTCGACTCCTTCGCCACCCCCGACGGCCGGGCACGGTTCCACGCGGTCGAGCACCGCGGCGCCGCCGAGGAGCCCTCCGACGAGTACCCGGTGCACCTGACGACCGGCCGGGTGCTCGCGCAGTACCAGTCCGGCGCCCAGACCCGCCGGGTCCGCGCCCTGGCCGACGACGGCCCGTTCGTCGAGCTGCACCCGATGCTGGCCGGCCGGGTCGGCGCCACCGACGGCGAGCCGGTCCGGGTCACGACGCGTCGCGGAACGATGACCGCCCCTGCCCGGGTCGTCAGCACCATCCGTCCCGACACGGTCTTCGTGCCGTTCCACTGGGTCGGTGCCAACCGGCTCACCAACGACGCCCTCGACCCGGACAGCCGGATGCCGGAGTTCAAGGTGTGCGCCGCACGCGTGGAGGCCGCGAGGGTCTCGACAAGCTCGACCGACGAAGCCGCGGTGGTGTCGGCATGAGTGAACGACTCGTCGTCGTCGGGAACGGCATGGCCGCCACTCGGCTGGTGGAGCTGCTCGTCGCGCGCGGGTACGCCGGCCACGTCACGGTGCTCGGCGACGAGCCGGTCCCGGCGTACAACCGGATCCTGCTGAGCGCGGTCCTCGAGGGCAGCCACCCCCGCGCGGCGATCACGCTGCGCGACTCCGCGTCGTACGACGACGGCCGCGTCGACGTCCGTCTGGGCTGTCGGGTGCTCGAGATCGACCGGGACCGCCAGCAGGTGATGCTGGTCGACGGTGAGCGGATCGACTACGACCGGCTGGTGCTGGCCACCGGCAGCATCCCCACGCTCCCACCGATCCGGGGGCTGGTCCGGATGGACGGACAGCTGCACCCGAAGGTGCACGCGTTCCGGAGCCTCGCCGACTGCGACCGGCTGGACGAGGCCATCGCGGCCCGGCCGGACCAGCGGGCCGTGGTCGTCGGCGGCGGCCTGCTCGGGCTCCAGGTGGCCCGGGCGCTGACCCTGCGCGGGGTGGCGACCGAGGTGGTGGAGGGCGCCGAGCACCTGCTCTCCAGCCAGGTGGGCGCCGCGGGTGGTCGGGTCCTGGCCCGCGACCTGCGCCGGCTCGGCACCGAGGTCTACACCGGCACCCGCGCGGTCCGGCTCACCGACGACGGCACCCGGAGTGGGCTCAGCCTCGACACCGGCCACACCCTCGAGACCGACCTCGTCGTGCTCACCGCCGGCGGCCGCCCGTCGACCGCGCTGGCCCGCCGGGCCGGGCTGATGGTGCGCCGCGGGGTCATCGTCGACGGCCACCTCGCGTCGGTCACCGACGACCGGATCCACGCGATCGGCGACTGCGCCGAGCACCGCGGCGTCACCACCGGGTTCGTCCCACCCGCCTGGGACCAGGCCGGGGTGCTCGCCGACGCGCTGTGCGGCGCGGACGTCGCCTACTCCGGCTCGCGCAATGTCGCCCGGCTGCGGGCCACCGGCCTCGACGTCGCCGTCCTCGGCGACCCCGAGCACGCCGAGGGCGAGATCGTGGAGATGACCAACCCGCTGGCCGGCACCTACCGCAAGCTCGTCATCCGCGGCGGCGTGCTCGTCGCCGCGACCCTGATCGGCGACCTCTCCCGGGTCGGGCTGCTCACCCAGCTCTACGACAAGCGCACCGTGCTCGGCCCGCTCGAACCGGGCGAGCTGCTCGGGCCCGAGTCGCCCGCCGGCCCTCCGCCGCTCACCGACGAGGCCGAGGTGTGCGCCTGCGCCGGGGTCAGCGCCGGGGCCATCCGGGCCTGCTCGGACCTCGACGAGGTACGCCGCACCACGCGCGCGACCACGGGCTGCGGCGGCTGCGCGCTCGTCGTACGCCAGCTCCTCGGCCCGGAGCCCGCCCCGGTCTGAGCGCAACCTGAGCCCTCCTGTGAGCGGTGTGAGGAAGTCGCCAAGGGTTTTCACGCCCGAAACATGAGGAAACAGCGACTCAACACCGGCGACCTACCTTCAGAGCACCTGAGGGAAGGACCCCCCATGACCCACCTCCGCAAGACGCTCGTC
>DASTUX010000145.1:0-24190 GCA_035759395.1 Nocardioides sp.
ACTGATCCGCTCCGGCGACGGGCGCGGCACGGACCTGTCCCGCGTCGTCGTCCTCGACGAGCACGTCGGCGAGGGGGTCCTGCACGTCGCGGCCCGGGCGGCGTCGTGCGACGTCGACGGGCCCGACGGCACGGTGGTCGAGGGCGCGGCCTGCTACCTGCACCAGCAGGACTGGGGCGTGCCGGTCCGGGTCACCGACACCGGGGAGACCGCCCTCGTGCTGCCGCTGGGCGGCACGGCCTGAGGCTGACCGCCCTCGCCGATGCGAGCCGCAGGCCCGATCGGCCCTAGACTCGGCACCAGCCAGTGGCCGCCCGTCTCGACGGGAAGGCCACTCTTCTTTGAAGCCCGGTGTGGTGTGCGGAATGTCCCGCGCGAGACCAGTGATCGGGTGACGAGACCGCGTCTCGCAAGGCTCACCGGATCTGCACATGTGGCTCCGCGCCGGACGCATCCCACCCGAAGCGAAAGTCCCACCATGTCTGCGCCTGCGCTCGAACGACCCACCAACGACGACGCCATCGCGTCCGTCTTCTCCGTCCTGCCCGCCGAGCTGATCGAGGCCCTCGCCGGCCAGGGCATCACCACCCCCACCCCGGTCCAGGCCGCCGTGATCCCCGACGGCATCGCCGGTCACGACGTGCTCGGCCGCGCCCAGACCGGCTCCGGCAAGACCCTGGCGTTCGGCATCCCCGTGCTGGCCCGCCTCACCGGCGAGAAGAGCCGCCCCGGTCACCCGCGCGCCGTGATCGTCGTCCCGACCCGCGAGCTCGCCCAGCAGCTGAGCCGCGCGCTCACCCCGCTGGCCACCTCGCTCAAGCTCCGCCTGGCCACGATCTACGGCGGAACGCCGTACGACCGCCAGGTCCGCGCGCTCAAGAACCGCGCCGACATCGTGGTCGCCACCCCGGGCCGCCTCGAGGACCTGATCAAGCAGGGCCACTGCCTGGTCGAGGACGTCCAGGTCACCGTGCTGGACGAGGCCGACCACCTGTGCGACCTCGGGTTCTTCCCGGCCATCGACAAGCTCGTCGGCATGACGCCGGCCGGCAGCCAGCGGATGCTGCTCTCGGCCACGCTCGACGGTGACGTCGACCGCCTGGTCAAGAAGCACCTGCGCAACCCCAAGCTCCACCAGCTCGACCCCAACGCGGGCGCGGTCTCCACGATGACCCACCACACGATGGTCGTCGGCGGGTTCCGCGACAAGGTCGAGGCGGCCACCCGGCTGATCTCGGCCAACGGCAGCGCCGTGGTCTTCACCCGCACCCGCGAAGGTGCCGTCGAGCTCTCCGAGGCGCTCACCGCCGCCGGTGTCGAGGCCGTCGACCTGCACGGCAACCTGAGCCAGCGGGTGCGCGAGCGCAACCTGCACAAGTTCTCCAGCGGCAAGGTCCGCGCGGTCGTCGCCACCGACGTCGCCGCCCGCGGCATCCACGTGGACAACGTCGACATGGTCATCCACTTCGACGCCGCGAGCGACCCGAAGGCCTACCTGCACCGTTCGGGCCGTACGGCGCGCGCCGGCAAGGAGGGCTGCGTCGTCACGATCACGACGCCGAAGTTCCTCGACCAGGTCGTCCGCCTCCAGCGCGGCGCCAAGGTCGAGGTGCTGCACCACGACCTCCGCACGGCTCCGCGCGTGCTGACCGCCGAGGCGCTCGCCGAGACCGGCGCGAAGTCCCCCGCGGTCCGCGCAGGCGGCGCCCGCACCGGCGGCTCGTCGTACGGCGGCGGGGAGCGCAAGTCGTACGGCGGCGGCCAGCGTGGCGGCCCGCGTCGTCCCGAGGGCGGTCGCAGCGACGGTCGTCGTCCCGCCTCCGGCGGCAGGTCCGGCGGCAGCAGCAGCCAGCGCTGGTCCGACAACGGGCGCTGACCCGGAGGCCCTCAGCCGAGGGCCAGCCGGAATGCGATCGCCAGCATGACCAGGCCGATCGCGACGTCGAGCAGCTGCCAGGCCCGGGGCCGGGCGAGCACCCGGTGGGCCAGCCGGGCGCCGTAGCCGAGCCCGACGAACCACACCGCGCTGCCCACAGAGGCGCCGAGCGCGAACCACCAGCGCCCCAGTGGGCCCTGGTGGTTCGCGACCGAGCCGAGCAGCAGCACCGTGTCGAGGTAGACGTGCGGGTTGAGCCAGGTCAGCGCCACCGCCCGGGCGACCGCCGAGCGACGTGATGTGGTCCCGTCCGGCGACGCCTGGAGCGACTCCGACCGGCGGGCGCGCAACAGCGAGCTGACGCCGTACCACCCCAGGAACGCGACCCCGAGCCAGCGCACCACCGTGAGCGACCAGGGCGCTTCCTCGACGATCGTGCCGATCCCGGCGACGCCGGCGGCGATCAGCGCGACGTCGGACAGGGCGCAGATGAGCACCACGACGCCGACGTGCTCGCGGGCCAGGCCCTGGCGCAGCACGTAGGCGTTCTGGGCACCGATCGCCACGATCAACGTCAGGCCGGTGACCAGACCGGTCACCGTGGCGTCGATCATGGCCACACGCTAGGGGCTGGCGGTCGGTGATGCGGTCGTGGGTGACGGGCTCGGTGCGCTCGGAGACGTCGAGGGCATGGCCGGCTGGGTCGCGGCGGGGGACGTCGAGGGGCTCGTGGTGGGCGACGAGCCGTCGCTCGGCGACGACCCGGTCGAACCGCCGGACGACTCGCTCGAGGACGGCGATGCGCCCGGCTCCGTGGTCGACGGCTCCGCGCCCGGACTCGACGTCGGCGAGGCCCCGGTCGTCGCCCCGGGAGTCGAGATCGCCACGGCAGCAGGGTCCTGCTCGATGATGTCGAGGATCTGCTGCTGGTACCCCTCGAGCGCCGCCTGCAGCTCCGACAGCGGGACCTCGGTGATGTGCTGGGCGAACCTGCCGATCTCGGCCCACACCTCCTGCAGCGCCGCCATGCTCTCCTCGCCCAGCGGCCCCGACAGGGTGACCACGAGCTGGCTGGCGAGCGCGTAGGTCAGGCAGCGGACGCAGTTGTAGTTGGCGGCGACGGCCAGGTTCTGCGGAACGATCACGTCCGCATCGCCGATGACCATCACCACCTGGAACGCCACGGCCACGGCCGCGCAGTCGGTGCAGCTCGCGGCGGCGAACGCCTCGTTGGTGTTCGTGACCTGGGTGTCATCGGCCCACACCAGCGCGTAGGCCACGTCGTAGACGACCGTGTCGTCGGTGGTGTTGACCGCGAGCGCCTGGGTGTCGCCTTCGCCGGGCGGCAGGGGCTGGTTGAACGGGAAGACCCAGGCGCCGGGCTGGGCAGCGTCGCCGCCGCTCGCCGTGGCATCGGTCGTAGATCCGGACGTGTCGTGCGGGACCATGATCAGCGCCAGCTCGGGCTTCGCTCGTGTCCCCAGGGCGGAGACGTCGCCGGCCCAGGTCGTCTGCAGCGAGCTCTGCTGGCCCTCGGTCAGCCCCGCGCCGTACGTCGGAGCCGCCCGCGGCAGGGCGTCGGCGAGCGTGCCCCGCTCGTAGGCGGCGATCGGCCGGTAGGTGTCACCGTCGGGCCACCAGACCCAGCCGAGCCCGGCCACGATCGCGGCCGCCGTGACCGCGGCGACGGTGCGGAGGAAGGGTCGACCGGACGTACGACGCAGCACCGAGCCCACGACCTGGCGCAGCAGCCGGGTCAGGATGTAGCCGATGCCGAGGATCGGCAGGACCAGCGCGACGATCGCGAGGAGCCGCGCCGCCACGGCGACCAGGTCGCCGTCGCCCCAGCCGTCACCGAGGATCGCCCACTGCTCGCCGAGGCTGACCCACGCAGTGGCCAGGACGCGGGGAAGCGACACGACCATCATCAGCAGCGAGAAGGCGAGCAGGGGCACGACGACCGCGACCCACAGCGTCACCACGGCCCTGGCCCAAGGCTTGAGCACGGTCACCTCGGGGTCGCGCCAGCGCCACGGCAGCAGGCCGAGCAGGGTCGGCTTGATCCGGTGGTAGAGGTCGGGAACGCCGGTGAGGTCGGCGAGCACGTGGTAGCCGTCGAAGCGGATCAACGGGGTCAGCTGGCGCAGCATCTGGAGGATCTGGGTCGCGACCACCAGCAGGAGCGCGTCGTAGCCCGTGGCCCACCAGACGCCGACGATGCCCACCGCGACGATCGCGTTGAAGTAGAGACCGCCGAGGTCGGTGCGCAGCCGACCGACTCGGCCGAGCCGGTAGGAGTCGGTCACGTCGGTGTAGAACGCCGGCCAGAAGAGGTAGAGCCCCATGCCCATGACCCCGGGCGTCGAGCCGCCCCGCCGCGCCGCCGCGGCATGGCCGAACTCGTGGAAGCCCGCGGACAGCACCGTGACGACGAAGACGAGCAGGAGGAGACCGGGTCGGTGGAACGCGTCGTGGGTCGCAGAGGCGAGGCCCTTGTCGAAGAGCAGCCACCAGCTGATCCACACGAAAGCGGCGACCACTGCCGCCACCAGAACCGGGTGGAAGAGCCGGGCGAAGGGGGCGGTCAGTCGATTGGTCTTCACCGGGTCGGTCACGGCGTAGCGGTGGCGCAGGCCGAGCAGCGGGTTCGACTTCTTCAGCTCGGGCGCGGACCCGTCGCCCTTGAGCAGGACGCCCAGGGGTCGGAGCTTGCCGTCGACGAGGGTGTTGACGTTGTCGGCCGTGACCTGGCGGCCGAAGGCAGTGCTGACCCGGGCCGCGATCTCGTCGTGCGTACGCCGGCCGTCGACCGCCTCGAGCACCAGGTAGAGCAGCGGGGTCAGCTGGATCATCTGGCCGTCGCCGCGCCGGACGAGGGCGGGTGGCGTGCGGTACCCCGAGCCCGGCATCTCACCGATCAGCTGGATGCCGTCGGCACGGACGGGCACGTCGTCCGCGGTCGACGACACCGGACGCGGCGGCGCTTGCGCGCCGCCGCGTCCTGAGGGCGGTGAGGAGATCGACACCGAGGGTTACGGGTTGTCGATCTGCGACGTCTGGTCGGCGTTGGCCGCGACGTCCCCGTCGATGTGCTGGCTGATGATCGCGTCCTGCTGGGCGACCGCGACGGCGTCGCTGCCGATCGACCCGATGTTGGCGGAGACGGCCGCATCGATCGGCGCCGCGACGTTGGCGTTGGCGGCGACCGCACCGTTGATGGGTGCGTTGATGCCGGCGTCCGCGGCCAGGTTGACGTCCACGTCGAGCAGGTTGCCGTCGAGCGAGCCGCCGATGTCGGTGGGCAGCGTCCCCGCGGGGATCGTGGCGTCCGGCAGGGTGCCGTCCGGCAGCGTCGGGTCCGGCAGGGTCGGGTCGGGCAGGGTGTCGCCCACCAGCGAGGCGTCGGGTGCCGGCGCGGTCGGGTCGGCCGCAGCGGCAGCGGGTGCGGTCGCCGCGGGGTCGGTGCCGGTGCCGATCGAGCTGTCCTGGGCGGAGTCAGCGGTGGCGTCCCCGGTGATGCCCTGGTCGATCATCACGCCCTGGTCGGCGAGCGAGGTCGCGGTCGAGCCGACCGAGAGGATGTTGGCGCCGACGGCGGCGTCGATGGGGGCGGCCACGTTGGCGTTCGCCGCCACGGCCAGGTCGATGGGGGCAGCCACGTCGAGCGCGAGGTCGAGGTCGGCGTTGAGGTCGAGGATTGATACGACCTCCTTGTCGGGGAGGGCGGTCCCGGACTGTGCGCTGAGCTCAGCGTCGGTCAGCGGGTTCAGCTCGCTTGCATCACTCATGAGGATCCAATCCGGTCCCGGCTCGTGGAGCCGCTGACCTCCGTCGGGAAGTAGGCGACCTACCTGTTCCCAGTTCTCCTCAAGTCATGCATCCCATGGTCGCGAGCTTCACCCGTTGACCGACGGGCAATCACGCGTCGTAGCGGCGCTCCTCCACGACCTTGCTGCGAGAGCGCTGCTGGTTGACCACGAGAGCGAGGACCAGCGCGAGGGCGCCGACCAGGACGCAGATCCAGCCGACCGTGCTGGTGGCGACCGCGTTGTCCACGACCTGGGGGAGGTCGACCGATCCGGTGACCAGGATGAGGCCGATCACCAACAGGATGATGCCTGCACCGATACCCATGGTTGCTCCTTCGGTTGTCCGGGCGCGACGGCAGGGGTGCGCCGCACCTCATTCGGGACCCTTCCCTGCGCGATGCGGCCCGAAACGCCGAAATGCGCGCTGCCCCGCCCGCGCAGTGCTGGAAGGCGAGCTCGCAAGCTCGCTCACTGCGGGACGGGGCAGCGCGTGTGGCGCTGTGGATCAGGTCAGAAGGCGGCCTCGTCGAGGTCCATCAGCGAGAGGTCGATGCCCTCGGCGATGGCGCGCTCGGCCGTGAGTCGCGGCAGGTTGGTGTGCGCGAAGAACTGCGCGGCCGCGACCTTGCCCTCGTAGAACGCCTTGTCCTTGCCGGCGTCACCGGCGAGCTTCTCCAGGGCGACCTCGGCACCGCGGAGCAGCAGCCAGGCGCAGACGACGTCGCCGAGCGCCATCAGCAGGCGGGTCGTGTTCAGGCCCACCTTGTAGATGTTGCGCAGGTCGCCGCCCTCGGAGCTGGCGTCGGCCGACATCAGGTCGTTGATCATGTGACCGACGATGGCGTTGGCGTCCTCGAGCGCGGTGGCGAGCAGCTCGCGCTCGACCTTGAGCCGGCCGTTGCCCGCCTCGGACTTGATGAAGGACTCGATCTCGCCCGCGAGGTGGGCCAGCGCCTTGCCCTGGTCCTTGACGATCTTGCGGAAGAAGAAGTCCTGGCCCTGGATCGCCGTGGTGCCCTCGTAGAGCGTGTCGATCTTGGCGTCCCGGACGTACTGCTCGATGGGGTACTCCTGCAGGAAGCCGGAGCCACCGAACGTCTGCAGCGACTCGGTGCCGAGCAGCACCCACGAGCGCTCCGAGCCGTAGCCCTTGACGATCGGGAGCAGCAGGTCGTTGACCTTCTCGGCCAGCTCGTCGCGCTCGCCCGAGTGCTCGGCCAGCATGACCTTGTCCTGCCAGGACGCGGTGTAGAGCACCAGCGAGCGCATGGCCTCCGCGAACGACTTCTGCGTCATCAGCGAGCGGCGTACGTCGGGGTGGTGCGTGATCGTGACGCGCGGGGCGGTCTTGTCGGCCGCCTCGGTCAGGTCGGCGCCCTGCTGGCGCTCCTTGGCGAACTCGAGCGCGTTGAGGTAGCCGGTCGAGAGCGTGGCGATGGCCTTGGTGCCGACCATCATCCGGGCGTTCTCGATGACCTGGAACATCTGGGCGATGCCGTCGTGGACCTCGCCGAGCAGCCAGCCCTGGGCGGGCTCCTTCTCGCCGAAGGTGACCTCGCAGGTGTTGGAGACCTTGATCCCCATCTTGTGCTCGACGTTCGTCACGTAGGCGCCGTTGCGCTCACCCGTGAGCTCGCCGGTCTCGTGGTCGAAGTGGAGCTTGGGGACCAGGAAGAGGCTCAGGCCCTTGGTGCCGGGGCCGCCGGCACCCTCGACGCCCACGGGACGCGCGAGCACCAGGTGCATGATGTTCTCGCTCATGTCGTGCTCGGCCGAGGTGATGAAGCGCTTGACGCCCTCGATGTTCCAGGAGCCGTCGTCGTTCTGCGTGGCCTTGGCGCGACCGGCGCCCACGTCGGAGCCCGCGTCGGGCTCGGTGAGCACCATGGTGCAGCCCCACTGGCGGTCGACCATGTGCTGGGCGATCAACTTGTCGCGCTCGTTGCCGTTGCGGTGCACGACGTTCGCGAACGCGGGACCGGCGGCGTACATCCACACGGGAGCGTTCGCGCCGAGCACGAGCTCACCGATCGCCCAGTTCAGGGTGGAGGGGGCCGGCTGGCCGCCGAGCTCCTCGAAGATCTGCAGGCGCCACCACTCGGAGTCCATCCAGGCCTTGTAGGACTTCTTGAACGACTCGGGGATCGGTGCCGTGTTGGTCTCCGGGTCGAAGACCGGCGGGTTGCGGTCGCTGTCCTCGTAGGACTCGGCGAGGTCCTCGCGGGCGAGGCGGTCGACCTCGGAGAGGATCGAACGAGCGGTCTCGCCGTCGACCTCCGCGAAGGGACCGCTGCCCAGGACGTCGTCGCGACCCAGCAGCTCGAAGAGGTTGAACTCGATGTCGCGGAGATTGCTCTTGTAGTGGCTCACTGATCCACCTTTTCCGTGTCGGGGTTGGCCTACTCGCCAGTAACTTAATGATAGGAGGGGGTGGGAAGCCATGCAAGGCGGGGTGACCCGGATCTCGCTTGCCCACGGGTGTGCCATTGGTCGAGTTGCTGGAGCGACATATCTGACAAGATGAGGCCATGCGCGTCTCCGCCAAGTCCGACTACGCCCTGCGCGCCCTGATCGAGATGGCGACCCGCGAGGACGGCCGGGCGGTCAGCGCCGAGGAGCTCGGCCGGCTGCAGGACATCCCGCACGGCTTCCTCCAGGCGATCCTGGCCGACCTGCGGCGGGCCGGTGTCGTCATGTCCCAGCGCGGCCAGTCCGGCGGATGGCGGATGGCGCGCGCCGCCGAGGAGATCTCGGTCGCCGACGTGATCCGCGCCGTCGACGGTCCGCTCGTGTCGGTCTACGGGCTGCGACCGGAGGCCGTCAGCTCCAACGAGAAGGCCGAGGGGCTGCAGCAGGTGTGGATCGCCGCGCGGCGCTCCCTGCGCGACGTCTTCGAGCAGGTGTCGATCCAGCAGCTCGCCGAGGGCAAGCTGCCCAAGGCGGTCACGTCGCGCACCGCCGACGAGGACGCCTGGCAGCCCCACTGAGGGGTTGTTGCTACTCCGGGGCCGCCGCGGCGAGCCTGCGCTTGAGGCGCTTCTGCTTGCGGTCCAGCTTGAGCGCGTGCGCCTCGAGCACCGCGTTGTGCTCGCGGAGCCGGGCCACCTCGACCAGCATCTCCGCGAGCGCGTTGGTGGCCGTCTCCAGCCGCTCCTCGGTCGACACGTCCAGGAGGCGGGGGAGTGCGCGCTCCTCCGGCCGCACCGGCCACAGGTCGCTCACGTCGCCGTGCACGTCGTACCCGCCGCCCTTGATCCTGGCGGCCCAGCCGTCGGCCAGCTCGCCGACCTCGTCGTGGAGGTTCGCCGGCACCCAACCGGGCCCGCCGCCGGCCACGACCATGCCTTCGGGGAGGTAGCGCCGCAGCACCGCACGTTGCGCGGGCCCCTCGCCGTGGGCGGCGATGGCGCGGTTGACGGTCCGGGTCACCTCGACGCCGGCCCGGTCGACGCTGGTCGTGAGGAGCTCCGTGGTCACGGGCAGGCGAGCCGCGTCGAATCCGACGATCTCGCCGAAGGCGGCCAGCAGCGCTGCCCGCTGCGCCGCCTCGTCGCGTGGGAGGACGACCACGTGCACGTGTTCGGGACGGCTCACCACGGCCTCCCAGCGGTCGAGGATGTCGCCGAGGTCCTGGCCGGACCAGAACTCCTGCGCCTGCTCGTGCTCGCGCGCGGGGTCGAGGACCCGGCGGCAGAACTTCGGGAACGAGACGGAGCGGCCCGACTCGACCGAGGCGGCCCAGCCGGCGACGACCTGGGAGGCGGGGTCCCGGGTGGTGAGGACGACGTGGATCTCGAAGCCGGCGAGACCGTCCACCATCAGCGCGATCTGCTCGGGCGTGGCTGCGGCGAGCAGCTCCTGCCCGACCACCACCGGGCCCCGGTGCTTCGAGGCCCGCCGGTAGATCTCCGCCCAGGTCCCCTCGACCTCGCGGCGTCGGTAGCCCCACGCCTTGTGGTCGCGCGTGATCTCGAGTGCGGCCCGGAACATCTCGTCGGCCGAGTGCGCCGGGTGCTCCACCCCCTGCTCGCGCAGCGTGTCTGCGTGCTCGAGGAGCACCGAGTCGAGGAGGGCGCCGCCGGCGCCGGGGACACCGATGTGGAGGAATGCCTTGCGTCGTGACATGACGTCAACGTCCCGCACCAGGGAGGACGCAGGGTGAACGTCCCGTGACGGGTCGGCAATGCGGAGAGTGATTCCTGCCATTCCCCCACACGGGGCTGCTCAGCCGGCGTTGGCCTCGACCCACTCCACGAACGGGCGCAGCGCGCCTTTCAGGACCCTCAGAACTGGCCGTTAGGACGATGTGCGGTTCCGTGTGGGCCACCTACGTTGGCCCACACGCACGATCTGGGAGGTCCTCATGTTCCGACGGCTGCTCGTCCTGTCGTCCACTGTTGTGCTGGCTCTGGCGATGCAACCCTGGGCTCCTGCACGGGCTGCTGTGGGCGAGTCCGCATCAGTTTCAGGAACAGCCGAGCAAGTCGGCTGGTGCCCGGGCACAGCGACCTTCGATGTCGAAGCGACCGGCACGGGTGCTGCCCTGGATGCGACGGGGTCGTGGACCCTCCGGTGCGCTGTGACTACCACCGCGGAATGGGTCACGAACGGCACGGTCGAGTGCCTCAGTGTCGTCACCAGCGGCACGAACGTCGGCAACGTACTCCTGGGGACGCTCGGCGCAACCGTGACCTCTTCAACCAATCCGTTCTATCCCGCCGACTCGTACGCCACTCTCCAGCTCATTGATGATCGCGGCAACGGATTCGGTGACTCGTTCGGCGCAAAGCCGCTGACGGCCGCGCACGACTGCAAGAGTTACCCCACGGGGAGCCAAGGGCTGACATCTGGCTATGTCGTTCTCGGATTCCCCGACCCTGACAACGACTACATTCCCAGCGGCCGGGACAACTGCCCGGGGGTGGCGAACGGTGCCCAGGCCGACGCGGACGGGGATGGGGTCGGCGATGCGTGTGACTCCACTCCCAACGGTGACTCCGACGGTGACGGCTATAGCCCTCCCGCCGACTGCGACGACTCGGCTGCGAACGTCAACCCCGGCGCGACCGAGGCCTACAACCAGATCGACGACGACTGTGACGGCTCGACGGATGAGGGCTTCTCCGCCTACTACGCCGACGGCGACGAAGACACCTATGGGGCAGGTCCCGCGAGGTACGCCACCTCGGAGCCGAACGGGTACGTCGCCAACGACAACGACTGCGACGACACGAGGTCCTCGGTCAACCCCGGCGCGACTGAGATCTACAACCAGATCGACGACGACTGTGACGGCTCGACGGACGAGGGGCTCACAACGACCGGCGCACCGGCCATCGGGAATGCCACCGGTGGCGCGAAGGGCAAGCCCATTGACGCCACCGCCCGGTGGGGCGCTCCGACGAATGACGGCGGTAGCCCTGTCACTGGGTACGTGGTGCAGGCGCAGAAGCTGAACTCCTCGGGGGCGGTGGTCGCCCGCATCAACACCGCTGTGGGACCCTCGGCTCGGTCGCTGGTCGTGCAACTGGCTGCTGGCAGGTACAAGTTCCGTGTCAGTGCAGTCAACGCCGTGGGGCAGAGTGCCTGGTCAGGGAACTCCAACATCGTCAGGGCGCGCTGACCGCGGGCGCCTTCGTCCCGGGCTCTTGTGCCCGTCAAGCCTCCGCGCGCTCGGCGATCCACTCGCTGACAGGTCGGATCGCGCGCCAGTCGCCCCGCACCTCGTCCACGAGCTGCCCTGTGTGGATAACCGGGTCGAAGCCGATCATCCGACCCAGGGTGAGCGACTTGTGGCGGAGTAGCGCGATACGGGGGTGGTCTCCGTCGTATCCGCGCGGCTTGGTTTTGAGAACGTCGCCCCCGACCTCGTAGCCCCGCTTCACTGCCGAAGCGAGCCGCTTCTCCAGGTCGGGCCCGTAGGTGTCGTGGGCGACGGCGGTCCGGAACGCTGCGAGGCGCTCTGGGGCGAACCAGTAGCACCCGCCGCCGGTACGGACACCACGCGGGGAGACCTCGACGTAGTAGCCAGTTTCAGGAGCGATCGCGACGAACGCGCCCTGGTGGGTCTTGTAGGGCGTCTTGTCCTTGCTGAACCGAACGTCTTTGTTGGGCCGAAAGATCTTCGCTGAGCCGAACTCGTCGGAGAGGGCGGCGGTGAGCGCCTGCATAGGCTCCAGGACGGCTTCGCGATAGATGTGCTTGTGGACTTCCCACCAGGACCTGGTGTTGTCGACCTCGAGGTCGTCGTAGAAGTCGAGGGCGGCCACGGGGAAGCCGGTGAAGGCTGCTGGTTCGCTCACCCGACCACCCTAGGTCAGCCGAACGTCAGCGCAGGGTGGCGCTCACCTGCTCGTCGCCCCGCTCGGCCAGCGCGGTCACGGTCATCGTGTCGCCGCCGCAGCGCGGTTCGGAGAGGAACGCCTGCCCGCCGGGCGACCGGTAGGTCACGGCCAGGCCGTCGTCGGGGCTCCACCGCATCAGTGCCGCCGGGTCGCCGTCGCGCTGCGGGTCGCGCACGAAGTACGCCGCGTCGGCGCACCAGGTCAGGCTGCCCGAGGTGCCGAGGCCGAGGTCGAAGTAGCCGTCGGCCGAGCGGGCGTAGAAGTGGGCGGTCTCGATCTGGTTCTCCTTCGGGATCACCGACCAGGCGGCGCCACCGTCCACGAGCAGGCCGTCCCAGCCCTGGCACTCGGGGACGCCGGGGAAGGACTGCACGTCGCTGCCGGACACGGAGACGACCGTGCGGCAGGCCGGCTGGGAGTCGTCGAAGGTCAGCAGCGAGTCGCCGGCCGGGGTGATCCGGGCGCTGTTGAAGCCGTGGCGGGCCGGGGCGCACCAGCCGCGGGTCGACCTGCGCGTCGCGAGGTCGACCGAGGCGAGGCAGTAGGACCCCTTGTCGACGGTCGCGTGCAGCAGCCGGCCCTGGCCGAGCGCCCAGCTCCCGCCGGTCGTGGTGGGGATCTCCGAGGAGCCGTCGACGGTGAACCCGCGGCCGTTGGCCAGGTTGGTCACCTCGGCCCGGTTGGGACGGGTCTCCTGCTTGTCCTGGAACACGACCACGGCGTACTGCCCGTCGATGAACGCGTCGGAGATCCGCTCGTCCGAGCTGCCGTAGCCGGACGAGCTGTCGGGACCTTCCAGCTCGGCGCGGGTGCCCGCCTCGTTGACGGTGAGGGTCCAGTCGCCGCTGCGCGTCACGGTGTCGTCGACCGAGCCGGGCACCGGCCGCCAGTCGAGGAGCTGCACCTCCGGCGGGAGGACCACGGGCTCCTCGGCGGTTCCCCCGGTGGGGGGCGCCGTCGGGGTTGTCGTCGGGGTGGTGGCCGACGACGACGGGGCGGTCGAGGACGGCGCCGGTCGGGCCACGGGGCGCTGCTCGTCACCGCCCGAGCAGGCGGTGAGGGCGAGCAGCAGGGCGGCGGCGGGGGCGGCGTACCGGCGCAGCGGAGCCGGCATCAGACGCCGATGTTGTGCTGGAAGTGGGCCTCGTTGGCGCGGTAGCTCTTGTACGCCGAGCGCCACTGGAGGCGCCCGATGAACGGCTCGGAGGGGTCGAAACGCTGCTGGTTCCACGGCTCGAAGTAGCTGATCCGGGTGGGCTTGTCGCCCCGCTTGTCGTAGCCCCGGCCGACCTGGAAGTGGCCCGAGGCGTCGTCGTCGAGGTAGGGGTAGTACCTCTTCCGCAGGACCGGGTGCAGGACCAGGGGCGCCCGGTAGTCGACGATGTGCCGCATGGTGAGCAGCGTCCACCTGCGGAAGGAGTAGTCGCCGATGTCGAGGGTGATGTAGGGCCCCGCGTGGTCGCGGCGGTCCCAGCCGGTGCTGGAGTTCACGACGCGCACCATGTCGCTGATCGCGGTGCCGTTCGACGTCGTGCCCAGCTTGTCGGCCCAGTGGCCCTGGCCCTTGCGCTCGTCCTGCCAGCCCCACGCGATCATCTGCATGGTGGTCGGACCGCACCAGTAGGTACGCCGCTGCTCGGCCGTGTGCCGGGGCCTCAGGATCACCCGGCGCTCGGGGTAGTCGATCTGGTGCTTGACCCTGGTGCGGGTGGTCGTCGTCGTCGGGGTCGGCGACGGGGATGCGGACGCCGAGGAGCGAGCGGCGACGGGCGCCGACGCGCGGGCCTCCGGGTGCCGCTCGAGGAAGCCGTCCGGGAGCGGGACGCCCTCGACCTGGTGGCGCAGCAGCCACACCTTGGCCACCGAGCGGGCGGCGCGGGTCAGCTCGGCGCGCTCCGCGGTGGCCCGGGCGGTCGGGGACAGGGTCGCCTGGCGGCGCAGCGTGGCGAGCACGTCCAGGTCGCCGGTCGCGCTGCCGGCTTCGGACGGGCGGGCGGCGATCGTGCGGGCCGCGACCGCGGTCCGGGCCTGCACCTGCGTCTGGGTGGCCTCGGTCCAGCCGGAGTTCAGGCAGTAGCGCTGGCCCTCGAAGTCGGCGCACCGGACCAGCCCGGCGGCCAGGGCGTCGGTGGTCTGCTTGCCGGACAGCCGGCCGACCGCGAGTCCCTCGGCGACCACCCGATCGATCTCGGCCTGGAGGTCGGGGGTGACCCGGCCGGCGCCTGCGGTGGCCGCGAGGGCGCCGTACTCCTCCTGGCCGGAGGGCCGCAGGGAGGCGTCGTCACCCCCGCCGCGGGGGATGAACGGGGTGGCGGCGAGCAGCAGGGCGAAGGCGCCGATGGCGATGGTGCGTGGGCGGGGCATCGGGATCCTCGAGATGGCCGGGAAGGGGGGAAGGCCTACACCACTGTCCCCAACAACCACAAGAGTCGTCAAGTGCACCACGAGTCACAGCGCTGGCGACTCGAGATGCCGCCGGCGGCGGTGAAGGGGGATGAGGTTCTGAGAGGCCTGAACGTGGAGCGGATGACGAGACTCGAACTCGCGACATCGACCTTGGGAAGGTCGCGCTCTACCAACTGAGCTACATCCGCACAGACCAGACACCACGCGGCGTCTGGTCGTCGCACATGTTACTGGATGGACCGGATAGGTTACGCACGTGCTGCTGTCAGACCGCGACATCCTGACCGAGATCGACGCCGGCCGGATCGCCCTCGATCCCTACGATCCGGCGATGGTGCAGCCGTCCTCGATCGACGTGCGGCTCGACCGGTTCTTCCGGGTCTTCGAGAACCACCGCTACCCCCACATCGACCCGGCGGTCGACCAGTCCGACCTGACCCGCGAGGTCGAGCCCGAGGGGGACGAGCCGTTCATCCTGCACCCGGGTGAGTTCGTCCTCGGGTCGACGTACGAAGTGGTCTCGCTGCCCGACGACATCGCCGCCCGGGTCGAGGGCAAGTCCTCGCTGGGCCGCCTGGGGCTGCTGACCCACGCGACCGCGGGCTTCGTGGACCCCGGCTTCTCCGGGCACGTCACGCTCGAGCTGGCGAACGTCGCGACGCTGCCGATCAAGCTCTACCCCGGCATGAAGATCGGGCAGTTCTGCTTCTTCCGACTCTCCTCGTCCTCCGAGCACCCGTACGGATCGGCGAAGTACGGCTCCCGCTACCAGGGCCAGCGCGGCCCGACCCCCTCGCGGTCGTTCCAGAACTTCCACCGCACCACCATCTGAGGCGCCTCTGACGCGCACGGACCCCCTGCCGTCGGCACGGCGGGGGGTCGTCGGTCGTGCTCAGTTGTCGACGCGGTCGGCGATGCGGCGCAGTCGCTGGGCGAACCGGTGCCGGTGCGGCGGCTGCGGGAGGTGTGGGGCGGCCGCGTGACGGACGCGTTCGGTGATGCGCTGGCGGGCCACGGTCTCGATCATCGTGTCGTTCATGGCGGTTCTCCTCTGGCTGTGATGGATGCTGGTTCGCAGGTCGGTCGTGCGTGCTGGAGGTCGTTCACACCTGGGTCAGGACGATGTCGCCGCTGACGGTCTTGGCGCGGAGCTCGACGTGGTCGGCCCCGTCCTTCGGCTCGCCGGCGCCGACGAGGTTGCTGCGGATCTCGCCGGTGAGGGTCGAGACGTCGGTCCACACCGGGACGCCGGCGGGGATGCCGACGCGCACGTCGCTGGACGCGCCCTTCGCGGTGAGCCGGCCGCGGGAGGCCGTCAGGACCACCAGGTCGCCGCTCCCGCTCGTGAGCGAGACGTCGGACTGGGCCTCGACGACCTTGAGGTCTCCCGAGCCGGTCTTCACGACCGTGGGGCCGTTGACGGTGCCGATCTCGACGTCGCCCGAGCCGGTCGAGATGGCGACGGCCGAGTCTGCGTGCCCGACGTTGATGTCGCCGGAGCCGCTCTTGATGCGCAGCTCCCCACGCGTCTCCTCGAGCCGGATGTTGCCGGAGCCGGTGTCGACGACCACCGGACCGCCGAACGTGTCGAGCTGGACGTCGCCCGACCCGCTCTTGAGCTTCCCGGTGCCGAAGGTGCCGTCGGCGCTGATGTCGGCGCTCCCGGTCTTGGCCGCGAAGTCGCTGTCGGTCGGGACCGTGACCACGACGTCGATGCGGGAGTCGCCGCCGAGGAAGCCGGTGCGCTGCCTGGGCGCGATCACGCTGATCTGGTCGCCGGACTGGTCGACCGCGACCTGGTCGGCGTCGCGGCCGGTGACCTCGACGTACGACTCGGCGGTCTCGGTGGCGACCACCTTCACGCTGCCCTTGCCGATCTCGACGTACAGGCTGACGGGTCGGTGGGTCTCGAAGTGGTACTCGGTCATGTCGTTCTCGCTTCCGGGAGGTGTGCTGAGGGTGTGTTCGCCCGCGGGACCAGCCGGTGGGCTGTCCCTGCGGTGTTGTCGGGAGGTGCCGGGCTGGCCGGCGGGCTGGATGGCCTGGCTCAGACCCACCCGGTCATGCGCTTGTTGCCGTGGCGACCCGCGCCGGGCCCGTGCCCGCCGAACGGGTCGCCGCCGAAGAACGGGATGCTCGACAGGTCGATGTCGACGTTGATGGCGTTGTCGCGGGTGGCGGACCGCACCACGTTGACGAGCCAGGTGTTCAGGGAGTGGCCCGAGCGGGCCGCCATCTCCTCCGCCTTCGCCTTGACCGACTCGGGCAGGCGCAGCGTGACCCGGGCCAGGCCGCCCTCCTCCTCCATCTCCTCCGGCGTCGGGGGAACCGGCGGGGGCGGCGGCGTCGGGGCGGCCATCGGCGCGGTCTGCACGACGAAGTCGAGCTCGCGGCCGTTGAGCCGGACGTCGACGCTGCCGGACGGCATCTCGGCGGTGATCTCGGCGGCAGCCTGGGAGACGGCCTCCATCAGCGCGAGCCGGGCCGACGGGTCGAGGGCGAAGGTGAGCCGCTCGGCTGCCTGACGGGTGTCCGGGCCGGCGGCGTCCGCAGCGGCGACGAGGTCGCGGCGGAGGCTGTCGATGTACGGCGTGATGTCCATGTGCATCATCCTGACGTCACTATGGCGTCATGTCAAGCACTATTTGACGTCATCTGGTGTCAGAGTGTGGCGTCGTGACGTCACGTGGGCAATTCGGGGCCTCGAAGCGGGGTCGAACGGGTGTCTGAGCGGGTCCGGGGGCGGGTACTACGGTGAACAGGTTGTTCATCTCTCGGAAAGGCCGCTCATGGCTCTGAACTCGGGCATCACCGCATTGGCGAGCGACACGCTCATCGATGCTCATGCCGTCGACTACCTGATCGTCTTCATCTACTTCGGTTTCGTGCTGGCCATCGGCGTGATGGCCAGTCGCCGGGTCTCGGACTCCCTCGACTTCTTCCTGTCGGGCAGGTCGCTCCCCGCCTGGGTGACGGGCCTCGCCTTCATCTCGGCCAACCTCGGGGCCGTCGAGATCATGGGCATGTCGGCCTCCGGGGCCGAGTTCGGCCTCCCGACGGTGCACTACTTCTGGGTCGGCGCGATCCCGGCGATGCTCTTCCTCGGGCTCGTGATGATGCCGTTCTACTACGGCTCGAAGGTCCGCTCGGTCCCCGAGTTCATGCTGCGCCGGTTCGGCCCCGGTGCCCACCTGGTCAACTCGATCTCGTTCGCGGTGGCCCAGCTGCTGATCGCCGGCATCAACCTCTACCTGCTCGGCAGCATCGTCCACGCCCTCCTGGGTTGGCCGCTGCCGGTCGCCCTGCTCGTGGCCGCGCTGGTCGTGCTCTCCTACATCACCCTCGGCGGGCTCAAGGCCGCGATCTACAACGAGGTGTTGCAGTTCTTCGTCATCGTCGCCGCGCTGCTGCCGCTGACCCTGCTCGGCCTGCACCGCGTCGGCGGCTACGGCGGCCTCAAGGACAAGATCACCGAGAACGCCGGCACGGGTGGCTCGGCCTCGGCCGCCGACCAGCTCAACTCCTGGCCCGGCCAGGCGCTCTCCGGCTTCGACTCGCCGATCCTCTCGGTGGTCGGCATCGTCTTCGGCCTGGGCTTCGTGCTCTCCTTCGGCTACTGGACGACGAACTTCGTCGAGGTCCAGCGCGCGATGGCGTCGGACTCGATCTCCTCGGCCCGCAAGACGCCGATCATCGGCGCCTTCCCCAAGATGTTCGTCCCCTTCATCACCATCCTGCCCGGCATGATCGCCGCCGTGCTCGTCTCCGAGATCGCGCAGGTGAAGGCCGGGAAGACCGTGCCGGGTGGCTCGTCGGGCGACGGCGTCACCTACAACGACTCGCTGCTCCTGCTGATGCGCGACGTGCTCCCCAACGGACTCCTCGGCCTCGCCATCGCGGGGCTGCTCGCCGCGTTCATGGCAGGCATGGCCGCCAACATCTCGGCCTTCAACACCGTGCTGAGCTACGACCTGTGGCAGGACTACGTCGTCAAGGACCGCGAGGACGGCTACTACCTGCGGGTGGGTCGCGTGGCCACGGTCGCGGCGACCGGGATCGCGATCTTCACCGCCTCGCTGGCCGGCCACTTCACGAACATCATGAACTACCTCCAGACGCTGTTCGGGTTCTTCAACGCCCCGCTCTTCGCCACGTTCATCCTCGGAATGTTCTGGAAGAGGATGACGCCGACAGCCGGCTGGGTGGGGCTGGTCTCCGGCACGCTCTCCGCGATCGCGGTGGCATTCCTGAGCGAGGACGCCTTCGGCACCTGGAGCACGGGGACGATCCCCGTCGACGGCCAGGGTGCCGCCTTCCTGGCGGCGTCGACCGCGTTCGTCGTCGACATCGTGCTGAGCATCGTCGTCTCGCTGGTGACCAAGCCCAAGCCGGCCTCCGAGCTGGTGGGCCTGGTCTACTCCGAGACGCCGAAGGAGCAGCTGGTCGACGCCGACGAGGCGAGCTACCCCTGGTACCGACGCACCGTCCCGCTGGCCGGGGTCGCCCTGGTCATGGTCATCGCCCTGAACATCGCATTCTGAGGAGACTGACATGGCATCGAACACCACGGAGAAGCACCTCGCGGGAGCGCTCGACGTCCGCAACATCATCGGCGCCCTGCTGACGATCTACGGGGTGATCCTGACCCTGATGGGGATCTTCGCCGACACCGCCGAGGAGAAGACCGGCGACGTCAACGCCAACCTGTACGCCGGCATCGCCCTGCTGGTCGTCGGCATCGGGTTCATCGCCTGGGCCCGCATCCGCCCCGTCGTCGTCCCGGAGCACGTCCACCGCGAGGACGCTGCGCCACACTGACCCGGCCCGCACCCAGACCGGCCGGACAGCAAACAACCCGGTGGCTACGACGTACCAGGTACGTCGCAGCCACCGGGTTGTTGCGTTGCAGGGCTCAGAGGTCGAAGAGCGAGCCCGACTCCTCGATCTCGACATCGGTCTTCGGCTGGTGGGCCTCGCCGCTGCTCGCGGGCTTCGGCTTCGCCTCGGGCTTCTTCTCGTCCTCGTCCGGCTCGTCCGGCTCGTCCGGCTCGGCCGACGCGTCAGGCGACTCGTCCGCTGACTCGTCGGCCGGCTCGGGCTCGGGGGCTTCCTCCGCAGGAGCGGCCGCCTCGGACGTCTCCTCCTCGGTCGCGGTGTTGGCCGCTGCCGTGGCCGCGGCGCTGATCGCGGCACCCGGGCTGAGGTCCTCGGACTCGTTGCCGGCCGGGGCGGGCTCCTCGTCCTCGGTCTCGGTCTCGACCGGCGTGGGTTCCGGTTCGGTCTTCGCCTCGGGGGCGGGCTCCGGCTCCGGCTCCGGCTTCTCCTCCGCCTCGGGCGCTGCCTTGGCCGCGGGCTTCTCGGCGGGGGCGGGCTCGGGGGCTTCGATGTCGAAGAGTGAACCGCCCTCTGGGATCTCGGCTGTCGGCTCGGCTGCTGCCGGGGTCTCGGCCTTGTCCTCGGTCTTGGTCTCGACCGGCTCGTCCGGCGTGGGCTCGGGCTCGGGCTCCGGTTCGGACTTCGCCTCCGGGGTGGCCCCGGGCTCAGGTTCGGTCTTCTCCTCGGGCTCCGGCTCTGCCTTGGCTGCGGGCTTCTCGGCGGCGGGGGCGGGCTCGGGGGCCTCGATGTCGAAGAGTGATCCGCTGTCGGGGATCTCGGCTGTCGGCTCGGCTGCTGCCGGGGTCTCGGCCTTCTCGACGGGCTCGTCCGGCGTGGGCTCAGGCTCGGGCTCCGGCTCCGCCTTCGCGTCCGGTGTGGCCTCGGGCTCGGCCTCCGCCTCCGCGTCCGGGGTGGGCTCCGGCTTCTCCTGCTCGGCGGGGGCTTCCACGTCGAAGAGCGACCCACCAGCACCCAGGTCGGGCTCGGCATCGGCGGCCGGCTTGGTCTCGACAGGCTCGACCGGTGTGGGTTCCGGCTCGGTCTTCGCCTCCGGCGTGGCCTCGGGCTTCTCCTGCTCGGCGGGGGCTTCCACGTCGAAGAGAGAGCCTCCGGTGGACGGCTTCTCCTCGGCTGCTACAGGCTCGGGCTCGGGCTCGGGATCGGCGTCGGCCGGGGTGTCGAAGAGCGACGTACCGCCACTGGCCTTGGCGGCCGGGCCGACGTCCTCGGTGTCCGTCACGGTCTCAGTGGTCTGGGTGGCGTCGCCGGCCTCGGGCTCGGCCCTCGTGGCCTCGTCCTTGGCCTCGGCAGCCTCGGCAGGCGCCGCCTTGGGGGCAGCCTTCGCGGCGCCGCCGGGCTTCACCTTCGTGGCGACCTCGCCCTTGACCGAGGCGAGCAGCATCTGCGCGACGTCGAGGACCTCGACCTCCTCGCGGGCCTCGCCCTTGGCCTGCTGGGCGGTGAGTCCGTCGGAGAGCATCACGCGGCAGAACGGGCAGCCGACCGCGATCTGGTCGGCGCCGGTCTCGACGGCCTCGACCGTGCGGTTGACGTTGATCCGCTCGCCGAGGTTCTCCTCCATCCACATGCGGGCACCACCGGCGCCACAGCAGAACGACTTCTCGGAGTTGCGCGGCATCTCGACGACCTCGGCGCCGGGGAGCACCTGGAGCAGCTCGCGCGGAGGCGTGTAGACGCCGTTGTGGCGACCGATGAAGCAGGGGTCGTGGTAGGTGATCGACCGCTTGGCCGCGCCGGCCCCGTCGGTGACCGGGGTCAGCTTGCCCTCGCGGACCAGCCGGTTGAGCAGCTGCGTGTGGTGGACGACCTCGAGCTCGACGCCGAACTCCTTGTACTCGTTCTTGAGCGTGTTGAAGCAGTGGGCGCAGGTCGAGACGACCTTCTTGACCTTGTACTCCTTGAACGTCTCGACGTTCTGCTGGGCGAGGCCCTGGAAGACGAACTCGTTGCCGGCGCGGCGAGCGGGGTCACCGGTGCAGGTCTCGCCGTTGCCGAGGACGCCGAAGCTGACGCCGGCCATGTCGAGCAGCTCGGCGACGGCGCGGGTGGTCTTCTTCGCGCGGTCCTCGTAGGCGCCGGCGCAGCCGACCCAGAACAGCCACTCGACCTCGTCCAGCGACTCGATCGAGTCACCGACGACCTTGACCTCGAAGTCGAGACCCTTGGCCCAGTCCATCCGGGCGGTGGGCGACATGTTCCAGGGGTTGCCCTTGTTCTCCAGGCCCTTGAAGAGCCCGTTGAGCTCGGCCGGGAAGTTCGACTCGACGAGGACCGCGTAGCGGCGCATGTCGACGATGTGGTCCACGTGCTCGATGTCGACCGGGCACTGCTGGACGCACGCGCCACACCCTGTGCACGACCACAGGACGTCGGGGTCGATGACCGCGGAGCCGTCCTCGGGGTTGTAGAACCAGCCGTCCCCGGTGTCGCCGACCAGCGGGCGCTCGACCTCCTTGGTGAGGGTGTCGTTGCCCTCGAGCAGGGCCTCGCGCTCGCCTTCGGCGGCCTGGAGGTACGGCGCCTTCGCGTAGGCGTGGTCGCGCAGCGCGGTGATGAGGAGCTTGGGCGACAGCGGCTTGTCGGTGTTCCACGCGGGGCACTGCGACTGGCAGCGGCCGCACTCCGTGCACGAGCTGAAGTCGAGGATGCCCTTCCAGCTGAAGTCCTCGATCGAGCCGACGCCGAGCACCGAGTCCTCGTCGAGGTCGTCGATGTCGTCGAGCGTGACCGTCTTGCCGTCGGAGGTGAGCGGCTTGACCGCGCCCAGCGCCGTGCGGCCGGAGGACTCACGCTTGAACCAGATGTTGAAGAAGGCCAGGAAGCGGTGCCAGGCCACGCCCATCGTGAGGTTGAGCGAGATCGTGATCATCCAGATGAACGAGATCAGGATCTTGAGCATCGACATCAGGTAGATGCCGTTCTTCAGGGAGTCGTCGGACATCCCCGAGAACGCCTCGCCCAGCCAGAACGTCAGCGGGTAGTGGAACGCCGTTGCGTCGCTCTCCAGCGCGTACTCCAGGCCGCGCAGCGTCACGATGCACAGGCCGACGCCCAGGATGACCAGCTCGACGAAGTACGCCTGCCACATCGTGGAGCCGAAGAAGCGGCCCCGCGGGCCGCGGACGCGCTCGGAGGGCCGGGTCACGCGGTAGACGATGAACGCCATGATCGCGGCGATCATCACGAACGTGACGGACTCGGTCAGCCACTCCCAGAGGAAGAAGTGGCCGATCAGCGGCAGCGCGAACTCGGCGTGGAAGAGCTGCCCGAACGCCGTGACGAGGGTGAAGAACAGCAGCCCGAAGCCGATGAAGATGAACCAGTGCCCGGCGCCGACCCAGTGCCACTGCAGCATCCGGGTGTGCAGCAACGACTCCTTGAGCATCGTCACCGTGCGCATGCCGGGGTTGTCGGTGCGGCTGGTCGGTTGGCCGACCTTCATCACCCCGATGATCGACCGGATCGCCCGGACGAAGAGGGCGATGCCGACGACGGCGATCGCGAGGGAGACAACGATGGCGAAGATCTGCATGGAGTACTGCTCCTCGTCGGGGCGGCTGCGCGTCGTCGGGGACAGGACGCGTGCTCGCGAGCCTAGGGCGGCCACGCCGGTCGCGTCAGTCCCGGAACGGTGTGACGGTGATCCTACCCGCAGGTAACTTCAACCCCGGAGGGCCTCCGACGTACGACGGCGGCCGGCCCCCGGAGGGACCGGCCGCCGCTGGCCAGGCTCGGCTCAGCCGAGTCGCTGCAGGCCGATCACGCGTCCGGCGTCTCCGAAGGTGACCTCCATCAGCACCCGCGGATCCGAGGGCGTCTGCGCGCAGAACGTGTAGCGGCTGCCGAGTCGCGTGTACGGCTGGCCGACGGCCTCCATGACCTGACGCGTCGACTGCCCGTCCCGAACCAGGTCGCGCACCCGCTCGACGCTCTTGCGTCGCCCGGGGTTGCGGCACGAGTCGGGCGCGATGCCCTCCGCGCGCTCCCAGGTCTGCAGGTAGGCCTCCGCACCACGCGCCATGTCCTCGGTGATGGCCGCACCGTCCGTGCCGGCGACCTTGCTCAGGTCCTCGATCCAGTCCGGGTAGAGGCCGTACTGCGCCACGCCGTCCTGGTTGATGTCGTACACGCGCTTGCCGGCGTGCTGCTTCTCGACCGTGATGCCGTTGATCCCGGTGAACGGGTAGGTGACCTTGTTGGGCACGTCGGCACCGCGCGGGTCGCCCTGCGCGCCGAGTCCATTCATGTCAGCGCCGTAGCCGAGCCCGAAGTAGTAGCGCTGGTCCGCCCAGCCCAGGTGGGCCCGCCACTTCTCGACGAACCCGGTCGAGTCGCCGGCGTACGGCGCGATGAACCCGCCCAGCTCGTAGATCCGGGGGTAGGCGTCCTCCGTGGACCAGGAGTGGCTCGAGACGACGCCGGAGTACCGAAGCTTCTCCAGCTGGGTCAGCGAGGAGTTCCTGGCCTTGACGCTCATGTGGTCGGGGTCGAAGAGCATGTGCCGCTGGGCCAGGGCCTTGATCGTGTGCTCGCCCAGGGTCGTCAGGCCGAGGTCGTTGCAGTGGTCCGGCGGCGGGTAGACCGGCGTCGCGGGCAGCCCCAGCCCGGCGATCGCCCCGAAGAGTGCGTCCTGCTGCTCCGACGAGATCTCGGGTGCCGCGGCCTGGTTCTTGTCGTGGGCGTCGGGGTTGGCCGGCTCGCAGTGGACCATGTCCCAGTAGGTGCCGGTCTCGGCGAAGTTGGCGTTGTTGACGACCGCGCCGGTCTCGCCGCCGTCACCGGTGATGCCGGACAGGGCGTTGTCGAACTTGTTGACCAGCTCCATCTGGCGCACGCCCCACTTGTGAACCATCGCCAGC
>DASTUX010000146.1:0-9415 GCA_035759395.1 Nocardioides sp.
CGTGCAGCATCGGCGTGTGGGAGTCGACGCCGACGTCGTCGACGTAGCGCCCCAGGCCCCGCAGGAAGCGCTGGTCCTCGACCCGCTGGACCTTCTGGCCCATCAGCTTCGTGGTCACGACGCGTCCTCCGCGACGATCTCTGCGGCACGTTCCACGGCCTTGACGATGTTCTGGTAGCCGGTGCAGCGGCACAGGTTGCCGGCGATCATGTCGCGCGCCTCGTCGTGGGTCGGGCAGGGGTTCTCGCGCAGGCCGGCCGTGATCGTGGTCAGGAAGCCGGGCGTGCAGAAGCCGCACTGGAGGCCGTGGCACTCCGCGAACGCCTGCTGCACGGGGCCGAGCGAGCCGTCCGGGTTGGTGAGCCCCTCGACCGTGGTGATCTCGGTGTCGACGGCGGAGACGGCGAACATCAGGCACGAGCGCATCGGGGCACCGTCGACGAGGACGGTGCACGCGCCGCAGACGCCGTGCTCGCAGCCGACGTGGGTGCCGGTGAGCGCGAGGTCGTGGCGCAGCGCGTCGGAGAGCAGGCGTCGGGCGGGCACCCGCACGTCGCGGCTGACGCCGTTGACGACGAGACGGACGTCGTGCAGTTCCTCGGTCATGCCTGTCCTTCGTCGGTAGAGCCTTCGTCGGTCGAGCCTGTCGACTCCATGGCGGCCTTGACGACCCGTTCGGTGAGCACGCGGACCAGCTGGGCGCGGTACGCCGCGGTCGCGTGGATGTCGTCTGCGGGGTCGAGGTGCGCCAGGGCCGCCTCCCCCATCTCGGCCAGGGGAACGCCGGTGAGGTCGACGACGGTCGGGAGGTCGGCCACCGACACGTAGCCGGCCCGGACCGAGTCGCCGTCGACGACCGCGGCCACGCCGCACAGGGCGTAGTCGCCGTGCCGGCGGGCGATCTCCTCGAAGGCGACCCCTGCTCCGGCCGGCAGCGCCGGGAAGAACGCGGAGACCGCGATCTCGTCGTGGTGCATCGAGGTCTCGAGCGGCCCGACGAAGAGGTCGTCGGCCGCGATCGTGCGGCGCCCGGACACGGAGGCCACGTCGAGCGAGCCGCCGAGCAGCTTCAGCACGACCGGCATCTCGGCGGCCGCGTCCGCGTGGACCAGCGATCCCACGGTCGTGCCGCGGTTGCGGATCGTCGCGTGGGCGACGTTGGAGAGCGCCATCGCCAGCAGGGGCTGGACGCGGCGCGCCTCGCCGTGGGCGAGGAGGTCGGCGTGCCGGGCGAGCGCTCCGATGCGCACGCCCGACCCGTCGACGGTGATGCCGGCCAGGCCCGGGAGCCCGTTGATGTCGATGAGCATCGCGGGAGCCGCGAGCCGCATCGACAGCAACGGGACCAGGCTCTGGCCTCCGGCCAGCACCTTGGCGTTCGGCTCGCCGGCCAGGTCAGCCAGTGCTTCCTGGAGGGTCTCCGGCCGGCGATACGCGAACGGTGCTGGTTTCACTTGGTGTCAGTCCTCAGTGCTTGTGCGGTGCTGCATGGTCCTCGACGTGGGCGCCGGGGTGACCCACCGCCAGCATGGTGCCGTCCTGGTGACGACTCGCCACGACCCGGGCCAGGTGATAGCCACCCACCGCGACGATCGTGCCGAGGGCGATGCCGCTCAGCGTGAAGTCCTCGGTGAACTTCAGCTCGCTGCCCGTGCCGATGCCCAGGATGATGCCCGCGGCGATCGGGACCAGGTTGACCGGGTTGGAGAAGTCGACGTTGTTCTCCTTCCAGATCTTCGCACCGAGCAGGCCGATCATGCCGTAGAGCACGAGCGTGATCCCGCCGAGCACGGCGGGCGGCGTCGCGTTGACGATCGCGCCGAACTTGGGGACCAGACCGAGCAGGATCGCGGTGATCGCGGCCACGAAGTAGGCAGCCGTCGAGTAGACGCGGGTGGCGGCCATGACGCCGATGTTCTCGGCGTACGTCGTGGTCGGCGAACCACCGACGGCGGACGCGATGACGGTGCCGACACCGTCGGCGGCGACGGCGCGACCCATGACCGGGTCGAGGTCGGCGCCGGTCATCTCGGCGACCGCCTTGACGTGGCCGATGTTCTCGGCGACGAGCGCGATCACGGCCGGCAGCGCCAGCAGGATGAAGGTCAGCTCGAACGACGGGAGGTGCCAGCCGACGTCGGCGTAGCCGGGCGTGAACGCCTGGTTGCCGATGATGCCGTCCTTGGTGTGGGTCGGGAAGCCGAACCAGTCGGCCGTCTTCACCAGGTCCCAGTTGACGCGGTCGTGCGCGCCGGGCTCGGCGACACCCGGCAGCGGCAGGGAGGTCTTGCCGAACACCAGGTCGGCGACCCACGACAGGGCGTAGCCGAAGAGCAGGCCGAGGAAGATCGCGATGCGACCCAGGAAGCCCTTGAAGCCGACGGCCATCAAGATGACCGCGGTCATCGTGATGATGGCGATCCACGGGTCGGACGGCATGTAGGTGCCCGTCGCGACCGGCGCCAGGTTGAAGCCGATCAGCATCACGACCGCGCCGGTGACGACCGGCGGGAGCACGGCGTTCACCACGTGGGCGCCGAGGAAGTGGATGACCACGCCGACCAGGGCCAGCACGATGCCGGCGACCAGGATCGCGCCGGTGACGTCGGCAGGGCCGCCGTCGTGGGCGTAGATGGCGAACGCAGCACCCACGAAGGACGCGGAGGTGCCGAGGTAGCTGGGCACCTTGCCCTTCACGATCAGCAGGAAGCAGATCGTGGCAATACCGCTCATCATGATCGCGAGGTTCGCGTTGAGCCCCATGATCAGCGGGAAGACGAACGTCGCGCCGAACATGGCGATGACGTGCTGGGCACCGAGGCCCACGGTCTTGCCCCAGGCAAGCCGCTGGTGGGGCGCTACGGCCTCACCTGGTTTGGGATCAACGAGATCCCACTTGAACATCGACATGGCGAGTCTCTCCTCTAGTGCACGTCAGGACCTGGCCCCGAGAGTCCACAAACTAGTGAGAGACATGAGACACCCGACACGGCGACAGATGCCGAAGGAACGCCGTTCGGCATGGCATCTGTTGTGGCGCGGGGTGGCGACTAGCCGGCGATCTCCAGGACGCGCAGCGCCACGGCGACGTCGAGGCGTAGGTGGGGGTCGCTCGACAGCGGCCCGAGGAGCCGCTCGAGCTTGCTCACCCGGTAGCGCATCGTGTTGTAGTGGAAGAACTGAAGCCGCGCTGCCTCGGCGACGTTGAAGTTGGTGTCGAGCAGCACCTGCAGCGTCTCGCGCAGGTCGGCCGCCTCCTTCGTCGACTCGGCCAGCGGGCCCAGGATGTCGTGGCTGAAGGCGCGCAGCTCGCCGTGGTCGGGGATCAGCGCGATCAGCCGGTGCAGGCCGAGCTGGTCGAAGAAGGTGGTCGAGCGACCACCCTTGACCCGTCGCCCCACCTCGACCGCGCGGCGCGCCTGGGCGTAGGCCTCCGGGAGCTCCTCGAGCGAACGAGCGATCCGGCTGACCCCCACCGAGAACGGCCGCCGGCCGCCACCCCGGTCGCCGGCGACCGCGAGCACCGCACGGCGTACGACGTCGTGGCCGGCCACGGGCTCGTCGTCGCCCTCGGGCAGCGGCAGCAGCGTGACCGCCTCCGAGGAGAAGTCCACGCTGGGGATCCCGGAGTCGAGGTCGCGGCTCACCTGGCGCCAGGCGGCGCAGAAGCGTGACTGCCACTGGCGCCGCTGCTCGCGGGTCGGCAGCTCGTCACCGGGGGCCTGGGGGTCGATCTCGGCGACCACCACGACGACGGGACGGCGCAGGTCCCACCCGAACGTGTCGGCGTGCTCGGCGACGTACTCCTCGTCGCCCGCGCGGCGCAGGAAGAGGTCGCGCAGGAAGTCGCCCTGGTACTTGTTCTCGACCGCGGTCACGGCCTCCTCGCGCGTGATCAGCAGGGCGGCCACCGCGGCGGCCCGCTCCATTGCGTGCACGTCGTCGGAGGAGATCTCCTCGGCGGCGCGCACGCAGACGAGCCTGGCCAGGTCCGCTCCCCCGGCCACCACGCGCAGGCAGCGCACCTCGCCGGTTCCGACCCGGACGGCGTCCCCGCCGATCCGCTCGACCCGCAGGCGGCCCGTCGGGTCGACCAGGTCGCTGGCGGCGAGCCCCTCGCGCAGGTCGTCCGGCAGCGCCGCCGCCCGCTCGCGCCCGTCGGTCGACGTGAACAGGACGCCGACGTCGAGCACGCGGGCGACCTCGGCGGCGATGCCGTCGAGGTTGCCTCCCTCGAGCACGATCTGGGTCAGCCCCGTGTGCAGGGCGTCCACCCGCGCCAGTGCCGCACTGGCGTCGTGATTGGTTATCAAGACTTGCGCTCCTTCCGCGAGATCGTTGGCACAACCTCACATCGGCAAACCGTACTCGCCCCGGCTAGCGTCGTGGAGATGATCCCCGTCAGCGCCCCGCGCCGCGTCCGCGAACGCCTGCGGACCGCGCCGGACGGCGCGCTCCGGGTGGTGCACCGCGGCCTGCACGCCGTCTACGTCGAGCTCGGGGACCGTTGCGTCGGCGTGGTCGACAGCCGGGCGACGGCCGTCCCGTGCGCGCTGAGGACGAGAACCGGCGATCTCGCCCATCTCAGCGGTCGGTCGGCGTACCTTCAGGGGGGGGTTCTCCACCTCGGTGAAACGCCATTGGTGGTCGGGCGGGTCGCGGACGTTCACGTTCCGCGTCTGGCTCGAGAACGGGGCACCCGCATCACGGCGGACCCGGCCACCGCTCGTACCACCCCCCCAGCGGCGGTGACCGGGTCCGACCGCTGCCTGCAGCCCACCGGTCCCCTGGGGCCTGACGCCGCGCGACGCATGGTCGGCCGGGGCGACGGCCTCACCCCGCTCGGCGACGACATCCTCTGCGGCTGGCTCGCGACCCACCGCGCGGCCGGCGTGGCGACGCCGTCGGTCGATGCGGCCGTCCGCGCCCTGATGCCCAGCACCACCCTCCTCTCGGCCACCCTGCTCGACTGCGCGATGCACGGGGAGGTGCTGCCCGAGTTCGCGGCGTACATCGCCTCGCTGGGGACAGCGCACGAGCCGGCCGCCGCCGCAGCACTGGCCGCCGTAGGCCACACCTCGGGCAGCGGACTGCTGTACGGCGCCCACCTGGCGCTCGCCGAGCTCCACCACCCGATCGGAGCAGTTGCATGACCCAACCTCTCGTCCACGTCGAGCTGCGCCCCGGCGCCTACGCCGACTCGGTCACGCTGCTCCAGGTGAGCCGCGCGGTCCAGGGCCTCGACGGCGTCCTCGCGGCCCAGGTCGCGATGGCCACCGGCCTCAACGTCGAGGTCCTCACCGAGATGGGCTTCGCCGTTCCGGCCGAGGCCACCACCAACGACCTGGTCGTCGCGTTGCGCCTGGCCGACGCCGGTGCGCTCGACGAGGCCCTGGCCGGGGTCGAGCGCGCACTGAAGGACGCGAACCGCCGTGACGACGGACCCACCGAGATCGCGCCGCCCCGGACGACCGCGAGCGCCCTGCGCCGCGCACCCGAGGGGCTGACCCTCGTCTCCGTCCCCGGCGCGAGCGCCCTGGTCGAGGCGATGGACGCCCTCGACGCCGGCCGCGACGTGATGATCTTCAGCGACAACGTGCCGCTCGACCAGGAGCTCGCCCTCAAGCGCACCGCCGCCGCGCGCGGCCTGCTGGTGATGGGCCCGGACTGCGGCACCGCCGTCGTCGGCGGCCTCGGCCTCGGCTTCGCCAACACCGTCTCGCCCGGTCCGGTCGGCATCGTGGCCGCCTCGGGCACCGGCTGCCAGCAGCTGCTCGCGCTCCTCGACCACGCGGGCGTCGGGGTCACCTCGGCGCTCGGTGTCGGCGGGCGCGACCTGTCCGCCGACGTGCGCGGCCTGTCGACCCGCGAGGCGCTGCGCCGCCTCGACGAGGACCCGGCGGTCGAGCTGATCGTCCTGGTCTCCAAGCCCCCGGCCGAGGACGTGGCCGACGAGATCCGTGCCTACGCCGCCGGCCTCGGCACCCCGGTCCAGCTCGCGCTGCTCGGCGCCGGCCAGCCCGACCTCACCGCTGCGGCCGAGTCCGTCCTCGAGCGGCTCGGGCGCGACGTACCGTCCTGGCCGGTCTGCGGGACCGCCGAGCCCGCCACGGGCGGCCGCCTCCTGCGCGGCCTGTTCGTCGGCGGCACGCTGTGCGACGAGGCGATGCTGATCGCGACCGACGCGCTCGGCCCGGTGCGCAGCAACATCCCGTTCTCCCCCGACCTGGCGCTCGACTCGAGCCTCACCGCGGACGCGCACACGATGGTCGACTTCGGTGACGACGCGCTCACCGCAGGCCGGGCGCACCCGATGATCGACCCGACCCTGCGCCTCGAGCACCTGGCCCGGGTCGCGGCCGACGACACCACGGCCGTCGTGCTGATGGACGTCGTGCTGGGGCACGGCTCCGAGCCCGACCCGGCCGCCGCCCTGGCCACGGCGATCGCCGACGTCCGGCAGCCGGTCGTGATCGCCGTCGTCGGTACCGACGGTGACCCACAGGGCCTGGAACGGCAGGTGCGGGCCCTGGTGTCCGCCGGCGCCGAGGTCCACCTCTCCAACGCCGGGGCCACGCGCCGCGCGATCGAGCTCCTCGACCAGACGAAGGACGGCTCCCGATGAGCACCCCCACCCACGTCGCCCCCTCTCATGTGATCAGCGCCGGTGCGGACCTCTTCGCCGACGCCGTGGCGGCCCAGGCCGTCGACGTCACCCGCGTCGACTGGCGCCCTCCGATGCCCGGCACCGACGCCGACCTCGCCGCGGTGGCGGCCGACCCGCTGCGCCGCGACGCCAACGAGCGCGCCCTCGCGGCGATGCTCGGGGTCACCGCGACGCTGGTCGACGTGGCGCCGGCGTACGACGTGCTCGGCCTGGAGGCCGGGCAGTTCCTGCACGCCGGTCCCCCGATCGAGTGGGCCCGCGCGTCGGGCCCGCTGCGCGGCGCACTGATGGGTGGTGCCGCTCTCGAGGGCCTGGTCGACGACCCCGAGGACGCGGTCGCGCTCTTCGAGTCCGGGACCAGCGTCCAGCTCGAGCCGTGCCACCACCGCGGCACCGTCGGGCCGATGGCCGGCGTCGTCACCCCGAGCATGTGGATGCTCGTGCTCGAGGACCCGAAGACGGGCAAGCGCACGCACTGCTCGCTCAACGAGGGTCTCGGCAAGGTGCTGCGGTACGGCGCCTACTCGCCCGAGGTGCTCACCCGCCTGCGCTGGATGCGCGACGTGCTCGGCCCCACCCTGCAGGGCGCCGTCCGCTCCGTGCGCGACTCCACCGGGCCGGTCGACGTCACCGGGATCCTGACCCAGATGCTGCAGATGGGCGACGAGGCCCACAACCGCAACCGGGCCGGCACCCTGATGCTGCTGCGTGACCTCGCCCCCGCGATGGTCGCCGGCCGCGCCGAGCGTGAGGACGTCGCCGACGTGCTGCGCTTCATCGGCGGCAACGACCACTTCTTCCTCAACGCCGCCATGCCCGCCTGCAAGCTCGCCCTCGACGCCGCGCGCGGGATCGAGGGCTCGTCGATGGTGGTCGCGATGGCCCGCAACGGCACCGACTTCGGGATCCAGGTCGCCGGCACCGGCGACGAGTGGTTCACCGGGCCCGCCCAGGTCGCCGAGGGTCTCTACCTGGGCGACTACGGCCCCGACGACGCGAACCCCGACATCGGCGACTCCGCGATCACCGAGACCGCCGGCATCGGCGGCTTCGCGATGGCCACCGCCCCCGCGATCGTCCGCCTGGTCGGCGGCAGCGTGCCGGACGCGCTCGCCACCACCCGCCGGATGCACGAGATCACGCTCGGCGAGAACCCGCGCTGGTCGGTGCCCGTCCTGGAGTTCCAGGGCGTGCCCAGCGGCATCGACGTCACCCGCGTCTGCCGGACCGGGATCCTGCCCCAGATCAACACCGGGATGGCGGGTCGCGTCGCCGGAACCGGGCAGGTCGGCGCCGGGCTGGTCACGCCGCCGGCCGAGATCTTCCCGAAGGCGCTCGGACGGCTGGCGGAGCTCAGCCGCACCCGCTCGACCTTGTAGCGCGTGAGCTGGTCGGCAGTCACCATGAACGAAGCGTCCGCTGCACCCCAGGGGCTGCGTGTCACTGGGGCAGCGACGTGCGCCAATCGTGTTCGCCCGCCGAGGGCCGGTACTCCGGCCCCGTCGAGGTGTGCTCCAACAGCAGCACGGCCACGTCGTCGCTGAACTCGCCCCGCGCCGTGTGCTCACGGACCGCGTTCAGCAGGCGGTCGATCGCAGCCTCGACCGACCCGCCGACGAGCAGCGGCCCGATCTCGCGCAGGTCGAGGAATGCGCCACTGAGGTTGCGGGCCTCGCTCACCCCGTCGGTGTACAAGAGCAGTCGGTCCCCGGGCCCCCAGGTGAACTCGTGGCGGCTGTAACGCTGCCCGAGCCCGAGTGGAAGGTCCGCGTCGGTCTCGATGAACTCACACGTCTGGTCGGGATGGATCAGCAGCGGCGGTGGATGCCCGGCGTTGACCAGCAGGGGGCGCGCCGCGTCGGTCGTATCGAGCAGCAGCGCGGTGACGAACTCCTCCTCGTCGAAGAAGGGGACCAGGTAAACGCTCATGTCCTCGGCTGCCACGTCGAGGTCCGGCTGAATGGCCGCGGCCTGTCGAAACGCCCGGATGACGCGCGCAGCCTGCTCGACCGCCCCGATGCCCTTGCCGCGCACGTCGCCGATCAGGAACCGCGTGTGGCTGCGCGAGTGGTAGCAGTCGTACAAGTCGCCGCCGATCAGCGTGTCCTCGATCGCCGACTCGTACCGGACCGCGATGTCGGTGCGCCGAGCGTGCGCGGGCAGCACCGGCAACACCGCCTTCTGCGCCACCTCGGCGAGCGTGGCGAGCCGGCCCACCTGCCGTTCCCGGCGCACCCTGACCGCGGCGACGACGACCGCGACCGCCCCTATCAGCGCGACGTCTATCAGCCGGACCAGCTGCTGCGGAGCGTCGGAGTTGTCATTCCACGCGCCGGAGCCGACCGCCGCCGCGAACGCCGCGGCCGCGAACGCGGCGGTGCGTAGCGCCGGCAGCACCGCGCAAGCGATCAGCGGTGCGAGCGCGAACAGCGGCGCCAGCGCGATCGTGGCCTCGGAGATTGCGAGGTCCAGGAGCACCAGGATCAGCAGCGTCGAGGCGGCGAGTGCCGCCCCTACCCTGCTCGCTCCAGCTGTCACCCGGGTGCCTTCCGCCCGCCGCCGGGCGACGGTGTTACACCCGCGGATCGAGACCTACGCTAGCGCAGCAGGAGTACGTCTCGTGGTCCGCAATGGCCTGCGTCGACGAGGTCTTCGACCCAGTTCCTCCCTACGACCAACTCGTCACCAAGTACAGGAAGAGTCTCTTCTGTGCGCCGCTCGCGGGCCATCGGCCGGCCTGGCGGGTGT
>DASTUX010000147.1:0-45134 GCA_035759395.1 Nocardioides sp.
GGCCGCCCACGTCTGTGGGCGGCCGGCCTTTCGCTGTCCCTGCTGCTGGCCGTCGTCGTCACCTGGCTGGTCGTCGGCCGAGGGCCGTACGTCGCGCCGACCCCGGACGTGTCCCGCGGCGAGGTGTCGCCGAGCGAGGCCGCCGCGACCCTGCACCGGTTCGAGCAGGCGGTGGACGCGGGTGACGAGGCCGCTGCCCGGGAGCTGGCCCCGGCCGGCGACGAGAAGGCGGCGGAGCTGCTCGGCGCCCTTGTCTCGAACGCGCGTGCCCTGCACGTGAGGGACTTCACGCTGCGCTACGTCGACGAGCTGGGCGCCCTGTCCGGCGGCTCGTGGGACGCAGCGGTCGACGTCACCTGGGGGTTCGCGGGCTTCGACAGGGTGCCCGCCCACGCCGAGGTGCTGGTCCGGTTCGCGGCCGAGGACGGCGGCGTGGCGCTGGAGGCCATCGGCGGTGGCGACCGCCGGTCCCCGGTGTGGCTGAGCGGTCCGGTCGAGGTGCGCCGGACACCCACCACGCTCGTCCTGGTCGAGGGTCCGTCCGCAGAGGCCGACGCGCTGGCCCGGCGGGCGACGCGGGCCGTCCCCGTCGTACGCCGCGTGCTCCGGGGCTGGCGACCGCACCTGGTCGTCGAGGTGCCACGCTCGGCCGCCGCGCTCGACCAGGCGCTGGACGCGACGCCGGGGGAGTACGCCAACATCGCGGCGGTCACCACGACCGCCGACGGGTCCGTGACCCCGGGGTCCCCGGTCCACGTCTTCGTCAACCCCGACGTCTTCTCCCGGCTGAAGCCCCGCGGAGCGCAGGTCGTGATGAGCCACGAGGCGACGCACGTGGCGACCGACGCCGCCACCAGCACGATGCCGCTGTGGCTGCTCGAGGGTTTCGCGGACTACGTGGCGCTGCGCGACGTGGACCTGCCGCTGTCGACCACGGCCGGGCAGGTCATCAAGCAGGTCCGTCGGCACGGTCCGCCCGCCGCCCTGCCCGGCCGGGCCGAGTTCGACACGGCGACGACACATCTGGGCGCGGCCTACGAGGCCGCCTGGCTGGCCTGTCGGCTGCTGGCCGAGGCCGGCGGTGAGCGGGGACTGGTCCGCCTCTACGACGACGTCGACGCGGGCCGTTCCGTGGACGAGGCGCTCCGCTCGCACGTCGGTCTGGGTGAACGGGAGTTCATCCGGATGTGGCAGCGCCGACTGTCAGACTTGGCAGCGTGACGACCGCCGACGCGCCCCCTGTCGAGGCCCCCGATCGGCCCGGTGACCGGAGGAGCTCAGTCGTCGTTCTCGGCGTCAGCGCCGTCGTCCTCGTCGCGCTCGCCGCATGGCTCGTCCCGTGGCACCCCGTCCCCGGTGGGACCCCTGGCCCCGCGGCGCCCGGGTCGGTGTTCACGCCAGAGGAGATCCAGCGGGCCGAGGAGTTCGCCCGGACGACGCGGACCTGGATCTGGAGCTCGCTCGCGGTCTCGCTCGTCGTCGCGTGCCTGTTCGGCTTCACCCGGCTCGGCCGACGCCTGGTCGGCCGGCTGCCCGGCCCGTGGTTCCTCCGCGTCGTCCTGGCCGTGGCGGTTCTGGAGCTCCTCGGCCGGATGCTCACCCTTCCGTTCGCGGTCCTGCTGCGCCGTGAGGTGCTGGCGCACGGCCTCAGCACCCAGTCGTGGTGGGGGTTCGCCTACGACCAGGCGGTGGGCGAGCTGGTCACGATCCTGACCACCGCGGTGCCCCTGCTCCTCGTGATCGCCTGCGCTCGCCGTTGGCGCCGCGCCTGGCCGGCCGTCGCCGGGCCGATGCTCGCTGGCCTCGTGCTGACCGGGTCGTTCTTCCACCCGCTGGTGGTCGAGCCCTTGTTCAACTCCTTCACTCCGCTGCCCCATGGGGAGCTGAGGACGCAGATCCTCCAGCTCGCCGAGCACGAGCACGTTCCGGTCGACGAGGTGCTGGTCGCCGATGCGTCACGTCGTACGACGACCCTCAACGCCTACGTGTCCGGCTTCGGGAGCACCCGTCGCGTCGTGCTCTTCGACAACGTCGTCGACTCCCTGCCGCGGGAGCAGACCCTGACCATCGTTGCCCACGAGCTGTCCCATGCCCGCCACGGCGACGTGGTCACCGGCACGCTCCTGGGTGCCGCCGGGGCGGGGCTCGGCATCGGCCTCCTCGGACTGCTGGTCGGGGCGATCGGTGGCCGTCGGCGACTGGCCATGGGGGACCCGGCGGTCGTGCCTTTGGTGCTCGCGCTGATCGCGGTGGGCGCCCTGGTCGCGTCCCCTGTCCAGGGCGGCATGAGTCGTCAGATCGAGACCCGGGCCGACGTGGACGCCCTGCGAGCCACCGAGGACCCGGATGCGTTCATCACCATGCAGCGTGAGCTGGCGCTGCGGTCGCTTGCCGACCCGACGCCGCCGGCGTGGACGCAGTTCTGGTTCGGCAGCCACCCGACGGTGCTGCAGCGGGTCGCCCTGGCCCGGGACGTACAGCAACGCCACACACACCGGTGATGTTCGGTGTGTGTGGCGTTGTTCCCCCATACCCCCCACGGATACGTCTTCAGATGAGGACTCCGAGCAACGTCGCGAAACCGTCGTAGACGTTGTTGAGTGCGGTGCCGAAGGTGGTCACGCCGGCGAGGATGGCGAGTGCGATGAAGCTGACCAGCAGGCCGTACTCCGTCGCCGTGGCTCCCCGCTCGGTACGCCGGGTGACCAGCCGAGCCGTGAAGCAGCAGAACCAGTTCGACATGGCGTCCCCCCTCGTCGTGGCGTGCTCTTGTGCTGTCTTCGTGCTGACGGCTGGTCACCGGCGCTGGTGTGCCGGTGACCAGCCGTCCGGCTCGATCAGGCCTCCGGACTCACACCCAGCCGCTGACCGTGGTGCCGAGCGAGGTGAACCAGGTGTTGAGCGCGGTGCCGAAGGCGGTGACGCCCAGCACGATGGCCAGGGCGATGAGGCCGACGAGCAGGCTGTACTCCGTGGCGGTCGCGCCCTTCTCGTTCTTCTTCTCGGCGGGGCCGGCGAGGAACATCAGGGTCATGAACTGCAGCTTCTCGATCATTGGTTTGTCCTAACGTGTGATGAGTCCCGTTGTCTGGCTGGTACAGCGAGCCCCCCCATTGGGACTCGATCTGGGTACCAGTCTTCGTCACTCCGGCCACTCGGGCATCGGATGAACGGTTCGCATCGCATAGTCCGCGAGGACTACCCCGGGTGGCCATACGAGTGGCGCACGGGGCCCGACTAGGGGTGGATCGTGGTGATGGCACCGCCGAGCAGGCCCAGGCGCATCGCGGTGACCAGCGCCTGCGCACGGTTGTTGGCGCCGAGCTTCTGGTAGATGTGCGCGATGTGGGTCTTCGCCGTCGACTCGCTCATGTAGAGCCGTCCGGCGAGGGCGGACGTGCCGAGGCCGTCGGCGAGGAGGGCCAGGACCTCCTGCTCGCGTTCGGAGAGCCCGGGAGTCTGCGGCTCGGTACGACGCGCCATGGCGGCCACGAGGCCCGTGCAGGCGAACGTGCGCGGCGACACGGCGGCGTGTGCGGTCGCGCGCACCACCTCCGAGGCGGGACTGTCCTTGCCGACGAACGCCGACGCCCCCGCCTGCATCGCCGCGAAGAGCTGGTCGTCGCCGGTGTGCATCGTGAGCATCACGAGGCCGGTCGTCCCGCTCAGCCGGCGGACGGCCCGGATGACGTCCAGGCCCGTCCCGTCGGGCAGCTGGAGGTCGGTCACGACCACGTCGGGTTGCAGCTCCTCGAAGGCCGCCATCGCCTGGGTGACACTGCCGGCCTGGCCGACGACCTGCATGTCGTCGTTGCGCGCGAAGGCGCGGGCGAGGCCCTGGCGGATCAGCTCGTGATCATCGACGAGAAGGACGCGAGTCGACATGGGAGTCTCCTTCGGGGGTGGCGGAGGCCAGACGCGTCTGCAGGGCGACGATCGTGCCCCCGTCTGGCCGGTCGGTGATCGTCAGGTCGGCGTTGATGCGCTGGGCGCGGTCGCGCATGGTGTTCAGCCCATAGTGGCCGGGGCGCTCAGCGGGGAGGCCGGCCCCGTCATCCTCGATCTCGAGCCGGATGTGGCGCCCGTCCGTGGTCAGCGACACCCACAGGTTGGTCGCGTCCGCGTGCTTGCGCACGTTGGCCACAGCCTCCTCGGCGACGCCGAGGAGCTCACCCTCGGTGCGGCGCGACAGCGCCGATCCGCTGATGTCGAGGCGCAGGTGCCCCTGGAGGCCGCTGAGCGTCGCCACCTCGCGCACGTACTCGGTCAGCGCGCCGGACAACCCGTCCGCCTCGTTCTCGCCGTGACGCAGGTCGAAGACCGACGAGCGCAGCTCGATGATCACGCGGCTGACCTCGAGCCTCAGCGCCTCCGCCGCGCGTCGGGTCTCCTCGTCCTGCAGGCATTCGGCCAGCTCGTCGATCAGGTAACCCACGACCACGATCCGTTGGGCGATGCCGTCGTGGATGTCCCGGGCGAGCCGCTTGCGTTCCTCGGAGGTGGCCAGCGACCGAACCTCGTCGAAGAGCAACGCCGTCTCGAGCTGCATGGCGAGCTCGTCGAGGAGGTCCCGGACCTCCTGCGTGTGTGCCGCGACGTCCTCGCCCGCGAGGACGAGGACGGCGAAGGTGTGGTCTCCCACCATGAGCGGCAGGGCCGTGATGTCGGAGGTGCGGGTCTCGTGACCGAGCATGAGGCACGCGCGGGCGACGGCCTGGTCCTCCGGCTCGGCCTCCCCGTGGCCGGCCAGGGGGACGAGGGCATCCTCGCCGGAGCGCACGAGCAGGGATGCGCGAGTGGCGAGGGCAGCGATCCGGGCCCGGTCGAGCAGCTCCCTGCCGAGGCTGTGGCCGTCGAGGCCCATCGGGACCTCGCGGGTCAACAGGTGCAGCTGGCCCACCAGCCGGTGGGCAGCCTCGTACGGCGCCTGGGTCGCCTCGAGCTGCCGGATGGAGCGCGTGAGCCAGCCGGCCAGCAGTCCTGCACCCAGTCCGACGACGAGCCACGGGGCGACCGAGGCCACGAGGCCGGCAACCTGTCGGTCGTCACCGGGAGCTGCCCAGAGCGCGCTGATCGCGATCCCGGCAGCCATGGACGTGTTCAGGCTGGAGACGCAGCCGTGCCGAATGCCTGCGACCACCGGCGCCAGGACCAGGCAGATCACGAGCGGCTCGGGCGAGCCCGGACTGGTGCCGACGAGCACTGCCACCAGGACGCCCTCGACCGCCGCGCCCCAGCGCATCGCGTCGAACCCGGGGTCGAGCTCGAGGACGGCCGAGACCACGGACAACAGGCCGATCGCCAGGAGGGTGATGCCGAGCGAGCGAAAGCTCCCCACACTGAGTGCCTGGCCGGCAGCCAGGGCCAGCACGAAGGCCCTGGTGGCAGTCGTCACCCGCCAGGAGCGCATGTGCGCCCCCGGCGGGTGATGGTCGTCCCGTGAGAACGGGTTCATTGGCCGAAGAAGGCCATCACCTGGAGGATGACCGGGCCGAGGATCACGATGAACATGCAGGGCAGGATGAAGAAGATCAGGGGGAAGAGGATCTTGACGGGCACCTGTTGCGCCTTCTCCTCGGCTCGCTGTCGACGCTTGGTCCGCATCTCCTTGCTCTGCACCCGCAGGACGCGGGCGATCGGGATGCCGAGGCTGTCCGCCTGCACCATCGCGAGGCAGAAGGACTTGAGGTCCTTCATCGTGGTGCGCTCGGCCATCGCGCGCATCGCCTCGACCCGGCCGATCCCGAGCTGCATCTCCTGCAGCTGTCGGGCGAACTCCATGGCCAGGGGCCCCGTGGTGTTCTTGGCGACGCGTCCGATCGCAGCATCGAACCCGAGCCCGGCCTCGACGGAGATGGTCAGCAGGTCGAGGGCGTCGGGCAGCGCGTTCTGCATCAAGGTCTCGCGCTTCTGGCCCGCGTTGTTGAGCAGGATGTTGGGCAGCATGAAGCCGAGAATGCCCGCCATGGCGGTGAAGAGCACCAGCCGCGGCAGCGACGTCTCCTGCGAGGCGCAGTAGAGCAGGGAGAACCCACCGAAGACGGCCAGCCCGAGCGCCTTGAGCCCGATGATCCGGTTGACGTCCCAGCCCGGCGGGTTGCCGGCGACGTCCAGCTTGTGCCGGATCAGCTCGGCGGTGTCGGCGCGGACCAGCCTGCGACCGAGGCCGACCATCCGCGTCCCGAGGGGCGCGATCACCCGTTCGGAGAACGGGCGCTCGAGCTCCGCCTTGAGTGCGTCGGGGGCACCGGTCAGCGCCCTGACCGCGGCGAGCGAGCGGGCGACGCCCTGCCGCTCGGTCGTGACCACCCCGACGAGGGAGAGCACGAGCGTGAGGGCGGCGAAGACCAGGGCGCCGCCGAGCAGGAGGAGCAGGGTTGGCGACATCTCAGACCTCGATCTTCACGATGCGGGACAGGGCGAAGAAGCCCATGAGCATGAGGGCGATGGCCGCCCCGGCCATGGCCAGGCCGATCGGATCGGTCCAGAGCACCCGCACGACATCGGGCCGGACGATCAGCATGTAGGTGAACATCACGAAGGGCAGGGCTCCCAACACCCAGGCCGACATCCGTCCCTCGGCGCTGAGCACCCTCACCTGGCGACGGAGGTAGGCCCGCTCCCGCAGCGTCTCTGCCACGGTGTTGAGCAGCTCGGCGAGGTTGCCGCCGACCTCGCGCTGGATCCGGATGGCCATGACCACCCAGGCGAAGTCGTCGCTGGCCATGCGCCGGGCGACCGACTCGAGGGCGTCCTCGATGTCGACCCCGAGCCGGGCCTCGACCAGGGCTCGCCTGAGCTCGCCGGACATGGGCTCGCTGCCCTCCCGGACGACGCTGTCGATCGACTGGGGCATCGAGAGCCCGGCGGACAGCCCACCGGCCATCAAGGTCAACGTCTCGGCCAGCTGGGAGTCGAAGGCCGCGAGGCGTTTGGTGTGCTTGCGCCGCAGGTACAACCAGGGCAGCAGGGCTCCGACGGCCAGGCCGAGCAACGCGAGGGCGGGTCCGCGGACGACGAATCCCGCGGCCGCCGCGGTGATCGCGATCCCGGAGTGCACCAGGAGCCACTCGGCAGCCGTCAGCGCCGAGCCCGCCCCGACGAGCCGCTGGGCGAGGCGAGCCTCGAAGCTGCCCTTGACGAGGTTTCCCGTCATCGCGACGGCCGAGTCGCGGATGCCCGGCGTCGTGGACGCCTTGTGGCCCTTCCCCACCGTGCCGAAGTACGCCATGAGCTGCTGCTCTGCAGCGGACGGCCCCCGGCGACCGACCAGCACCACGGCCAGGACGATGGCGAGACCGAGCGCGAGTGCGGCGGCGCCGACGAGGAAGGCCGTCGTGCCGACCAGAGGCGCGGAGTGCTCCACAGTGGCGGGGCCCGAGTCGGAGACCGACGCGAGGGTGACGTACGCCGAGTCCGTGTACGTCTTCCCGCCGGCGGGGACCGTGACCTCGAGCGAGGCCTCGTCCGGAGCGCGGCCGGGCTGCTGGAACTGCAGCAGCACCTGACCTGCGAGGGCGTCAGCCTGGGCGGCGAAAGCGGCCCGGAGCGAGCCAGGGTCCGCGGCGTCGATCACCTGGCCGCCACTGGAGTCCGCGATCCCGGCCATCAGGGTGCGGTCGCCTGCGGCCTGCTGGAGGGCGACCACGTCGACGACGACCTCGGCCTCCGTGGCCGACTTCTCCACCTCCGCGAGGGTGGCGGTGCTGCCCTGGTCCTTGCCGTCGGAGAGGACGAGCACCGAGCGCGCCCCGTCGGTCCCCGCGAGGCCGCTCGCCTCGATGATCGCGTCGTAGACGTGGGTGCCCCGGGTGAGGGTCATGGCGTCGATGGCGGAGACCAGCTCCGCGCGGTCCGTGGTCGGCTCGATGACGTCGTGCACGGTGCTCGAGAACGTGAGCAGGCCGATCTTCACGTCGGGCGGGGCGCTGTCGATGAACTCCTTGGCAGCTGCCCGCGCCTGGGCGAACGGCGCCCCGCGCATGCTTTCGCTGGCGTCCAGCGCGAGCACGGTCGTGCGCTCGATCCTGCCGGCCGCGATCGGCGAGGCGACCACGTCGACGGCCTGACCGTCGACGGTGACCCCGATGCCGTCCAGGTCGGGGGTCACTCCTGCCGTGAGCCCGTCCACGGCGAGCAGTACCGACACTGTGCCGTCGTCGGCGACCTCGACGTGGTCGACGTTGACCCCGTCGGCCGCGACTGCCGGACCGGCTGCGATGAGGGCCAGAGCGACGGCGGCGGTTGCCGCTGCCGCCCGGAGAAGGATGGGCGCCCTCATCGGAACGGCATCTCGTCGGCGAAGACCATCGGGTCCACGAAGACGTTGTGGTCCGCCAGCCGGTCGAGGAAGCGCGGCCGCAGGCCGGTCGAGCGCAGGTGTCCGCGGGCCTTGCCGAACTCGTCGAAGCCGGCACTGAAGTCGAACCCGAAGACGTCCTGGGTCGTGATGATGTCGCCCTCCATGCCGACGATCTCGGTGATGGCGGTGATCCGTCGGGTGCCGTCCTTCAACCGTGCTTGCTGGATCACGACGTCGATGGCGCTCGAGACCTGCTCGCGGATGGCGCGCACGGGCAGGTCCATGCCCGCCATCATCACCATGGTCTCCACCCGGGAGAGGGCGTCGCGCGGGGTGTTGGCGTGCACGGTGGAGATCGAGCCGTCGTGACCGGTGTTCATCGCCTGCAACATGTCCAGCGCCGCGGCGTCGCGGATCTCGCCGATGACGATGCGGTCGGGGCGCATGCGCAGGCTGTTGCGGACCAGGTCGCGGACGGTCACGGCGCCGCTGCCCTCGATGTTCGCCGGGCGGGACTCGAGGCGCAGCACGTGCTGCTGGTGGAGCTTGAGCTCGGCCGCGTCCTCGATGGTCACGATCCGCTCGTCGGACGGGATGAAGGACGACAGCACGTTGAGCGTCGTCGTCTTGCCCGCGCCGGTACCGCCCGAGACCATGACGTTGAGCCGGCCCCGGACGCAGGCCTCGAGCACCTGTGCGGCGTGCGGCGTGAGCGTGTCGAAGTCGATCAGGTCCTGGATCGTGTACGGGTCCTCGGCGAACTTGCGGATGGTGAGCTTGGAGCCGTCGAGGGCCAGTGGCGGGATGATCGCGTTGACCCGGCTGCCGTCAGGGAGGCGGGCGTCGACCATGGGGCTGGACTCGTCCACCCGTCGGCCGATCTTGGCGACGATCTTGTCGATCGTGCGACGCAGGTGGGCCTCGTCGGAGAAGGACGCATTGACCCGCATCAGCTTGCCCGCGCGCTCGACGTAGATGCTGTCGAAGGCGTTGACCATGACCTCGGTCAGGTTGCTGTCCCGCAGCAGCGGCTCGAGCGGCCCGTAGCCGAGGATGTCATCGGCGATCTCCTGGGTGATCCTGGTCCGGTCCGCGCTCGAGATCGGTTGGTCGTTGGCGGCGATCCCGGCGTGCAGCGCCGCCCGCACCTGCGCCTCGAGCTCACTCTGCGTCATGTTGACGTCGTAGAGCTTGGGGCCGAGGGTCTCGACCAGGCTGGCGTGCACGGCCTGCTTGATCGCGGCCATGGGGTCGCGCGGCGACCTCGACGAGTGTGCGCCGCCGGCGGACGTCGAGACGCCCCCACCGTTGCCGACCACCGTCGTCGCGCTCGTGTCGCGGTCCTGCCTGGCCGAGGCCAGGCGCTCTGAGAGGCTCATGTCAGCACACCTGTCTGGCGCCATCCCTTGCGCCGTCCGCTGGTCGGGGTTTCGGGAACACCCGCGCCGTCGACCGAGACGGCGGCGGATGCAGTCAATGTCCTCGCGAAGCCGGCGAGGCTCTTGCTCACGGCGTCCTTCGGGTACGCCCGAACGACGGGCTCCCCTCGGTTGACGGCGCTGAGCAGCTCGCGGCTGGAGGGGATCGAGACGGAGGCCGCGAAGCCCAGGGCCTTCTCGAACTCCTTCGACGACAGGCCGACGCGGGCGTCGTCCCGGTTGAGGACGAGCCGCCACTGCTCGCGCGGCAGGTTGAGCAGGTCGAGCGTGTCGGTCGCGACCTTGAGCCCCTTGAGCGCCGGGATGTCGAGCGTGCCGACGAGCACGAGGACGTCGGTCTGGTCGATGGCCTGGAGTGCGGGGTCGTCGAACGAGCCCGAGGTGTCCACCACGACGGCGTCGAACATGGCGCGCAGCAGGTGCAGGAGTGCCCCCACCGAGTCGGGCGACACATTTTCCTGGCCCTCGAGGTGGACCGGGGCGGCGACCACGGACAGGCGATCGGACTGCACGGTGAGCATCGACTCGACGGCGCCCTGGTCCAGCACACCCGCGAAGGCGGAGATGTCGGCAAGGGACCGGGTGGGTGACACCTGCAGCATGATCGCCACGTCGCCGTTCTGGATGTCGAGGTCGACGATGCAGGTCCGGCGGCCCTGGTCGGCCAGCGAAGCCGCCAGGTTCGTCGCGACCACACTCTTGCCCACTCCGCCCTTCGTGGCGAAGACGGTGACCAGCACCCCGTTCTCGGTCGGAGCCGCCTCCGGGTGACCGGAGGTCTGGGACATCGCCTGCCACACGGTGTGAGCGCGGCGCACGGACTCGGCCAGCCCGGTGAGGTCGCGGGCCTCCACGACCTCGCGCATCCCGGCGCGCAGCGCGGCAGAGAGCACGGTGCTGTCGATCCGGGCGCGGACCAGGATCACTCCGAGCGCCGGGCGGTGGACCCGGCTCCGCTCGGCGAAGCTGGTGGCAGCGTCGCTCCCGACCGAGACCCCCAGGACGACGGCGAACTCGGTGGGGTGCCGCAGGAGGTGGTCCTCGAGCTGGGCGAGCGTCCCGACGACCGTGCTCCCGCCGCCCAGTGCACCCTGGAACGTCTCGACGAGGGACGGGTCCTGCTCGACGATGACGGTCATGACCGGCCCCTGAACGCCTCGGGAAGGATGACGGCTGCCGTGACACCCGGGCCGTCGACGACCTTGGACTTCTCACTCAGCAGGGCGAAGGTGAGGTTTCCGTTGCGGGAGCCGAAGATGACCCGCTCCGCCTGCTCCTGGGTGACCGCGACGGTGAGGATCGTGCGCGGGATCTGCTCGGTGGTCTGGTCGCCGTCCTCGGTGGTCGTTGTCTTCGACGTCACCGTGGTGTCGCCGACGCCGATGACCTGCACCTTCGGGAGCAGGAGTCGGGTGTAGGTGGGCAGCTTCTGGGTGGCCCCGTCGGCCACGATCCGCTCGGGGTCGGCCGACACGAAGATCGCCACGTTCGACCCTGGGTTCACGAACCCCGCGACCCGGGCCGGGTCGGTCAGCTCGACGCTGATCGCCAGCAGGTCCTCGGGGATGCTCAGCGCCGTCTGGGTGCCGGGCGCGCCGAACTTCTGGCTGATGATCTGCTCACCGGGGTAGATCCTCCCGAGCGCGACCTGGTCGGCGATGGAGCGCGTGGAGGAGAGCGCACCGTCGGCGAGCGCGGTGCGCGCCACCTCGGCCTCCTCGACCTTGCCGGACGACTTGGCGTCCTCGATGGTCTCGCCGGCCTCGATGACCTGGGTCGCCGTGAGCACCTTGACGAGCTCCTGGCCCTCGGTGGCGCGGGCCTGGATGCCTTGGACGTACAAGACGATCATGGCCGTCCCCAGCGCCGCGATGAGGACGGCGACGAGAAGAAGTACGGAACGTCGTGCCATGAGGAGCTCCTAGTTCTTGAGGTGTGTGCGATGACCGGGTCAGTCGGTGAGGACGATGACTTTCGGGCCGAAACCGAGGTAGGCGATCTCGCCGCCCTCGGCAGAGATGGACTCGGGCAGTGCCTTGGAGTTGAGGAAGGCGATCCTGAGCTCGCGGACCTTCGTCCCGCTGAGAGTGAGGCCGTTGGGGCTCGTCAGCGTGCTGCCCGGGGCGTTGAGGGTGGCGGACGCGGGCTGGTCCGTGATGAAGGCGGGCCGGAAGGCCTGGATCGAGACGTCCTTCTTGCCGCTCGGCGGGGCGTTGATGACGGGCACCCAGAAGAAGCGCGGTGAGTTGAAGATGGCCTCGTTGATCACCGACCCGCCGGAGTAGGTCGACTTGGTGACGTCACCGACCCGGACCGTGCCGTTGGTGAAGAAGCAGCTCAGGACGTCGTCGTTGATGCTGCGACCCGCGACGTTGACGTTGGGCCGGCTGCACGGCGACGTCGGTGGCGCCTCGAGGAGGCCAGGGTTCCCGGCGATGCCCTCGAGGAGCCCTTCCTCGAGCGCGTTGGCCGGCAGCCCGGTGTCGGTGGCCACGCAGTTCTGGCCGTCCACGGCTGTGGTGATGGCGCCGGGCAGGCCGGCGCACTCGTTGGGCGCGTTCGGGGCGCCGGGGAACAGCCCGAGGGCGTGGTCGATGCCCAGGGCGACGTTGGTGCTCAGCGTCTCGTTCGGGTTGCCCGAGCCCGTCTGGCGGGCGATCAGCAGGGAGCCGAAGTTGCCCTGCGAGCTGTCCAGGCAGTAGAGCTTGGGGTCGCCGATGGTGAGCATCTGGACGCCCTTGGTCGCGTTGCCGTCGTTCGCAGACCACAGGTTGGCGTTGAACACGCGGACGTACCAGTTGTCGTCGATGTTGACGACGCCGGTCGGAACGTTCGTGACCGTGATCTTGGTGGGGGAGTCGACGGTCATGGTCGAACCGGCGGACGGGCTCTCGAAGTGGTCGCCCGACGCGGTGGTGAAGCCCACCTTCGTGGCCAGGGTGAACCCGGTCCCGGTGATCACGAGCGTTGGGATGGCGACGTTGATCGGTGAGGCCGTGACCGAGAGGGCCGTGACGTCGACCAGGGGGTTGGTGACCAGGGACGACGGGGTGAGCGGGATCGGCGGCGGGGTGCTCTTCCCCTTCGAGTCGGTGGAGAGCACCTGCTGGCCGTTGCTGCACGAAGGTGTCGCGTAGTACGGCATCGTGTGCAGTCGCGCCGACATGACGCTTGCCTCGGCCGTGGCCGGCACGTCGACGCCGTCGTTGCCGGGGTCCAGCGCCTTGGCGAGGCCGAAGTCGACGCGGGCCGTCGGGGCCCAGAGCTTGACCTTCCAGCCCGTGCACTGGATGAAGCCGTCGCCGTCGCCCGACGACCCGCCGAGGTTGACCACGAAGGGGTCGTTGGCCTCGTCGATCCAGTTGTCCTGGAGGTAGGCACTGGCCGCGTTGACGGCCTCGGCGGTGCAGGTGTTGGTGCCGTCCAGCTCGGCGGCCGCCGCCAGGACGGCCAGGTCGACCGTGCTCTGCAGGGACCCCCGCTTCGCGTAGACCTGGCCCATGTCGACGGCCACGGCGCCGACACCGAGCAGCACCAACGCCAGCAGGGCGAACAGGACCGCGGTGGCGCCGCGCTCGTCGCGTCGCCCGGACGTCGGTCGCGGTGCCATCACACGCACCCACTCGGGACGTCCTCGACGCGAGCGGTCGCGGTCTTCGTGATCGTCGGCAGCGAGGGGAGCGGCCCCCCGATCGACGGTGCGGTGAAGGTCACCGTGACCGTGACGGTGTCACCGGGCTCGAGGCCGCCGGTGTTGCCGATGCCCTGGCCGAATGAGTGGCTGACCCCGGTCGCGCCGGCGGCAGCCGACCCCACCCGCGAGACGACCAGTGCGTTGTTGGCGCCGGTGTTGCAGGGATCGACCGCGTAGCGGCGGGCGCCCTCGTTGGCGGCGTGGGCCCCGACCTGGTAGGCCCAGAAGTAGATGGAGAACTGGATGATCGCAACGAGGATGGTCAGCAGGAGCATCGCGACGAGCGCGAACTCAACAGCTGCCGCGCCGGTCTGCGGACGCTCTCGGCGCGGGTGCACCGTTGTAAGTCGAAGCATTGGGCCCCCCCCACTGCATCGCCATCAAGTGGCTTCTTCGGACGCTAGGGGTATCCACGGGGGGCCGTGTTGCGAATCGGTCAAGATCATCCGGGGGAAACCCCCAAATGACTACGCCGGACTACTCCCTGTGCTATTGACTGGCACGAACGTGTCCATGAGTTCTGACCGATCAGCTGAGGTACAGGTCGGCGACCTCGTCGCGGAACTCGCGCATCACGACGGTGCGCTTCAGCTTGAGGCTCGGCGTCAGCTGCCCGCCCTCCTCGGACCAGTCGTCGGGCAGGATCGTGAACTTCCTGATCGCCTCGGCCTTGGAGACCGCCTTGTTGGCCTCCTCGACGGCCGCCTCGATCTCGGCCCGCAGGTCAGGGTCGTCCACGTGGTCCGCGATGGATCCCGACTTGCCGTGCGCGGCGGCCCAGGCGGGGAAGGAATCGGGGTCGATCGTGACGAGGGCCGCGATGAACGGCTGGCCGTCTCCCACGACCATGCACTGGCTCACCAGTGCGTGGGCGCGCAGGCGGTCCTCGAGCACCGCCGGGGCGACGTTCTTGCCGCCCGCGGTCACGAGGATCTCCTTCTTCCGCCCGGTGATCCGCACGAACCCCTCGTCGTCAACCTCGCCGACGTCGCCGGTGTGGAACCAGCCGTCGCGCTCGATCGCCTCGCGGGTGGCCTCCTCGTTCTCCCAGTAGCCGGCGAAGACCTGGCCACCCTTGAACAGCAGCTCGCCGTCGTCGGCCACCCGGACCGAGGTGCCGGGCACCGGCCGGCCGACGGTGCCGATCTTCTGGGCGTCGGGGAGGTTGGCGGTCACGGCGGCGGTGGTCTCGGTGAGGCCGTAGCCCTCGAGCACGCTGAGGCCGATCCCGCGGTAGAAGTGCCCGAGGCGTTCGCCGAGGGGCGCGCCGCCGGACACGGCGTACTGGCAGCTGCCGCCCAGCGCGTCGCGCAGCTTGGCGTAGACGAGGCGCCCGAAGAGCGCGTGCTGGGCCCGGACGACGAGGGAGGGCCGGCCCCGGTCGAGACCGCGGGAGTAGGCGATGGCCGTCTCCGCCGCGCGGTCGAAGATCTTGCCCTTGCCGTCGGCGGTGGCCCGCTGGGAGGCGGTGTTGAACACCTTCTCGAAGACGCGGGGGACGGCCAGGATGAAGGTCGGCCGGAACTCCTGGAGGTCCGCGAGGAGGCGCTTGATGTCGGAGCTGTGGCCGAGCCGGGTGCGCGACTTCACACAGCCCACCTGGATGATCCGGGCGAACACGTGCGCCAGGGGCAGGAACAGCAGCGTCGAGGCGTTCTCGGTGGCGAAGAGCTCCTCGAGCTCGTCGACGGTGACGCCGAGCTCGAACATGAAGTTGCCGTGGGTGAGCATGCAGCCCTTGGGCCGCCCGGTCGTGCCGGACGTGTAGATCAGCGTGGCCAGGTCGAGCGGGGTCGCGGCCGTACGCCGCTGCTCGAGGTCCTCGCCGGAGATGTCCGCACCGAGCCGGGTGAGCACGTCCACGGCGTTGTCGTCGATCGACCAGACGTGGTGCAGGTTCGCGAGGTCGCCGCGCGCCTCGGCGACCCGGGACACGTGGTCGGCGGCCTCCGCGACCACCGCGACGGCCCCGGAGTCGCGCAGGATCCAGGCGATCTGCTCGGAGGAGGAGGTCTCGTAGACCGGCACGGTCACCGCGCCGGCGAACCAGATGGCGTAGTCGAACAGCGTCCACTCGTAGCGGGTCTTGGAGATCAGGGCGACCCGGTCGCCGGTACCGACCCCGGCTGCGATCAGACCCTTGGCGACCGCGGACACCTCGCGCAGGAAGGTCTCGGCCGTCACGTCCTGCCAGCCGTCGCGGTCCGGGAGGACCCGGCTGAAGACGACCGCGTCCGCGGCCTCACGGGCGTTGGTCACCACGTCGTCGGTGAGGTTCCCGGTCACGGGGACCTCGATCGTCAGGGGCGTGGAGAACTCACGCACGGTGCCTCCTCTGGGCGCTCAGGAGCGGCCGTCGCGGGTCCAACGAGGGCTCACCCGGGGAGGTTACCGTTGCCGCCGGCCACCGCCCCATCCGGTACGCTCGCGAACCGAAAGTGCATGCAGCCGGGCCTCGGCCCATCGACTCCCAGGAGCCCCCATGGCCGAGCAGACGACGTCCTCGATCGTCATCGACGCCGCACCGGCTGACGTGATGGCCGTGATCGCCGACTTCGCCGAGTACCCGACGTGGGCCAAGGGCGTCACCCGGGCGGACGTCGTCTCGACGTACGACGCGGGGCCGGCGAAGGGCCGGGCCGAGCAGGTGTTCTTCGCGCTGGACGTCTCGCCGATCAAGGACGAGTACACCCTGGCCTACTCCTGGGACGGCGACCGCTCGGTCACCTGGACCCTGGTCGAGGGCAAGATGCTGCGCGCCCTCGACGGCGCCTACATCCTGCGCGACCTCGGCGACGGCTCGACCGAGGTGACCTACCGCCTCGCCCTCGACGTCTCGATCCCGCTCATCGGGATGCTCAAGCGCAAGGGCGAGAAGATCCTGATCGACACCGCGCTCAAGGGCCTCAAGAAGCGCGTCGAGTCGCTCGGCTGAGGCCGAGGCGGACCGTGCGCATCCTCCTCTTCACCGGCAAGGGCGGCGTCGGCAAGTCGACCGTCGCCGCCGGGACCGCCGCGCTGGCCGCGTCCGGCGGGCAGCGGACGCTCGTCCTCTCCACGGACCCCGCCCACTCCCTGGCCGACGCGTTCTGCGCCGTGGTCGGCCCCGAGCCGACCGAGGTCGCGCCCCTGCTGTTCGTCCAGCAGGTCGACGCCCAGCTGCGCTTCGAGCAGTCGTGGTCGGAGATCCAGCGCTACCTGCTGTCGGTGCTCGACGTGGCCGGCGTGGATCCCGTCGCCGCCGAGGAGCTGACCGTCATCCCGGGGGCCGAGGAGGTCCTCGCCCTGCTCGAGCTGCGCCTGCACGCGCTGTCCGACGAATGGGACGTCATCATCGTCGACTGCGCGCCCACCGCCGAGACGCTGCGCCTGCTGGCGTTGCCCGAGGCCCTCGGCTGGTACATGCAGCGGGTCCTGCCCGTCGAGCGCCGGGTGGTCAAGGCGCTGCGGCCGGTCCTGTCGCGGGCCGCCGGGGTGCCGATGCCCGAGGACACCGTCTTCGACGCGGTCGAGCGGCTCCACGCCGAGCTCGACGAGGTCCGCACGCTGCTGTCGGGCCCGAACGCCAGCGTCCGCCTGGTCCTCACGCCCGAGAACGTCGTGCTCGCCGAGGCCCGCCGCTCCTACACGACGCTGTCCCTCTTCGGCTACCGCGTCGACGGCGTGGTCGCCAACCGGGTCTTCCCGTCCGAGGGAGCCGACGACTGGCGGGCCGGATGGGTGATGGCGCAGGACGAGGTGCTCGCCCAGGTCGACCAGTCCTTCCCGGGCCTGCCGATCTGGCGCTCGGTCTACCGCCCGGGCGAGCCGGTGGGGATCGAGGCGCTCACGACCCTGGCGCGCGAGGTGTACGACGGCGACGACCCGCTGGCGGCACCCCGCGGAAACGGGCCGTTCCGGGTCACCCGCACCAGCTGGGGCGCCCTGCTGCGCCTCTCGCTGCCGAACGTGACCCGCGAGGAGGTCGATCTCGCGCGGACGGGCGACGAGCTCGTCGTGACCGTGGGGCCGTATCGTCGTCTCCTCACCCTGCCCTCGGGGCTCTCGCGACACCGCGTGGCCGGCGCCCGGATCGAGCAGGGCGAGCTGCAGGTCCGTTTCGAGAGCGAGCAGGAGAGGGTGACGTGAACGACCCCAGCGACGACGTCGGCAGCGTCTCCGACGAGGCGATGAAGCTCCTCGGCGCGCTCTCGGGCTGGGCCCGGGAGCACGGCTCCGACCTCGGCCACGGCCTCAACGAGCACCTCGCCACCGGCAGCTCCGAGTGCACCTGGTGCCCCGTCTGCCGCACCGTGCACGCCGTACGCCAGACCAGCCCCGAGGTGCGCGCCCACCTGGTGTCCGCAGCCGGGTCGCTGCTCCAGGCCGCGTCCGGGCTGCTCGCCACCGCCGTGCCGCCCGAGGGGCGCCCCGGCGGGGGAGTCGAGCACATCGACCTCGACGACGAGGGCGACTCCGGACACCCGGACGGCGCCTGGCCCGAGGAGGACGACCGATGACGCTGACCTGCGGAGTGGACATCGGCGGCACCAAGATCGCCGGCGGCGTGATCGACGAGGACGGCACGATCCTCGAGGAGCTGCGGGTGGAGTCCCCGGCCACCGACGCAGAGGCGATCGAGGAGGCCGTCGCGGACCTCGTCAAGGAGCTGAGGTCCCGCCACGAGATCACGGCCGTGGGCGTGGGCGCCGCCGGGTACGTCGACAAGACCCGGGCGATCGTGATGTTCGCGCCCAACATCGCCTGGCGCAACGTCGACCTGAAGTCCGAGCTCGAGGCGCGGGTCAACCTGCCGGTCGTGATCGAGAACGACGCCAACGCCGCGGCATGGGGCGAGTTCCAGTTCGGCGCCGGCCACGACGTGGACGACCTGCTGCTGGTCACCGTCGGCACCGGCGTGGGCGGGGGTGTCGTCCTCGACGGCGAGCTCTACCGTGGCGCGTTCGGGGCCGGTGCGGAGATCGGCCACATGCGGGTCGTCCCGGACGGCATCCAGTGCGGCTGCGGCAACCGCGGCTGCTTCGAGCAGTACGCCAGCGGCTCCGCGATGGTGCGCGAGGCCCGGGCCGCGGCCGGTGGCGGCTCCCCGAGCGCCCGCGGGATGCTCGACCGGGCCGGCGGGCACGTGTCCGGCATCACCGGACCGCTGATCACCGAGGCGGCCCGGGACGGCGACCCGTTCGCGCTCGGCCAGCTCGCGACCCTGGGCCGGTGGCTCGGCGAGGGCATCGCCTCCCTCGCGGCCGTCCTCGACCCCGCCGTGGTGGTCATCGGGGGAGGAGTGAGCGAGGCCGACGAGCTCCTGCTCGACCCGGTCCGCGCCGCGTTCACCAGCCAGCTGGTGGGACCCGGCCTCCGGCCGACCCTGGAGATCCGCAAGGCGCGGCTCGGCAACCGGGCCGGGCTCATCGGCGCCGCCGACCTGGCCCGCCGGTAGCCCCGCCGTGGCCCTCTTCATCGGTGTCGACGTGGGCGGCACCAAGGTGCTCGCCGCGGCGGTCTCGGAGAGCGGCGCCGTACGCCGCACCGCCCGCCGGTCGACGCCCGGTCGCCAGGTGGAGCCGCGCCTGGTCGAGGACGCGCTGACCGAGGCCGTGCGGGCCGTCGCCGCCGGTGAGCGGGTCGACGGGGTGGGCATCGCCGCAGCCGGCTTCGTGGACGCCGCGGGGGAGAGCGTCGTGTTCGCCCCGCACCTCCCGTGGCGCGACGAGGAGGTCCGCGGCCGGCTCGCCGAGCGCTGGGGGACCCTGGTCGCCCTCGACAACGACGCCAACTGCGCCGCGCGGGCCGAGGTCGCCCACGGCGCCGCCCGTGGCGCCAGCAACGCGCTGGTCGTCACGCTCGGCACCGGGATCGGCGGCGCCCTCGTCCTCGACGGCCGGGTCCACCGCGGGCACAACGGGATGGCCGGCGAGTTCGGCCACATGCAGGTCGTCCCCGACGGGGAGCCCTGCCAGTGCGGGGGGCGCGGGTGCTGGGAGCAGTACTCCAGCGGCAGCGCCCTGGTGCGCTACGCCCGCGAACGGATCGGGCGCGAGCCGACGGTCCTCGAGGACCTGTGCTCGGGCAACCCGGACCTGCTGGCGGGCCCGATGGTGACCGCGGCCGCCGCGGACGGTGACCTCGTCGCCCGTCAGGCCTTCGAGTCCGTCGGCGACTGGCTCGGCGTCGGGCTGGCCAACCTGGTGGCGGCCTTCGACCCCGACCTCGTGGTGATCGGCGGCGGCGTCTCGGCGGCCGGCGACAAGCTGCTCGACCCGGCCCGGCACGCGCTCGGCCGCTCGCTGGTCGGCGCCGCGCACCGCGTCGTACCGCCCGTGCTCAAGGCCCGGCTCGGGCCCCAGGCCGGCGTGGTCGGCGCTGCCGACCTCGCCCGCGAGGTGGCTCAGGACCGGCGGTAGTCCGGCACCAGCTCGATGGCGAGCTGCTCGAGGAACAGCCCCACGTCGGTCACGATGCCGCGGGCCTGCGAGGAGCCGCGGTCGGCGAGCTTGGTCACCGTCGCGGGGTTGATGTCGACGCAGACGAGGGGGATCGATGCGGGCAGGATGTTGCCGGTCGCCACCGAGTGCAGCATGGTCGCGACCATCAGGCAGAAGCCCACGTCGGTGAGCTCGGCCCGCATGGCGCGCTGGCCCTCGATCACGTCGGTGTAGACGTCGGGCAGCGGGCCGTCGTCGCGGACCGAGCCGACCAGCACGAACGTCTTCCCGTGCCTGACCATCGCGTGCATGATGCCGCCGGTCAGCACGCCGTTGTCGACGGCGGCGCGGATCGAGCCCTGCTTGCGGATCGTGTTCAGCGCGCGGATGTGGTGCTCGTGGCCGTGCTCGACACCGCGTCCCATCGCGAGGTCGACCCCGAGGCTGGTGCCGTAGAGCGAGGACTCGATGTCGTGGGTCGCCAGCGCGTTGCCCGCGAAGAGGACGTCGACGAAGCCGGCGTCGACCATGGCGACCATCGCCGGAGCCGCGCCGGTGTGGACGACGCCGGGCCCGCCGACCCAGAGCACCTTCTTGCCGGCGGCCTTGGCCTCGCGCATGCCGTCGGCGACCTGGCGGACCAGGACGGCCTGGGGCTTCTCCGAGGACACGTCGGACTCCATGAAGCCGAACGTCTCGGAGGACTTGTCGACGACCGGGGCCACCACGCGGATGCCGGAGGCTCCGGTGACCACGCTCATCCCGACGCGCACGTCGGACATGGGCAGGGTGAACACCCGGGAGGGCTTGCCGTCGGCGTCGTGGTCGACGATCAGGCCACAGTCCATCTCGGGGTTCTCGACGCCGATCCAGCGCGTGCCGAACCGCACCTTCGTCACGAGGTTGGTGGTGGAGTAGAAGCCCTCGGGGAAGACGCCGTCCATGTCGGCGACGCTCACGGTGGCCTCGCCCGGGTCGACCTGGTTGACCCCACGCGTCTGCAGCCGCATCAGCAGTCGCTGCAGGGCAGGGTCGTCCTCCGCGGTGACCGTGATCGTCGCCTTCGAGGTGTCCTGGGCGTCGTGGCCCACCTCGAACTTGTCGATGGTGTAGTCGCCGCCGTACTCCCGGATGTCGTCCAGGACGCGGCTCAGCACGCCGCTGTCCATCAGGTGGCCGGTGATCTCGACGGTCTCGTTCTCACTCACGCCGAGCACACTAGCCAAGCCGGTCGCGGGGTCGCGACGGGCGGGGGTCAGAGTCGCGCGCCGTCGTCCCCGGGGTCGCGGGGTCCCTGAGGCATCAGGGCCACCAGGTAGACGAACCCGCCGATGAACCACGCGACGAGCAGGTAGCCGAGCCAGGCCGGCAGGTGCACGCCGAGCACCAGGGCCGTCAGCAGGACGGTCGGCGAGCCGAAGAGGCCGAGCCACGCGGCCAGTCGGTCGGGCGCGACCTGCGGCAGCGGCGGAGGAGGCGGCGGGACGAAGCTCGCCTCGTCCCAGTCGTCCTCGGAGTCCTCGTCCGTGGCGGCCGCGTCGCCCTGGTCCTCCGACGGCGCGGGGTCACCGGGCCCCAGCTCCACGCGGTCGCCGTAGTTGTCGACGATCGAGCGCCAGGCGTCGTCCTCGCTGTCGGGCTGCACGACACGAGGATAGTGGGCCGGCCGAGGAGTGCCCCGCGGCCGGCCCACCATGCGGGTGGCCCTAGGCCAGCAGCCCGTCGCGCAGCGCCCCGGCGAGCGTCGGCGTGAGCGGCAGTCGCGGGATCAACGTGGCCTGGAACGCGTGGTACGTGTCCGGCTTGCCGTTCCACACCACGCCGCTCGGCCGGTTCTGCGGGTCGAGCTCGTGGCGCCAGGAGCCCAGCTCGTGGTCGATGAAGACCTCGGCGAGGTGGTCCCACCAGGTGGCGTACCAGTCGGCGTACGACGCGTCGCCGGTCGCCGCGTGCAGGGCGGCCGCCGTGGCGGTCGCCTCGGCAGCGACCCAGTGCATCCGCTCCCGCACGACGGGTGCGCCCTGCCAGTCCACCGTGTAGACGAACCCGTCGGCGCCGTCGGCCGCCCAGCCCTCGCGCACGGAGGCGTCGAAGAGGGCGACCGCGTCGTCCAGCATCCAGTCCGGGGCCTCGGCACCGAGCGCGGCCCGCAGGTGCAGCGCCAGCCGCGCCCACTCCAGCCAGTGCCCGATCGTGGCGCCGTAGGGCCGGAACGGGTGCGCCGGCATGTCGATGTTGTAGTCCAGCAGCGGCGTCCACTGCTCGTCGAAGTGCTCGGGCAGCCGCCAGTCGTGAGCGGGCCCCAGCTCGTGCACCACCCGGGTCACGATCCGCAGCGCCCGGTCCAGCAGGCTGCGGTCCCCGGTGGCGTCGGCCGCGGCGAGGAAGGCCTCGACCGTGTGCATGTTGGCGTTGACCCCGCGGTAGGGGTCGAGGGTGGAGAACGTCTCGTCCCACTCCTCGACCACCATGCCGTGCTCCTCGTCCCAGAAGCGGGTGAGCAGCACCTCGAGGGCCTCGTCGAGGAGCTCCGCGGCCCCCGGCCGCCCGGCACAGGTGGCGCTCGCCGCCGCGAGGACGACGAACGCGTGCGGGTAGGCGCTCTTCTCCCGGCCGGTCGGACCGTCGGCGTCAGCCGCGGCGTACCAACCGCCGTTGGACGCGTCCCGGAAGCGCCCGGCCAGCGCAGCGAGGCCGTGGTCGGCCAGCGGCCCGCACCCGGGTCGGCCCATCAGGTGACCGAGCGAGAACACGTGGGTCATCCGGCAGGTGATCCAGAGCTCCACGGGGCGCCCGAGCGAGGGACGGCCCGAGGTGTCGAGCCAGGCGAACCCGCCCGAGGGGTGACGGGAGGCCCTGCTGAACTCCAGCAGCCGGTCGCCCTCGGCCTCGAGCCAGCGCGCGTGCGCCGGCGTCGAGAGCCACGTGGCCGGGCGCGACATCAGGACCCCAGGGCGGAGTAGCGGTCCCCGACCTTGTAGGTCGCGACGCCGAGGGTCGAGTCGCTCTGCCCGTAGTAGGCGAACCAGGTGTCCTTGAAGAAGACCAGGCCCTCGACGAACGTCACGTTCGACACCAGCCCGTGGGTGTCCTCGTACGTCGACGGCTCGAGCCAGGGCCTGTTCATCTGGGCCAGGATCGTGCCCGGGTCGGCGGGGTCGAACAGCAGCTGGCCACAGCTGTAGCGCACCGAGCCGTCGGGGTTCTTCACCGCGGCGTTGTGGAGCATCAGGATCAGGCCGTTGTTGGTGATGATCGGCTGCGGACCGACCTCGACCAGGAACTCACCGAACGTGCCGGGCGCCGTGGGGACCATGACCGGCTCGTCGTTGGAGCACGGCTCCCAGTTGATCAGGTCGTCGGACCACGCGTAGTAGATCGAGCCCTCGCCGAAGTACATCAGGTAGCGGCCGTCGATCGGCTCGCGCAGGATCCCGCCCGCCTTGCTCCACGGCAGGTCCTGGCCGTTGCCCTGGGGCAGGAACGTGTTGAAGTCCGGGAACATCGGGCCGTGCTTGGTCCAGGTGTAGAGGTCGGTCGACGTGGCCAGGCAGAGCTGGGCGGACTTGCGGTCCCAGCCGGTGTAGGTCATGTAGTAGGTGCCGTCGATCTCGGTGACCCGCGGGTCCTCGGCGCCGAACTCCTCGTAGGGCTCGGTCGGCGAGAGCACCGGGTCCGGGTGCCGCTCGAAGTTGATGCCGTCGTCGCTGGTGGCGAGTCCGACGTAGGACACGATGTCGTCGGCATGCGCGCGGTAGAGCAGCACGACCTTGCCGTCCTTGACGACCGCGGCGGGGTTGTAGACGTTCGCCGACTCCCAGCCGTCACCCCGCGGGGACAGGATCGGGTTCTGCTCGTAGGGCCGGAAGGGGCCGAGGGGGAACTCTGCGTGGGCGTTGACAGATGTGGACATGTCTCCTCGTTCGGGTCGGGGAAGGCTTGCGGAGCGGGGTGTGCGGAGTGGGGTGTGCGCCGGGCGGCGTGATGTCTAGCGACGGACCAGGGCGAAGCCTCCTGCGGGCACGGTGAGGGTCTCGGCGGTTCCGCGCCGGGCGGAGCGGGTGGCGGCTGCGGCGACGGCCACGGCGGCGGCGCCCTCGCGGACCCCGCTCTGCGGGCGGCCGCCCTCGGTGACGCAGGAGACCAGGTCGGTCATCGCGGCGCGCACGCTCTCGGCGTACGCCTCGGGCTTGGCGGCGTGCCCGCCCAGGGTGAGCTCGACGCGGACGTGGTGCGGGACATGGAGCGGGGTGCCGCGCCCACGGGCGGGGGAGGGAGCGGCGTCGCGGTCGCTGGTCACGCTGATCGCGGCACCGGGGCCGAGGCGGAAGCCTGGTACGTCGAGCAGCTCGGCCATCCGGTCGGGCAGCCCCTCGGCGACGCGCAGGCCGGCGTCGTCGGTCCATGCGTCGATGGCCGCGTGCACCGGGATCCAGCCCTCGACGCGGACCTCGGCGGCCCCGCAGTCCAGACGCATCAGCTGCCGCTCGCACCGGTGTGCGTGCGTGAAGGAGTGGGTGTGGGTGGCCAGTGCGTCCCCGCCGTGCGCGACCGTGGCCGACACCAGGTCGACCGGCCCGCCCGGGCGCCGGGCGGTGACCGCCTGGACGGAGGTGGGCTCGCGGTCGAGCAGCATGGTGGCTGCGTCGAAGAAGTGCACGCCGTGCTCGACGAAGATGCCGCCGCTGAGGGTCTCGTCCCAGAACCAGTGGTCGGGGTCGAGGTCCTCGTCGCTCGCGTCGTTCTCGAAGCAGAACCGCTGCACCGGTCCCAGGAGCGAGCCGCGCAGCCGGGTCAGCGCGCGCAGCAGCGGGTTGTAGCGGAGCACGTGGTCGACCACCAGCACCCGGCCGGTGCGCTCGACCGTCTCCACCAGCTCGCGGGCATGCGCGTCGTCGAGCGCGAGCGGCTTCTCGCAGAAGACGTGCTTGCCTGCCTCTAGCGCTGCCGTCGCGATCTCCGCGTGGCCGGCCGGCGGGGTGGCCACGACGACGACGTCGACGGTGTCGTCGGAGAGCAGGTCCGCCCACGACGCGACCGCGCGGGCGGCGTACGCCGCGGCCAGCCGCTGTGCCGCCTCCGGCCGGGTGTCGGCCACGGCCCGCAGTGACACGGACGGCATCGACGCGGTGGAGTCGGCGAGGAACCCGGCGAAGCCACCGGCCCCGACGATCCCCAGGCCGAGGGGACGTGCGTTCATCCCTTGACCCCCGAGCCGATGTCGGACGTTGTGAAGTGCTTCTGGAAGGCCACGAACAGCGCGACCGCGGGGACGGCGAGCACGACGGCCCCGGCGAGGATCGAGCCGAACGGGTTCGCCGCCCGGCCGGCCTGGGAGCTGATGTAGTTGGCGAGGGAGACGGCCAGCGGCTGCATGTGCGCGTCCTTGGTCACCAGGAACGGCCAGAGGAACTCGTTCCAGGGGCCGATGAAGGTCAGCAGCGTCGCCGTCAGCAGGGCGGGGCGGGCCAGGGGCAGCGCTATCGACCACAGCACCCGGAGCTCGCTTGCGCCGTCGAGGCGGGCGGCGGCGAAGAGCTCCTCGGGCAGCGCGAGGAAGAACTGCCGGAAGATGAAGACCGCGGTGGAGTTGATCGCGAACGGCACGATCATACCCATGTAGGAGTCCGCCAGCCCGTAGGTGCGCACGATCATCACGTAGATGGGGATGATGAGCAGCTGGAACGGCACGATCTGCACCAGCAGCATCAGCGCGAAGAGCGACCCCTGGCCGCGGAAGTGCAGCCGCGCCAGGGCGTACCCGGCCAGCACCCCGAAGACCATGGTGCCGAGCAGCACGCCCGTGGTGAAGATGCCGGAGTTGAGCAGCGACTGGACCAGGTGGATCCGGTCGTCGATGTCGCGGTAGTTGTCGAACGTGAGCCCCCCGGTGGGGAACGCCCCGGCGAGCGAGGTGTCCGGATCCTTCTGCAGGGAGCCGATCAACATGTAGTAGAAGGGGAAGAGGAAGAGCAGGGCACCGAGGATCAGCGCTCCGCGGCGGAGCCATGCGCGTGCCATGTCAGTCCCTTTCCAGGATGCGCCGGTTGATGAGGGAGATCGCCAGCACGCCGATGACGAGGAGCACGCCGATCGCCGAGGCCACGTCGGGGTTCCCCTGCTCGATGCCGCGCTGGTACATCACCAGCACCGGCGACGACGAGGAGCCGTTCGGTCCGCCGCCGCTGGTCAGCAGGTAGGGCTCGGTGAAGAGGTTGGCGCCGGTGATCGTGGCCATGATCACGACCAGCGTGGTGGCCGGCCGGACGCCGGGGACGGTCACGTTCCAGAACGACCCGAACCGGCCCGCCCCGTCGACCTGCGAGGACTCGTGGAGCTCCTTCGGCACGTTCTGCAGGGCCGCGAGGTAGAGCAGCACGGAGAAGCCGAGCTGCTTCCACGTCACGAACATCGCGATCACCGGCATGGCCAGGGTGCTGTTGACCAGCCAGGACGGGTCGGGAGCCAGCGGGCCGAGCAGCTGGTTGACCATCCCGCCGCGGCTGAACAGGAACAGCCAGACCGAGACCAGGGCGACGCTGGCGGTCACGTAGGGCACGTAGTAGGCGACCCGCAGGAAGGTGCGGCCCCGGATCGCCGTGTTGAGGGCGGTCGCGAGCACCAGTGACAGGGCGACGGTCAGCGGCACGTTGATGACCAGGAACTCGGCGACGTTGACGAACGACTGGCGCACGTCGGGGTCGGCCAGCACGGTCCGGTAGTTCTCCAGGCCGACGAAGGGTCGCTCGACCTGGGCCCCCGGGGCCGCGAAGAAGTAGTCGTGGAAGCTGATCCAGACCGCCAGCCCCAGGGGGTAGGCGAAGATCGCGGCCAGGAAGACGGCGTACGGCGCGGCGAACACGATGCCCACCGGCTGGCGGCCCAGGAGGGCCGCCAGCCGGGAGCGCGAGCGTCGGCTCGTGCCCGGTTCAACGGTGCGTGTCATGGTCGACGCGCCACGCTCAGGACTGGCCGGCGAGCTCGGTGGCCTTGTCGGCCGCCGCGCCCAGGGCGTCGTCGATCGAGGACTTCCCGAAGATGACGGCGTCGGACCACTCGTCACGGAAGGTCTGCCAGATCTCGATCGAGCTCGGCACGTTCGGGACCTCGACGGTCCGAGCGGCCTGGTCGGCGAACTCCTGGTACTCCGGGTGCGCCTTGAAGTACTCGGGGTAGGTGCCCGGCAGGTCCTGACGCAGCGGCATCTGGCCGGTCATCTCGAGGAGCTTGCCGTCCTGCTCCTCGCTGGTCGCGTACTCCAGGACGTCGTACGCCGTCTTCTGGTTGTCGCAGGCCGAGTAGAGGCCGATGTTCTTGGCGTCGGAGAACGTGTAGGTCTCCTCCGCGCTGGTGCCCGCGGACGTCGGCACCGGGACCGCGCCCCAGTTCACCGAGTCGCCGTAGACCGCGATGGCCCACGGACCGACGGTCGCCATCGCGGACTTGCCGTCGGCGAAGGAGTCACCGTTGTAGGCCTCCTGGGGCGAGAGGCCCTCGGAGTACATCGTCGACCACAGGTCGGCGACGGCCTTGCCGGCGTCGGAGTCGAAGGTGGCCTGGCCGTCCTCGACCAGCTGCTGGCCACCGGTCTCGGCGGCGTACATGGGGTAGAAGTCGAACCAGGACTGGTAGAACTCGCTGGTCGGGGCGGGCCAGATGGCCGCCTCCGCCGCGCCGCTCTTGACGATCTTGCGGCTGGTGGCGAGGAAGTCGGCGTGCGTCGACAGCGGCGGGTTCTCCGGGTCGACGCCGGCCTTCTTCATGATGTCCTTGTTGTAGAAGATCATCACGGGGTTCGACTTCCACGGGATCTGGAAGTACTGGCCGTCGGGCGACTTGTACTGCTCGGCCACGTCACCGCTGCGGGCCTCGATGTAGTCGGTGCCGCCGTCGAACTCGTCGAGGGCCACGAGGCCGCCCTGCTTCTCGAACTGGGGGACCGCGGCGGGGGAGGTGTTGAACACCAGGCAGGGGGCGTTGCCGGCGGTGATCGCCGCGCCGATGACCTCCTCGGAGGACTTGCCTGCGGGGATCTCCTGGGCGGTGACCTCCTCGTCGGGGTGCTCGGCGTTCCAGGCCTCGACCATCTGCTTGCCCCAGGCGATCTCCTCGGGGTTGTTCGACAGCCAGATCTTGATCGGGCCGGAGGAGGAGACGGCGTCACCGGAGTCCCCGGAGCCACCTCCACAGCCGGCGGTGACCCCCAGCGCCAGCATGGTCAGGGTTGCGGTTACGACCTTCGATCTCATCTGCATCTCCAATTCGGTTGCTGCCTGGGTCTGACGGTCAGTTCGTGGGGGCCGGGCCGGTCGAGCGGCGTACGACGAGTGCCGGCGGGGGGAGGTCTACCGGGGTCGCCTCGCGCTGGTCGATCAGCTCGAGGAGCCGCCGGGCCGCGGCCCGGCCCCAGCCGATGACGTCGCTCGCGACGCTGGTCAGCGGCGGCTGGACGTGGGCGGCGAGCTCGGTGTCCTCGTAGCCGGTGATCGAGAGCTGCCCGGGCACGTCGATCCCCCGGGAGGCGGCGACCGAGAGACCGGCGATGGCCATCAGGTCGCTGGCGTAGACGATCGCGGTGGGCGGCTCGGGGAGGTCGAGCAGGTTGCGGGTGGCGGCGGCGCCGGCCTCGGCGGAGAAGTCGGCCTCGATGCAGGGCCCCTCGGGAACGCCCGCCTCGGCGAGGGTGGCCGACCACGCGTCGCGGCGCGAGCAGCCGTGCACCATCTCGAGCGGCCCGGCGACGTGGGCGATCCGCGTGTGGCCGAGCTCGAGGAGGTGCGCGACCGCGGCAGCGATGCCCGGCTTGTCGTCGACGCCGACGGCGGGCCAGTAGGGCTCCGGCAGTGCCGGCCCGACGATCACCGCGGGCAGGCCGAGCTCGGCGAGCAGCGCGGGACGGACGTCGTCGACGAAGAGGTCGGTGACGAAGACCCCGTCGACCCGGCCCTCGTTGCTCAGCCGGCGGTAGCTCTGGTCCTCGTCGTCGTGCTCGTCGACCACCTGGAGCAGCAGCGCGTAGCCGTGCTTCGACAGCTCGCTCTCGACACCGGCGATGAAGGACGGGAAGAACGGGTCGGCGCGCAGCGTCTCGGGGGGCCGGGCCATCACCAGGCCGACGGCGAGCGCCCGTGAGACCGACAGGGCCCGCGCGCGGGGACTGGGGGTCCAGCCGAGCTCGCGGGCGGTGGCGAGGATGCGCTCCCGCGTCGCGGGCGAGAGGCCCGGGCGGTTGTTGAACGCGAGGGACACCGCGCCCTTCGAGACACCCGCAGCGCGGGCGACGTCGTTGATCGTGTGGCGGGGCATCCCTCACACCTAAACCGGTTTAGTGGCGGGATGTCAAGGGATCGGTCCGAGACTTGTCCGAAGCCGGGCGGGGCCCGGGCCGGGCAGAAGCGGGCCCCCGGCCGGGCCTACGAAGGGGCGGTGACCCGCGCGACGAAGGCCGCGGACTCCTCGAAGATCTGCGGCGCGTCGTTGTCGATCGTCGCCACGTGGTAGCTCTCGTGGAGCGCTCGCTCGGTGATGTCGCGCGACGACACCGTGCCGGTGATCAGGGGCTGCGAGGACTCGTCGACCACGTGGTCCACGGTCGAGCGGAAGTAGAGCAGCGGCGCCGTGATCCGCGGCAGGTCGGCGACCAGCGGCGTCCAGGCCCGGATCATGGAGTGGGCCGCCTTGAGCGGGGTCCGGGGGTAGGCGTGCTCCTCGACACCGGGCTTCTTGATGTCGTTGGCGATGGCCGGGAACGCCGGCACCAGGTGCTTGAGGACGGGCAGCAGCTTCACGTCGAGCCGCTTGGTCGCGACGGCCGGGTTGACCACCATCACGCCGGACACGCGGTCCGGGTGGTCGGCGGCGACGCGCAGGGTCAGCGCTCCACCCATCGAGAGCCCACCGACGACGACCGCGTCGTTCTCGAGGCAGAGCTTGTCGAATGCGCGCGAGACCTCGCCGTACCAGTCGGACCAGCCGGTCGTGTTCAGGTCGCGCCAGGTGGTGCCGTGCCCCGGCAGGCGTGGCGCCTCGACGGCGTACCCCTTGGCGGCCAGGTACTCCGCCCACGGCCGGATCGAGACGGGGGAGCCGGTGAAGCCGTGGCTGAGGAGCACCCCGATCCGCCTGCCGCCCGTGAGCTCCGGTCGCGCGTCGAAGGAGAGCGGGGCCGCTGCGGCGTCGATCGTCATGTGGCGAAGTCTGCACCACCCGCCGCCCGTGGGGCGGCGGACTGGGGAGTTGCGTCGCGCAGGGTCTAGGCTTCCCGCGACGGGTGTGCCCGGCGCGACGAGGATCTTGGGGAGGTTCAACGGTGTTCTACTGGTTCCTGAAGTGGGTCGCCCTGGGCCCGTTGCTGCGGCTCGTGTTCCGACCCCACGTGGAGGGCTCCGAGCACGTCCCCGACGAGGGGCCGGCGATCCTCGCCAGCAACCACCTGTCGTACGCCGACTGGCTGTTCATGCCGCTCACGCTCTCCCGCCGGGTCACCTTCGTGGCCAAGGCCGAGTACTTCAACACCCCGGGCATCAAGGGCTGGTTCCAGAAGAAGTTCTTCTCCGGCGCCGGTCAGGTGCCGATCGACCGCTCGGGTGCCTCGGCCGCCGAGGGGGCCCTCTCGGCCGCCATGCGGATCCTCAAGGACGGCGACCTCTTCGGCATCTACCCCGAGGGGACCCGCTCCCACGACGGCCGGCTCTACCGCGGCAAGACCGGTGTCGCGCGGCTCGCGCTCGAGACCCGGGTGCCCGTGATCCCCGTCGCCGTGGTCGGCACCGACGTGGTGGCCCCGCCCGGCAAGAAGTTCGGGACGTTCACCCGGCCCGTGGTGCGCTTCGGCAAGCCGCTGGACTTCTCGCGCTACGAGGGCATGGAGAACGACCGCTACATCCTGCGCTCGATCACCGACGAGATCATGTACGAGATCATGCGGCTCTCCGGCCAGGAGTACGTCGACATGTACGCCGGTCGGGCCAAGGCGGACGATCAGCAGAAGCAGGCATCCTGAGGACCGCACCGGGCTGGTCCGGTCCGGCGGCGGTCGCCGTCAAGGACCGCTTGTTCCGCGCGCTCGCCGTGCTGCGTGTCATCCTGCTGGTCAACACGGTCGGCCTGAACATCTACCGCGCCGACAACTTCGAGCACCCGGTCGCCGGCGCGGTCTGCGTCGGCCTGATCGTGCTCTGGACCGGCGTCGTGGTCTGGGCCTACGACGCCGCGCGGCGCCGCACCATGCGCCTGCTGGTGGCGGACCTCGCGGTCGCCGTCGGGATGCTGCTGGTCTCCCCGCTCGTGAAGGGCGACGACCTGCACGCCACGGTGCCGGGCTTCTGGGTGATGGGAGCGCTGCTGGCCTGGGCCATCCACTACCGGGTGCCCGGCGGGCTCGTCGCCGCCGTCTGCCTCTCCGCCGCGGACCTCTCCATCCGGCAGGACCTCACGCAGGCCAACTACGGCAACGTCTTCCTGCTGATGGTCGGCGGTCCGGTCGTCGGGTTCATGTGCGAGTCGCTGCAGCGGATGGCGGCCGAGCGCGACGAGGCAGAGCGGGCGGCCGCGGCCGCGGCCGAGCGGGCCCGGCTGGCCCGCGCCGTCCATGACGGCGTCCTGCAGGTCCTCGCGCTGGTGCAGCGACGCGGCCGCGAGCTCGGCGGTGAGGCGGCCGAGCTCGGCCGGCTGGCCGGTGAGCAGGAGAGCGTCCTGCGCACGCTGATCCGCGACCAGGACTCGGTGACGCCGGACTCCGACCAGGGCGACGTCGACCTCGCTGCGGCGATCGGCCGGCTCGAGTCGTGGCCCGGCGTGACCATCGCGGTCCCCGGCGTCGCGGTGGAGGTGCCGGGAGCCGTCGCCGCCGAGCTGGTCGCGGTCGTCAAGGCGTGCCTCGACAACGTCGCCGCGCACGTCGGGCCCCAGGCGCCGTCCTGGGTGCTGCTCGAGGCGCTGCCCGACCGGGTCGTGCTGTCGGTGCGCGACGAGGGCCCGGGCATCGCGCAGGGACGCCTGGCGGAGGCCGAGCAGCAGGGACGGCTCGGCGTCGTCCAGTCGATCCGCGGCCGGATCGCCGACCTGGGCGGCACGGCCGAGCTGGTCACCGGCCCCACCGGGACCGAGTGGGAGCTCACCGTGCCCCGGGGAGGGACGCCGTGACGATCCACTCCGGGCACCCCTTCCGCGACCCCGAGCCGGACCCCGTGCGCCGTCTCCGGGGGCGCCTCGGCGGCGTGGTGACGCTGTGGACCGCGGGCGACGGCGAGCAGCGGGCCGGCCTGACGGTCTCGTCGCTGATGGTCGCCAACGGTGAGCCGGCCCGGGTCCTCGCGCTGCTCGACCCCGACTCCGACCTGGCCGACGTCCTCGCCGGCACCGGCCGGGCCGTCGTCCAGCTGCTGGCCTGGGAGCACCGGGACCTCGCCGAGGCGTTCGCCGGGACCGCGCCCGCCCCGGGCGGACCGTTCCGCACCGGCGACTTCGAGCAGACCGCCTGGGGGCCGAGGCTCCTGGGCGCCCACACCTGGGCCGGTGTGGTGCTGGAGTCGACGAGCACCGTGGGCTGGTCGAGCCTGGTCACCTGCGTCGTCGACGAGGTGTCGGTCGGGGACGACGAGGCGGCGCCGCTGGTGCACCGCCGTGGCCGCTACGTCCGGCCGACGGACTGAGACGGACTGAGGGGGAGAGCGATGACGGACGAGCCGATTCGGGTGATGGTGGTCGACGACCACCCGATGTGGCGCGACGCGGTCGAGCGCGACCTGGCCGCGGCCGGCTTCGACGTCGTCGCTGCGGCCGCCAACGGCCGCGAGGCGCTCGCGCGGTTCCCCGCTGCCCGGCCCCAGGTCGTGGTCCTCGACCTCCAGATCCCGGCCCCGAACGGCGTCGAGGTCACCGCCGAGATCCTGCGCCAGGACCCCTCCGCCCGGGTCCTGATCCTCTCCGCCTCCGGCGAGCAGACGGACGTGCTCGACGCGGTCAAGGCGGGCGCCACGGGCTACCTGGTGAAGTCCGCGTCGCGGGCCGAGCTGATCGCCGCCGTACGCCGCGTCGCCGGCGGCGACACCGTGTTCACCCCGGGGCTGGCCGGGCTCGTGCTCGGGGAGTTCCGGCGCCTCGCCGACCCCGCGTCCGCGACCGGCGACCCGGACCACCCGGAGCTCACCGAGCGGGAGACCGAGGTGCTCAAGATGGTCGCGAAGGGGATGTCCTACAAGCAGATCGCCGAACGCCTCGTGATCTCCCACCGCACCGTGCAGAACCACGTCCAGAACACCCTGCGGAAGCTGCAGATGCACAACCGCGTCGAGCTGACCCGCTATGCCATCGAGCGCGGGCTGGACGGCGAGGATGAGTGACCGATGAGTGACCTCCCCGACGCGAGCCTCCTCGACGTGGCCGACGAGCTCTACGGGCTCACCCTTCCCGAGTTCACGCCGGCCCGGGACACGCGTGCCAAGGAGCTGAAGGCGCAGGACGCCGCCCTGTCCGGCGCCGTGAAGGCACTCAGGAAGCCGTCGACCGCCGCGTGGGTGGTCAACCTCCTGGTGCGCCACGAGACCGAGCAGGTGGAGCAGGTGCTCGCCATGGGTGCCGCCCTGCGCGAGGCCCAGGCGAACCTCGCGGGCGAGGAGCTCCGGGCCCTGACCCGGCAGCGTCGCCAGCTCACCGCCGCGGTGACCACCCGGGCCCGGCAGGTCGCGGCCGAGCACGGCCAGAAGGTCACCCCCGCCGTGGCCGACCAGGTGGAGGCCACGCTGACCGCGGCCATGGTCGACGAGGGCTGTGCGCGCGCCGTCCGCAGCGGCCTGCTCGTCGCCGCGCTGGCCAGCACCGGCGTCGACGCCGTCGACCCGGCCGGTGCCGTGGCGCTCCCCGAGGCCCTCGGCTTCTCGGCGACCCCGGCAGCGCCGGTGCAGGAGCGGCGTGCGGACCTGCACGTCGTACCCGACCCCGAGGCGGACGAGAAGGCCCGGGCTGCGGCCCGCGAACGGGCGGGGGAGACCGGGGCCGAGCTCGCGCGGACCGTCGAGGCCCTGGCGGTGGCTGCCGCGGACGTCGAGCAGCTCGAGGCCCGCGCGATGCAGGTGCAGGCCGAGATCGACGAGCTGCGGCGCCGCTTGGCCGAGCTGGAGTCGACCCTCGAGGACGTCGACGACGAGCTCAGTGACGCCGAGGACGTCCGCGCAGAGGCGCAGGCGTCCGTCGATGCCGCCACCCGGGCCAACACGGCCGCCGTGGCGGCGCTCTCCGAGCTGGGCTGACCAGAGCGGCCTAGACGGCGGCCCAGCCCTTCGAGCGGTTGACCGCCTCGATCCACCGGGCGTGCGCGGCGTCAGCGCTCTTGCGGTCACCGCCCGGCTCGAAGCGTCGGTCGAGCTGCCAGGTCTCGCGCAGGTCGTCGGTCGACGACCAGACGCCCGTGCCGAGGCCGGCAAGGAAGGCCGCACCCAGCGCGGTGGTCTCGACGATCCGGGGCCGCTCGACGGGTACGCCGACCTGGTCGGCCTGGATCTGGCAGAGCAGGTCGTTGGCGCTCGCGCCTCCGTCGACCCGCAGTGACGAGAGCCCGGGCATCGTCTCGAGCACGTCGCGGACCTCGAAGGCGATCGCCTCGAGGGTCGCGCGCACGATGTGGCCGCGGTTGGTGCCCCGGGTCAGGCCGATGATCAGGCCGCGGGCGTGCGGGTCCCAGTGCGGTGCGCCGAGGCCGGTGAGCGCGGGCACGAACACGACGCCCTCGCTGTCGGGCACGGCCGACGCGATCGCGGCGGTCTCCGCGGCCGAGCCGACGATCTGCAGCCCGTCGCGCAGCCACTGGACGGCCGCGCCGGTCACGAAGATGGCTCCCTCGAGCGCGTAGGTGAGCTCACCCTCGGGGGAGCGCCAGGCCGCTGTCGAGAGCAGCCCCGCGCTGGAGCGCTCGAGCGTCGTGCCGGTGTTGGTGAGGATGAACGACCCGGTGCCGTAGGTGCACTTGGAGTCGCCCTCGTCGAAGCAGGTCTGCCCGAAGAGCGCTGCCTGTTGGTCGCCCGCGAGCCCGGCGATCGGCAGGGACAGGTCGCAGAACGTCTTGGGGTCCGTGGTGGCGATCTCGCCCCAGTTCGGCACCAGCTCGGGCAGGGCGTCACGCGGGACGCCGAAGAGCGAGCAGAGCTCGTCGGACCAGTCGCCCGTGGTGAGGTCGAACAGCAGGGTGCGGCAGGCGTTGGAGACGTCGGTGGCGTGCCAGGTCCCACGGGTCATCCGGGCGATCAGGTAGGAGTCGACCGTGCCGATCGCGTAGCGACCGGACTCGACCAGCGCCCAGGTGTGCGGCTCGTGCTCGGCCAGCCACGACAGCTTGGTGCCCGAGAAGTACGGGTCGAGGCGCAGGCCGGTCAGCTCGGTCACCCGCTCCTCGTGGCCCGCGTCGCGCAGCCGGGTGCAGATGTCGGCCGTACGACGGTCCTGCCAGACGATCGCCCGTCGGGGCGAGCCGAGGGTCTCGCGGTCCCACAGCAGGATCGTCTCCCGCTGGTTGGTGATGCCGACCCCCTGGAGCTCGGAGCGGTCGACCTTGGTCAGGACCTCGCGGGTCGCCTCGAGCGTTGCCTGCCAGATCTCCTCGGGCGCGTGCTCGACCCAGCCCGGCTTGGGGAAGTGCTGCGCGAACTCCTGGTAGCCCTTCGCGGCGATGGTGCCCTCGGGCGTGACGACGACCGCGGTGACGCCGGTCGTGCCCGCGTCGATGGCGAGGATGCTCATGCGCCCGGCTCGCTCGCGCGCAGGATCTCCAGCACTCGCTCGTCGACCCAGGAGCCGTCGGGGGCGACCCGCATCTCGTAGTTCTCGGTGCCGACCCAGGCGTGGAAGTCGCGGGCACCCAGCGCCGTCGCACGCTCCTCGAGCTCCCGCTCCAGCTCCGGGGTGACCGGCACCTTCTCCTCCTCGGTCGAGGCGGTCAGGTAGAGGTCGCTGAGGTCCAGCAGCCGCGCCAGCTCGGTGATCGGGTCGCCCCCACAGGACGCAGCGTCGTCGACGCGCAGGTCGACCGCGATGTCGTCGAGGCCGCCGTACCCCGCCCCGTCACGCACCACCAGGATTGCCGCCGACTGGCGGCCCCGCCGGTCTCCTCCCGCGTCGTCGCCGGCCGTGAGCGCCGCCAGCAGCCGCCGGGCGAGCGGCGCGTCCTCGTCGGACGCCACGAACGCGACCTCCATCGCCTCGACGACCTCGGGGCCGACCAGGATGTTGCCCTGGATGGCGTACCCCTCACCGGTGACGCCGCCGGCCCAGTCGAGGCAGGCGCTCCCGGTGTGCGTGGCCGCGTTGCCGTCCAGGTCGACCAGGCCGACCTGCCGGTGGTCGCGACCCTCGTCGTCCTCGATCAGGCGTTGCAGCGCCACCGACGCGGTCGCGCCGTCGTCGAGGTGGGCCAGTGCCTGCCCCTTGTAGGAGACGTTGGCGTCGGCCTGGGTCGCGATGGCACCGACGCCGGCAACGGCGGCCGGCACCGCCGACCCCACTGCCAGGAACTTGGAGGCCACGGCCACGCCCCACGACTCTCCGTCTGCGGACCGGGCGACGATCGAGAAGGTCATGTCCCGGAGGGTAGTGGGGGAGGATGTGCCGGTGCTCGACAGACTCGGCTTCCCCTCCATCGGTGACCACCGCCGGTTCGTCACCGCGATCGCGGTCGACGCCATCGGCAGCGGTGTCTTCATGCCGGTCTGCATCCTCTACTTCCTCGTCACCACCGACCTGAGCCTGATCCAGGTGGGCGCCGCGATCTCGCTCGCGTCCGCCGTCTCGCTCCCGGTCGGGCCGCTGCTCGGCACCGTCGTGGACCGGTACGGCGCCAAGCACGTGCTGCTCGCAGGCAACCTGCTGCAGGGCGTCGGCTTCGCGGCGTACCTGTTCACCGACTCCTTCGTGGGGCTGACCCTGTGGACCGTCGTGGTGACGATCGGCCGGACGGCGTTCTGGGGCTCCTACGGCAACATCGTGGCCGCGATCTCGGTGCCGGGGGAGCGGGAGAAGTGGTTCGGCTTCCTCGGGGCCCTGCGCAACGTCGGGTTCGCCGTGGGCGGGCTGGTGTCCGGCCTGGCGATCACGATCGGCACGCCGACGGCGTACGCCGCGGTCGTGGTGGCCAACGCGGTCTCCTACGCGCTCGCGTTCGGGCTGCTCCTGGCTGTGCCGCCGACCGCGCGGACCGGTCACCGGGCGGTGCCCGGATCGTGGGCCGTGGTGCTGCGCGACCGGCCCTACCGCCTGCTGTGGGCCACCCAGCTCACGTTCTCGACGGCGATGATGGTGCTGAACTTCGCGATGCCGGTCTACGCCACCACGGTCCTGGGGCTGCCCGGCTGGGTCACCGGCGCGGTCTTCACGATCAACACGGTGATGGTCGGCTTCGGCCAGGGCCTGGTCGTCCGCGCGATGACCGGGGCCGTCCGCTGGCGGGTCCTGCTGCTGACCAACGCCGTGTTCGCCGCGTCGTTCCTGGTGATCCTCGGCGCCTCGTGGCTCTCCGTCGGACTGGCCACCGCGGTCGTCCTGGTCGGCTCGGTCATCTACACGCTCGGTGAGGTGCTCGGCGGCCCGGTGCACGGCGCCCTGTCCGCAGAGGCGGCGCCCGAGCACCTGCGCGGACGCTACCTCTCGCTCATCCAGCTCGCCTGGAACCTCGCCAGCACGATCTCGCCGGTCGCGTTCGCGTGGCTGCTCGACCGAGGCCCCACGCCGATCTGGTTCGCCCTGCTGGGCGTCGCCGTGCTCGGTGCCCTGCTGGCCACCCGCCTCGGCGCGGTGATGCCGCTGGCGGCCCAGCGGGTGACCAACCGGGCGGAGGACCCGGTCACCGTCTGACGCATCTCGCCCCGTGGCCGACCCGAGACGCGCCCTAGCCGTCGCCCGCGTCGGCGCACTACAGTCGGGAAGCCCTTGAACGATCCAATCCAGGAGTAGGTCATGCGCGTCGGAGTACTCACCGGAGGCGGGGACTGCCCCGGTCTCAACGCCGTCATCCGGGCGGTCGTCCGCAAGGGCGTGCGCCAGCACGGGTTCGACTTCGTGGGCTACCGCGACGGCTGGCGGGGGCCGCTCGAGGGCGTGACCATGCAGCTGGGCATCGAGGAGTGCCGGGGCATCCTGCCCCGCGGCGGCACGATCCTGGGCTCCTCACGGACCAACCCGTTCAAGATCGACGGCGGCGTGGAGCAGATCAAGGAGAACCTCGCCCGCGACGGGGTGGACGCGCTCGTGGCGATCGGGGGCGAGGACACCCTCGGCGTCGCGACCAAGCTGGCCGACCTGGGCGTCAACGTCGTCGGGGTGCCGAAGACCATCGACAACGACCTGTCCGGAACCGACTTCACGTTCGGCTTCGACACGGCCGTCAACATCGCCATGGAGGCGATCGACCGGCTGCACACGACCGCCGAGTCGCACCACCGGGTCCTGGTGGTCGAGGTGATGGGCCGCCACGCCGGCTGGATCGCGCTGCACTCCGGGATCGCCGGTGGCGCCAACGTCGTACTCATCCCCGAGCAGCCGTTCGACATCGACGCCGTCTGCGCCCACGTCGTGAACCGCTTCAAGACGCAGTACTCACCGATCATCGTGGTCTCGGAGGGCGCGGTCCCCGCCGACGGAGGCGACATGACCTTGGTGTCCGGTGAGAAGGACGCCTTCGGTCACGTCCGGCTCGGCGGCATCGGCGACCGGCTCGCCCGGGAGATCGAGGACCGCACGGGCGAGGAGGCGCGGGCCGTCGTGCTCGGCCACATCCAGCGCGGCGGCACGCCCACGGCGTTCGACCGCTGGCTCGCGACCCGCTTCGGCCTGCAGGCCATCGACGCCGTCGCCGAGGGCGACTTCGGGAAGATGATGGCGCTGCGCGGCCGGCACATCGTGCGCGTCCCGCTGATCGAGGGCACGGGCGAGCTCAAGCTGGTGACGCCCGAGGAGTACGCCGAGGCGCAGGTCTTCTTCGGCTGACCAGCGCCCCGGCGTCTCGCTCCCTGGGATCAGCGCTTCGCGCCGCGGCCCTTCTTCCCGTGTCCCGAGGTGGTCGTCTGCACCGTCGCGGCACCCGCGTACGCCGTTGCCGCCTGGGCGTCGACGATGCCGTGCCCGTAGCTGCTGGTGAAGACGCCGGTCCCGGCGCCGGGCGTGCGCGCGGTCTCGATCAGAGCGTCGTGGACGTTGTCGCGGGTGCGGCCCTGGGCGAACAGCAGGGCGGCGACGCCGGCCACGTGCGGGGTCGCCATCGACGTGCCCGCGTAGTAGTCGTAGTTGCTCTCGCCGCACACGTCCGAGCCGTGGCCGACCGGCACGGTCGAGACGATGTCGTCCTCGCAGAAGAGCAGTCCGGCACCGCCGGGAGCCGCCACCGCGTCCATGTCGGGCTTCACGGCGCCGTTGGAGAACCACGACGGCGTCTCCTCGCGCGTCGTGGAGGTCACGCACAGCGCGCCGGGCTCGAAGGCCGGGGTGTCGCAGACCGGGAAGCTCTCGTTGCCCGCAGCGGCGACGACCAGGACGCCCTTGGCCGTCGCGTCGGCGATCGCGTCGGTCACCGTGGACTCGACGCCCGTGAGGGTGAGGGCCTGGACGCCCGGCAGGGCGCCGATGCTGAGGTTGATCACGCTCGCGCCGTGGTTGGCGGCGTACGTGATGCCGGCGGCAATGTCCTCGAAGGCGCCGCTGCCGTCCTCGAGCGACTTGATCGGCATGATCTTCGCGTCGGGCGCGACCCCGGCGACGCCGATCCCGTTGTTGGCCGCGGCGGCGATGATGCCCGACACGTGGGTGCCGTGGGTGTCGGCCTCCTGGGCCTCGCCGTCCATGCCGACCCAGCTGCCGTTGCCGCAGGTGGTCTGGTGGGCGGGGCAGCCGACCGTGGTCACGCCGGCGACGAGCTGGCCCGCGAGGTCGGGGTGGCCGAGGTCGACGCCCGAGTCGACGACGGCGACGACGACGCCGGAGCCGGTCGTCGAGGCCCAGGCCTGCTCGGCGTGGACCTGGTCGAGGCCCCACTGCTGTGCGCGGAGCGGGTCGTTGGTCGCGGCGGTGGCGGGAACGGTGGTGGCGACGACGGTGGCCAGTGCGGCACCGAGGAGAGCCGTGGTCGAAAGCTTGCGCATCGGAGAGCCTTCCGGGATGGGGGAGTCACCCTGTCCAACGACCTCGTCCAGCGGGGGTCACGCCGCGATTGCGAAACCCGGACTGGTCAAACCGGCTCGTTTCGGGCGAGCATGGGCGCGCACTGACCCCTCGGAGCAGGAGAACGCATGACCACCGGCACAGCAGAACCAGTCGACGTCAACGGGCCCAGACCCGATCTCAAGCGGGTGATGGGGCCCAAGCTGCTCCTGCTCTTCATCGTCGGAGACATCCTCGGTGCGGGCGTCTACGCGGTCACCGGGGAGATGGCCCTCGAGGTCGGCGGCGTCGTGTGGGTGCCGTTCCTGGTCGCCTTCGCGGTGGCGACCCTGACGGCGTACTCGTACCTCGAGCTCGTCACCAAGTACCCCCAGGCCGCGGGTGCCGCGCTCTACACGCACAAGGCGTTCGGGCTCCACTTCGTCACGTTCCTGGTGGCCTTCGCCGTGGTCTGCTCCGGCATCACCAGCGCGTCGACGTCGTCCAACCTGCTGGCGACCAACCTGCTCGCCGGGTTCGACGGGCTCGGCATCGACGTCCCCCAGGGCAACACCGCGATCACGGTCACGGCGATGGCGTTCATGCTCGTGCTCGCCGCGATCAACCTCCGCGGCGTCGGCGAGAGCGTGAAGTTCAACGTCGTGCTGACCCTCATCGAGATGGCCGCGCTCGCCATCGTCGTCGTGATCGGCTTCGTCGTGATGGCCAAGGGTGACGCCGACATGGGTCGCGTGGTCGTCTTCGAGTCCGGCAGCGAGCGGGGGCTCTTCCTGGCGGTCACCGTGGCCACCGCCATCGCGTTCTTCGCGATGGTCGGGTTCGAGGACTCCGTCAACATGGTCGAGGAGGTCCAGAACCCCAACAAGATCTTCCCGAAGATGATGCTGACCGGTCTCGGGATCGCCGTGGTGATCTACGTGCTGGTGTCGATCTCGGTGATCGCCGTGATCCCCGAGGGCCAGATCGAGAGTGTCGTCAACGACGAGGGCAAGGTCCTGCTCGAGGTCGTCAAGCAGGGTGCGCCCGGCCTTCCGATCGACAAGATCTTCCCGTTCATGACCGTCTTCGCCGTCGCCAACACCGCGCTGATCAACATGCTGATGGCCAGCCGTCTGCTCTACGGCCTGGCCAACCAGGACGTCCTTCCGCGGTCGCTCGGGAAGGTGCTGCCCGGGCGTCGTACGCCGTGGGCCGGCATCGCGTTCTCCACGGTGCTCGCCCTCGGCCTGATCGTCGTGGTGACCTACCAGGCGGAGACGACCGTGATCGGGGCCCTCTCCGGCACGACGGCGCTGCTCCTGCTCGCCGTGTTCTCGATCGTCAACATCGCCTGCCTCGTCCTCCGTCGCGACCCCGCCGCCGAGGACGGGTTCAGCGCGCCGAAGTGGGTGCCGGCAGTCGGAGCCGCGTGCTGCCTGTTCCTCGTCGGCCCCTGGGCCCGCGACAGCGAGGACTGGATCCAGTACAAGATCGCCGGCGGGCTGCTCGCCATCGGTGTTGCCCTCTGGGCTCTCACCTGGCTGACCAACCGTGGCGCGCGCGGCAAGAAGACCGGTTTCCGCGATGTGGAGCACCTCGAGGACTGACGTCTCGGGACGGGCCGCCGAGTTCGGGCGGCCCGTCTCCCCGCGTAGTCTGGATCGGTGAGCATTCCCGACCTCGCGGCCCTGCACGCCCTCGGCCCCGCCCAGCAGCCGACGTACCCCGACGCGGGGGCCGTCGACGCCGCCGTGGCACGCCTGCGGACGGCGCCTCCGCTGGTCTTCGCGGGTGAGTGCGACGACCTCAAGGCGAAGATCGCCGCCGTGACCCGCGGCGAGGCGTTCCTGCTGCAGGGCGGCGACTGCGCCGAGACGTTCGCCGGCGTCACCGCCGACAACGTCCGCAACAAGCTGCGCGTGCTGCTGCAGATGGCGGTCGTCCTGACGTACGCCGCCTCCGTGCCGGTGGTGAAGGTCGGCCGGATCGCGGGCCAGTACGCCAAGCCGCGCTCCTCGGACCTCGAGACCCGCGACGGCGTGACGCTGCCGGCGTACCGCGGCGACGCCGTCAACGGCTTCGACTTCACCCCCGAGGCCCGGCTCCCCGACCCGCAGCGGCTCGTCGACGTCTACAACTCCTCGGCCGCGACCCTCAACCTGGTCCGCGCGTTCGTGACCGGTGGCTACGCCGACCTGCGCCAGGTGCACACCTGGAACACCGACTTCGTCCGCGAGTCGCCGGTCGGGCAGCGCTACGAGGAGATGGCCGGCGAGATCGAGCGCGCGCTGACGTTCATGAAGGCGATCGGCGCCGACCCGGACGAGTTCCACCGGGTCGACTTCCACAGCAGCCACGAGGCGCTGGTGCTGGAGTACGAGCACGCGATGACCCGCGTCGACTCGCGCACCAACACGCCGTACGACGTGTCGGGCCACTTCGTGTGGATCGGCGAGCGGACCCGCCAGCTCGACAACGCCCACGTCGAGCTGCTGAGCCACATCCAGAACCCGATCGGCGTGAAGCTCGGCCCGACCACGACGGCCGACGACGCCCTGGCCCTGGCCGCGAAGCTCAACCCCGAGAACGAGCCCGGCCGGCTGACGTTCATCACCCGCTTCGGCGCCGGCAAGATCCGCGAGGGGCTGCCGCAGCTGGTCGAGAAGGTCAACGCCGCGGGGGTCGAGGTGGCCTGGGTGTGCGACCCGATGCACGGCAACACCTTCGAGGCCAGCTCGGGCTACAAGACGCGTCGCTTCGACGACGTGATCGAGGAGGTCCAGGGCTTCTTCGACGTGCACCGCTCGCTCGGCACCTGGCCCGGCGGCGTCCACGTCGAGCTCACCGGTGACGACGTCACCGAGTGCGTCGGTGGCGGCGAGGAGCTCCTGGAGGCCGACCTCGGCGGCCGCTACGAGTCGGTGTGCGACCCGCGGCTCAACCGCGTGCAGTCGCTCGAGCTGGCGTTCCTCGTGGCCGAGATGCTGCGGAAGGCCTGACCCGCGTGATCGATCTGCGCAGCGACACGCTCACCCGTCCCACCGACGAGATGCGCCGCGCGATGGCGCACGCCGAGGTCGGCGACGACGTCTACGGCGAGGACCCCACGGTGCGCCGCCTCGAGGAGCACGTGGCCGGGCTCTTCGGCCACGAGGCGGCGCTCTTCATGCCGACCGGCTCGATGGCCAACGTGCTCGCCGTACGCTCGCTCGTCGCGCCCGGCCAGGAGGTGCTCTGCGAGTCGCGGGCCCACATCGCCCGGGCCGAGCTCGGCGCTCACGGTGCCTACTCCGGCGTGACCATGCGCACCTGGATCCACGAGCGCGGCCAGGTCGACCTGCCGGTCATCCGGTCGCTGTTCGCCCCGGACATGGGGCCGTTCTTCGTCCCCACCGCGGCGATCTCGGTCGAGAACACCCACAACTTCGCCGGGGGAGCGGTCCTCCCGATCGCTGACCTGCGCGACCTGCGCGAGTTCACCACGGGCGTGGGCGCCCGCATCCACATGGACGGCGCCCGGATCTGGAACGCCCACGTCGCCACCGGTGTCCCGCTCACGGAGTACGGCGCCATCGCCGACGTGATGGCGGTCTGCCTGTCCAAGGGGCTCGGCGCGCCGATCGGCTCCCTGCTGGTCGGGGACGCCGACACAGTCACCGAGGCACGGGTCTGGCGCAAGCGGATGGGTGGCGGGATGCGCCAGGTGGGCATCCTCGCGGCCGCCGGACTGCACGCGCTGGAGCACCACGTCGAGCGGCTCGCCGACGACCACGCGCACGCCCGGCTGCTGGCGGAGGCCTGCGGGGTCGACCCGGCCGGCGTCGACACCAACATCGTGGTGGTGCCGCGCGCGGACGCCGCCGACTTCGTGGCTGCGGCCCGCGACGCCGGCGTCGCGGTCGCCACGGTCGGACCGACGACGGTCCGGCTGGTCACGCACCTCGACGTCAGCCGCGACGACGCCGAGAAGGCCGCCGCTGTGCTGGCGCGGCTGGTCTGACTGAGTGGGTCCCATTTCTCGGGGGCGTGCGCCTCGAGAAGTGCAACGCACTCACACGCCGAGATCCGGTGAGTCCGGACGGCATTCCGCCGCGTACTGGACACAACTCAAGCAGATGTGCTCCGAATGCACGCCCGTTCTTCTCGCGGGCAGGAAGACCGTTGCGGATCTCTTCGACAGGCCACGCGTGATCGGAGTGATCGCCGAACCCGTAGCCACGCTCGGCGAGACCATGTCGCGCATCTCCTCTTGCGCGCCGATGCTCGAGTCGTCCGACCTGGCCTGCGGCATCGACGGGGTCAGGACGTCGCTGTTCTCGCGTCCTCATGGCCGAACACTGATGATCGGCTTCCCGTTGCGGCGCTCGGTCGAGTTGAGGGCGGCGACAGCGTCATCGAGGGGCGCGGTGATGCCGATGTTCGTCCGCAGTCGTCCGTCCCGTACTCGTTGAACGATCTCACCGAGCTGGGCGCGATCGGCCTCGACAACGAAGTCGATCGCCCAGCCGTTGGTGGGCCGCGACTCGACGGGGCCGACGATCGACACCAGTGCTCCTCCCGCGCGAATCAGGGCTGCGGAGTGCTTCTGGATGTCGCCGCCGATGACATCGAAGACCAGATCGACTCCGCCGACGTCTTCGAGGTTGTCGTTGTCGAGGTCGACGAATTCATGTGCGCCGAAGTCGAGCGCCTTCTCGCGGTCGGCGGCGCGTCCAGTTCCGATGACGTAGGCGCCGGCCTCTCGCGCGAGTTGCGTGACCATCGTCCCGACTGCGCCTGCCGCACCGTGCGCGAGCACGCTCTGGCCCCCCTCAAGACGGCCGTGCTGGAACAGTCCCTGCCACGCTGTCAGGCCTGAGATTGGCAGGGACGCGCCTACGGTGAAGTCGACGTCGCCTGGCAGCGGTGCGAGGTTGCGTGCCTCGATGGCCACGTACTCCGCCAGGGTGCCGTCCCGATGCCAGTCGGCGAGGCCGAACACCCGCTGACCAACCGACAACCCCGTCGTGCCGTAGCCGAGTGAGGTGACCACTCCGGCCAGCTCGTGTCCGGGGATCGAAGGCGTCCGGTCATGGCCTAGGCGGTCGATCCAAGTCGAGGGCCACGACAGCTCATCCCCGGTGAATCCCGACGCATGAATCTGGACAACGACATCGTTTATC
>DASTUX010000148.1:0-15042 GCA_035759395.1 Nocardioides sp.
GACGTGCTCGCGCACCTGGTCGGCGAGGCCGGCGAGGTGGTCCTCGTCGGTGACGTCGAGCTCGAGCACCGGCGCCTCCTGCGGGAGCCGCTTGGCGATCCGCTTCGTGATGCCCAGAGCGCGGCCGAAGTTGGAGATCAGCACCGTCGCGCCCTGCTCCTGCGCGACCTTCGCGGTGGCGAAGCCGATCGAGCTGTCCATCGTGACGCCGGCGACGAGGATGCGCTTGCCGTCGAGGATTCCCATGTGCGTGTGTCCCTTCCAGTGGGGTCGTGTCGCGGAGGCTGGTGGTCAGTGCCCCATGCCGAGGCCGCCGTCGACCGGGATGACCGCCCCGGTGACGTAGGCGGCGCCGTCGGAGGCGAGCCAGGTGACGGCCGAGGCGACCTCGGCCGGCGATGCGTAGCGACCGAGCGGCACCTGCGTCTTGATGGTGGCCTTCTGCTCGTCGGTGAGCACGTCGGTCATGTCGGTCTCGACGAAGCCGGGCGCGACCACGTTGGTGGTGATCGAGCGGCTGCCGAGCTCGCGTGCCAGCGAGCGGGCGACGCCGACGAGCCCGGCCTTGGACGCGGCGTAGTTGACCTGGCCGGCCGAGCCGAGGAGGCCGACGACCGAGGAGATGAAGATGATCCGACCGCGACGCAGCCGCAGCATGCCCTTGGCCGCGCGCTTGGCGAGCCGGAAGGATCCGGTGAGGTTGGTGTCGATGACCGAGGACCACTGCTCCTCCGACATCCGCAGCACCAGCGTGTCCGCGGTGATGCCGGCGTTGGCGACCAGGACCTCGACGGGCCCGTGGGCCGCCTCGATCTGCACGAACGCCGCCTCGACGGCCTCCGGGTCGGTGATGTCGCACCGTACGTCGAGCGCCCCCTCGGGAGCGCCCCCGTTGCGCGTCGTCACGGCCACCTGGTCGCCGTTGGCGATGAAGGCTTCCGCGATGGCGCGGCCGATGCCGCGATTGCCGCCGGTCACGAGGACTGATCTGGTCACCTGAGGGACGCTATCGATTACCACGCGGTAGGCCTAAAGCCTCGACCGCGCGTCGGACGCCCGTGCCACGGCCGGACCCTCAGTCGTCCTCCATGCGGAAGCCCAGCTTGAGGCCCACCTGGAAGTGCTCGACGGCGCCGTCCTTGACCTGCCCCCGGACCTGGGTGACCTCGAACCAGTCGAGGTGGCGCAACGTGCGGCTGGCCCGCTCGATGCCGTTGCGGATCGCCTCGTCGATGCCGGTCGGCGAGGTGCCGACGATCTCGGTGACGCGGTAGGTGCGGTTGGACATGTTTACCTCCGGAGCGGGCGTGGAGGGCCGAGCCTACCGACGTACAGTGGGGGCATGGCCCGGGACCTGAGCCGACACCGTGACGGCGCGGTCCGCATCACGACGGCGTCCACCAGCCGTGACGACGAGATCAACGCGCGACAGCGCCGCTACGTCTTCTCCATGGCGGTCCGGACGGTCTGCTTCGTCGCCGCGGTCCTGGTCGAGGGCTGGCTGCGCTGGGTGCTCGTCGTCGCCGCGCTGGTGCTGCCGTACGTCGCCGTGGTGATGGCCAACGCGGTCAATTCGAAATCCGACGGGTTCGAGCTCTACGACGGTGCTTCCGGGAGGCAGGAGCTGCCACCGGCGCCGGATTTCGGGCAGGACACCCCGCCGGAGCGTATTTGACATCCAAACCCTGCGTGACAGAATCGCCGCGCGAGCTGGGTCTCCCCCGTCTCAGCTCGCAGTGGTGCCGGACGGCTCCCCCCGTGGCTGTCCGGCATCACTCATTTCTCTGGAAGGGCCCGACGTGACCGACCCCGAAGCCCCTGGCGTCCGCGAGCCGGACCGCTGCTCGGCCAAGGGTTGCCAGCAGCCGGCCGTGTGGGCGCTGCTCTGGAACAACCCGAAGCTGCACACGCCGGACCGGCGCAAGACGTGGCTGGCGTGCGAGGAGCACCGGCAGTCGCTGTCGGACTTCCTGGGTGCGCGGGGCTTCCTCAAGGACGTCGTCCCGCACGAGGCGTAGCCCCGGCCGTTGATCCGGCTCAGCCGCCGATCGCCGACATGGGGCGGTCGGGCTGGAGGAACGTCGGGTCGTCGATGCCGTGCCCGGCCCGCTTGCCGCGCATCGCGACCACCCAGCGCTCCGCGAGCTCCTCGTCGCTCGCGCCGGCTCGCAGGGCGCCGCGCAGGTCCGACTCCTCGCGGGCGAACAGGCAGTTGCGGACCTGGCCGTCGGCGGTCAGCCGGACCCGGTCGCAGTCGCCGCAGAACGGGCGGGTCACCGAGGCGATGACGCCCACGGTGGCGGGCCCACCGTCGACGAGGAAGAGCTCGGCGGGGGCGCTCCCCCGCGGCTCGATCGCCGGGGAGAGGTCGAACTCGGCCTCGAGCCTCTCGAAGATCTCGTCGGCGGTGACCATGCCCGCGCGGCTCCAGCCGTGCTGGGCGTCGAGCGGCATCTGCTCGATGAAGCGCAGGTCGTAGTCGTTCGCGATCGCCCAGCGCAGCAGCTCGGCGGCCTGGTCGTCGTTGACGTCGCGCAGCAGGACCGCGTTGAGCTTGATGGGGCCCAGGCCGGCGCGACGGGCCGCCTCGAGTCCCTCGACCACGTCGTCGAAGCGGTCGCGCCGGGTGATCTGGTGGAACGTGTCGGCGCGCACCGTGTCGAGGCTGACGTTCACCCGGTTCAGCCCGGCCTCCGCCAGCGCGGCGGCGTTGCGGGCCAGGCCGAGCGCGTTGGTGGTGATCGAGAGCTCGAGCGCGGCGTCGATGGCGCGCGTGCGCCGCACGATGTCGACCAGGCCGCGGCGTACCAGCGGCTCGCCGCCGGTGAAGCGGACCTCGCGAATCCCCAGCTGCTCGACGCCGACGCGGATCAGCCGGACGACCTCGTCGTCGGTCAGCACCGTCTCGTCCGGCAGCCAGTCGAGCCCCTCGGCCGGCATGCAGTAGGAGCAGCGCAGGTTGCAGCGGTCGGTCAGCGAGACCCGCAGGTCCGCCGCGACCCGACCGAAGCGGTCCTCGAGCTTCCGTGTCGTCACCGGCTCAGTCTAGGTCGCCCCAGGGCAAGGAGACGCCCGGCACCCGGATAGCCTCGCCGCGTGCGGTCGTTGCGCTTCCTGGTCAGTCGGAGATGGGTGCTCTTCGCCCTCACCGTGGTCCTGCTGGCCTGGGCGGCGTGGCTCCTCGGTGAGTGGCAGTTCCACCGCCTCGAGGACCGCAAGGCGAGCAACGCCATCATCAGCCACAACGAGGCGCTGGACCCCGCCCCGGTCGACGACGTCCTGGCACCGGACCGGTCGGTCCCCGCGACGTCCGAGTGGCGGCAGGTGACCGCGACCGGCACTTACGACACCGACGACACGGTGATCGTCCGGTACCGCTCGCGCGAGGGGTCCTCCGGGGTCGACGTCGTGGTCCCGCTGGTGACCGACCGCGGAACGGCTCTCTTGGTGGACCGCGGCTGGATGGCCTCCGACAGCCGGGGCACCGACCCCGCCGACGTCCCCCCTCCCCCGTCCGGCCGGGTGACCGTGACGGGATGGGTGCGGGTGGACGCGACCGGCGACAGCACGCACGTCACCGACAACTCCACGCGGGCGATCTCCAGCACGCAGATCGCCGACGCGCTCGACCGCGAGGTGTACGGCGGCTTCGTGGACCTGAAGGCGGAGAGCCCCGAGCCCGAGACCCCGCTCGCGGGCGCGGAGCTCCCGGAGCTCGACAACGGCCCGCACTTCTTCTACGGCCTGCAGTGGTGGTTCTTCGGCGCGCTCGCGATCTTCGGGTTCTTCTACCTGGCGTACGACGAGTGGCGCGGCCGGCGCCGTCCCGGTCAGAGCGAGCGCAGCATGCCGCCGTCGACCGGGACCATCGAGCCGGTGACGAACGAGGCCGCCGGCGAGAGCAGGAAGGCCGCGACCCGGCCGAACTCCTCCGGCTCGCCGTAGCGGCGCAGCGGGATCCCGCGGATCGCCGCGGCGCGGGCGGCCTCGGGATCGCCGGTGGACGCATCCAGCTCGGCGACCCGTTCGGTGCCGACGCGTCCCGGAAGCAACCCGTTGACGCGGACCCCAGCGGGCCCGAGCTCGTCGGCGAGGGTCTTGGCGACCATGGCCAGACCCGGCCGCAGTCCGTTGGAGATCGCCAGGTTGGCGATCGGCGCCCGGACGCTGGAGGAGAGCACGAGCGCCAGCGAGCCGCCCTCGGGGAGCGCCCGGCCGATCTCCCGGCAGAGGCGGACCGCCCCGAGGAAGACCGACTCGAACGCCCGGGTCCACTGCTCGTCGGTGGCCTCGGTGACCGCTCCGGTCGGCGGACCGCCCACGCTGATCAGCGCACCGTCGAGCCGCCCCCAGCGCTGCAGCGCAGCGTCGATCAACCGGGCCGGGGTGTCGGCGTCCGCGTTGTCCGCGACCACCGCCACCGCGCGTTCGCCGAGCGCCCCGGCCGCCTGTTCGAGGCTCGCCTCGGACCGTCCCGAGAGCACGACCCGGGCCCCGTCCGCGACCAGGCACTCGGCGGTCGCCCATCCGAGCCCGCGGGCTCCTCCGGTGACGACGTAGACCCGGTCGTTCAGCTGCAGATCCATGGCACCGGACCCTAGGCGACCGGCGCGTCCTGGATGAACTGGGTGCGGTAGAGGTCGGCGTACAGCCCGCCCTGCGCCAGCAGCTCCGCGTGGGTGCCGGACTGCACGATCCGGCCGTCGTCGAGCACCAGGATCCTGTCGGCGTTGCGGACCGTCGACAGGCGGTGCGCGATGACCAGTGAGGTGCGTCCCTCGAGCGCCGCGTCGAGGGCACGCTGGACGGCGGCCTCCGACTCGGAGTCGAGGTGCGCGGTCGCCTCGTCGAGCACGACGATCGCCGGCGCCTTGAGCAGCAGGCGGGCGATCGCCAGCCGCTGGCGCTCGCCGCCGGACAGCCTGTAGCCACGGTCTCCCACCACCGTGTCGAGGCCGTCGGGCAGCGCGCGCACGAGCGGGGCGATCTGGGCCGCCTCGAGGGCGGCGAAGAGCTCGAGGTCGGTGGCCGCGGGTCGGGCGTAGAGCAGGTTGGCCCGGATCGTGTCGTGGAACATGTGGGCGTCCTGGGTGACGTAGCCGACCGCATCCTCCAGGGACTGCAGGGTCACGTCGCGCACGTCGTGGCCACCCACCCGGACGGTGCCGTCGTCGACGTCGTAGAGCCGGGCCACGAGGTGGGTGACGGTGGTCTTGCCGGCTCCCGACGGGCCGACCAGGGCGATCATCTGGCCGGGCTCCGCCACGAGGCTGATGTCGTGGAGCACCTTGACCGAGTCACGTGACTCGGCCCTCGCGACGACCTCCAGCGAGGCGAGCGAGATCTCCTCGGCGCGCGGGTAGGTGAACGCGACGTGGTCGAACTCGAGGCGGGACGCCGACGGCGGCAGGACGACGGCGTCGGGCTTCTCCTGGATCAGCGAGGGCAGGTCGAGCACCTCGAAGACCCGCTCGAAGCTGACCAGCGCCGTCATCACGTCGATGCGGACGTTGGAGAGCCCCTGCAGCGGGCCGAGCAGCCGGAGCAGCAGGGTGGCCAGGGCGGTCAGGGTGCCGATGGTCAGCGTGCCGCCAACGGCGAGCTGGCCGCCCACGCCGTACACGAGGGCGGTCGCGAGCGCCGGGACGGCCATCATCGACGCGGCGAAGATCCGGGTGACCAGCGAGATGCGGATGCCCAGGTCGCGGACCCGGGCGGCCTTGGTGGCGAAGAGGGTGTCCTCGTCGGCGCGGCGGCCGAAGAGCTTGAGGAGCATCGCTCCCCCGACATTGAACCGCTCGGTCATCGCGTTGCCGAGGTCGGCGTTGCCGTCCATCTGCTCGCGGGTGAGGCCGGCGAGCTTGCCGCTCACGCCGCGGGAGATCAGGAACAGCAGGGGGAACAGCGACAGGCACAGCAGGGTGACCTGCCAGCTCAGGGCGAACATGGCCACGCCGACGACGAGCGCCGAGATCGTGTTGGAGACCGTGCTCGACAGGGTCGAGGTGAATGCCCGCTGGGCGCCGATCACGTCGTTGTTGAGGCGCGAGACCAGGGCGCCGGTCTGGGTGCGCGTGAAGAACGCGAGCGACTGCCGCTGGACGTGGCCGAACACGCGGGTCCGCAGGTCGAAGATCAGGCCCTCACCGATCCGGGAGGAGAAGTAGCCCTCCCCGACGGTCAGCACCGCGCCGACCAGTGCCGTCGCGGCCATGCCGAGCGCCAGCCACGCCACCAGGCCCCGGTCGCCGCCGAGGATCCCGTCGTCGATGATCCGCTGCACCAGCAGCGGGGTGACGACCACGAGGCAGGCGTCGATCACCGTCAGGCCCAGGAAGGCCACGATCAGGCGGCGGTGTGGGCGCGCGAACGAGAAGACCCGTCGCACCGTGCCCCGGTCGATCCGGTTGTTCACGATGCTGCGGTCCGTCCGCAGGTGGCGCCATGCGACGCCCGCCCCGTGCATGCCCGACAAGCTGACTCCTAGTCCGTGCCTGGTCCGGCGCCGGCCATCAACGTGGCCAGCTCCCGGAACCTCCGCACCTGGGCCTCGCGCTCCAGGCGCCGCTGGTCCTCGAGGTCTCGTTGCGCCGCTCCCTGGAGCAGCGCCTTGGTCTCCGAGACCGCTCCCGCGAGCGGAGCGGTGAGCGCTCCCGCCAGGTCCGCGACCGTCGCGTCGAGGTCACCGGCGGGGACGGAGGTGAGCGCGAGCCCGATGCCGACGGCCTCGTCGGCGCCGACCATCCGGGCGGTCGCACAGATCTCCAGTGCCCTGGCATAGCCAACGCTCTCGACCAGCGGCTTTGTTCCCGTCAGGTCGGGCACCAGCCCGAGCGCGGACTCCTTCATGGAGAACTGTGCGTCGTCGGCCATCACCCGCAGGTCGCAGCTGAGCGCGAGCTGGAAGCCGGCGCCGATGGCGTAGCCCTGCACGGCCGCGATCGAGATGAACCGCGGCTCGCGCAGGAACGTGAAGCCACGCTGGTAGTCGTCGATGGTCGCCGAGATCTCCTCGTCGCCCAGCTTCAGGAGGTCGGCCACGCTCTCGGCCCCGGTGTTCGCCGTGGGATCGAGCATCGCGCGGTCCAGGCCGGCCGAGAAGCTGTGCCCCTCGCCGCGCACGACCACCACCCGGGTCTCCTCCGGGAGGCCGGCGCCGAGCGCGGCCAGGGCGCGCCACATGGTGGGGGTCTGGGCGTTGCGCACCTCGGGCCGGTCCAGGGTGATCGTCGCGACCGGGCCCACCTGCTCGTATCGGAGGCCCGCGGCGGCAATCTCGTCAGGAGTCATACGCGCAGTCTAGGCAGCGGCACCGGCGTTGCTACCGGCCAGTAGGTCAGGCGAGCGACACCAGGTCGGCGTAGTCGTCGTTCCAGAGGTCCTCGTCGCCGTCGGGCAGCAGCAGGACCCGGTCCGGCTCCAGGGCGCGTACGGCGCCCTCGTCGTGGGTCACGAGGATGATCGCGCCCTCGTAGGTCCGGATCGCGGCCAGCACCTCCTCGCGGGAGGCGGGGTCGAGGTTGTTGGTGGGCTCGTCGAGGAGCAGCACGTTGGCGCTGGAGACGACCAGGCTGGCGAGCGCGAGCCGGGTCTTCTCGCCACCGGACAGCACGCCCGCCGACTTGTTGGCGTCGTCGCCGGAGAAGAGGAACGACCCGAGGACGCTGCGCGCCTCGGTGTCGGTCAGCTGGGGTGCGGCGCTCTGCATGTTCTCGAGCACGGTGCGCCCGGTGTCGAGCGTCTCGTGCTCCTGGGCGTAGTAGCCGATCTTCAGCCCGTGCCCGGGCACGACCTCGCCGGTGTCGGGCTGGTCCACGCCGGCCAGGATCCGCAGCATCGTCGTCTTGCCGGCGCCGTTGAGGCCGAGGATGACGACCCGGCTGCCCTTGTCGATGGCCAGGTCGACGTCGGTGAAGACTTCGAGCGAGCCGTAGGACCGGGACAGCTCCTTGCCCATGAGCGGCGTCTTGCCACACGGGGCCGGGGCCGGGAACTTGATCTTGGCGACCTTGTCGCTCTGCCGCTCGCCCTCGAGGCCGGACATCATCTTCTCGGCCCGCTTGAGCATCGACTGCGCAGCGGTGGCCTTGCTGGCCTTGGCGCGCATCTTGTTGGCCTGGTCGGTGAGCGTCTTGGCCTTGGTCTCGGCGTTGGCCCGCTCGCGCTTGCGGCGGCGCTCGTCGGTCTCGCGCTGGGTGAGGTAGTTCTTCCAGCCCATGTTGTAGACGTCGATCTCGCCGCGGTTCGCGTCGAGGTGCAGGACCTTGTTGACCGTGGTCTCGAGCAGGGCGTTGTCGTGGCTGATCACGATCAGCCCGCCCTTGTGCGCCTTGAGGAAGTCGCGCAGCCACACGATCGAGTCCGCGTCGAGGTGGTTGGTGGGCTCGTCGAGGAGCAGCGTCTCGGCACCCGAGAAGAGGATGCGGGCCAGCTCCACGCGTCGCCGCTGTCCACCGGAGAGGGTCTTGAGCTGCTGGGTGAGGATCCGCTCCTCGATGCCGAGGCTCTTCGCGATCGTCGCGGCCTCGGACTCAGCGGCGTACCCGCCGCCGGCGTGCAGCTCCGCGTCAGCGGCGCTGTAGCGGCGCATCGCCCGGTCGCGGACAGCGTCGTCGTCGCTGCCCATGTCGACCTCGGCGGCACGCAGGCGTCGTACGACGTCGTCGAGGCCCCGAGCGGAGAGGATCCGGTCACGGGCCAACACCTCGGGGTCGCCGATGCGCGGGTCCTGGGGCAGGTAGCCCACCTCCCCGGTCGCGAGCACCTTGCCCGAGGCGGGCAGCGCCTCGCCAGCGAGGATCTTGGTGAGGGTGGTCTTTCCGGCGCCGTTGCGGCCGACGAGACCGACCTTGTCGCCGGCGGCGACCCGGAAGCTGACGTTCTCCATCAGCAGACGGGCGCCGGCACGGACTTCCAGCTGCTGGGCGTTGATCATGAGGCTCGTTAGTCTAGGTCGCCCGGGGCCGATCCCCGCCATCAGCGAAGGGGTCCACATGCGCTTCAATCCCAAGGCCCGCCTCGACACCAGCCGGATGGGTGACGCAGGTCGCAGCCGCGGAGGCGGCGGCGGTGGTGGTCGGATGATCCCCATCCCCGGTGGCGCCCGCGCCGGCGGCGGGATCGGTGGCCTGATCATCGTGATCCTGCTGATCCTGGCCACCCAGTGCCTCGGCGACGGCGGTGGCGGCCCCGCCACCCAGGGTGGCGGCCTCGACACCAGCCGGATGGCCGACAGCGGCCGCTACGCGAGCTGCAAGACGGGTGCGGACGCCAACGCCAGCGAGGACTGTGCCCGGGTCGCGGTGGAGAACTCGCTCCACGACTACTGGTCCTCGACGCTGCCCGAGCAGTCGGACACCCCGTTCCAGGGCGAGCAGGGGCTCGAGACGTTCGGCGGCAGCATCGGCACGGGCTGCGGTCAGGCCAGCTCGCAGGTCGGCCCGTTCTACTGCCCCACGGACCGGACCATCTACCTCGACACCACGTTCTTCGACGCGGTCCTGGAGAAGCAGCTCAACGGGCCCTCGGGCGACTTCGTGGAGCCCTACGTGCTGGCGCACGAGTACGGCCACCACATCCAGAACCTGCTCGGCACCATGGGGCGGGTGCGCACCCAGCAGGGCCCGAAGAGCGACTCGGTGCGCCTCGAGCTCCAGGCCGACTGCTACGCCGGCATGTGGACGAAGAACGCGACCACCACCGACGATGCCTCCGGACAGGTGCTGATCGAGTCCCTCAGCGACGACGACATCCAGGAGGCCATCGCCGCGGCCACGGCCGTTGGTGACGACCGGATCCAGGAGCAGACCGGTGGCCGGGTCAACCCCGAGCAGTGGACCCACGGGTCGGCGCAGTCGCGGGTGAAGTGGTTCATGACCGGCTACCAGCAGGGGTCGCTGGACGCCTGCGACACGTTCGCGACCGACGACCTCTGACGGCGTACGACGTACGGCGTGCGGCTCAGGCCTCGAGCAGGGCCTCGATCTGGGGGAACTGCCGCTGCAGCGCCCGCAGGTGCGGCGCGACCGCGGGGTGGCGGTACTTGCCGGCCAGGGCACCCTCGCCACCGGCCACCCGGGCGAGCGCCCACTCGGCGCGGTTCAGGGCGGTGAAGACGGCGGTGACCCGGGCGGCCAGCGCGACCTCGTCTCGGGTCGCCAGGTCGTCGGGAAGGCCGAGCAGGTACGCGTCCAGCAGGGGCTCCAGCTCCTCGCGCGCCGAGAGCGAGTAGTAGCCGAGGTCGGCCCCGACCGGGCCGTGGCCGAGCGTGCCCCAGTCGACCGCCACCACGTCGTCGCCGTCGCGACCGGGCAGGTTGGCCGGCACCGGGTCGCCGTGCTGGGCAACCTGGGTGAGTGAGTCGAGCGCGTCCAGCAGCGACTCGCGGCGGCGCCACAGGTGGTCGGCCACGTCGGCGACGGTGGTGCGGGCCAGCGTGCGCCAGCCACCGCGGCGGGCGACGAGCTCCATCCGGTCGCGCAGCTGGTCGTGCGCCAGCCACGGCGCGCCTCCCAGGTCGGCGCCGGCGAAGCGGCCCAGTCCGTGGGCGGCGAAGAGCCCGCTGTTGGCGCCGTCCTCGACCCACTCCTGGGTGAGCGTGATCCCCTCGGCGTCCTCCTCGACCGCGCCGACCACCGGGGCACGGAGCCCGGGCGTCCTGGCCACCAGGCCCGAGGTCACCACGTCGGCCGCGCGCCGCCAGTAGGCGAAGTGGCGCGGATCGCTGAGCTCGGCGGGGTCGTGCTCGCCGGGCGCGGCGAGGCGCTTGACGACCACGGGCTGGTCGCCGAGCACCGTCCGCCACACGCCCACCGTCGACGAGCCGGTGCCTGTGGGCAACGAGTGCCACCCCGGTTCGGGCTGCCACATGTGCTCATCCTGACAGAGCAGGGCCTTCCGGACGGGGACTCACCGCACGTCGCGGCGACGGAATCCGAGGAGCCCGAGGGCGCCGATCGCCGCGGCGATCCCGAGCAGGGCTGCGAAGGGCGCCCACCGGAACTCCTCGGCGGGCACGAGCGCCAGGTGCTCGAACGGCGAGAGGTCCTGCAGCCACTGCGGAAGCCGGAACAGCGCACCGAACAGCATCACCACCACCGCGAACACCAGGCCGAGCCAGGCCAGGGACCCGGCGCGGGGCACCACGCCGTACAGCAGGAACGCGAGAGCGCTGAGCACGAGGACCGGGGCGACGTAGCCCAGCGCCGCCAGGACGTAGCTGCCCGCCACTCCCTCGTCACCGGTCACCAGGAGGTAGCCCGCACCGAGGCCGAGCCCGCCGGCGAGCAGCACGACCAGGACGCCGACGACGGTGACCGCGGCATGGGCCAGCAGCCAGCGCTGGCGGGAGAGGCCGGTGGCCAGCAGCGACTCGACCCGGCCGTCGTCCTCCTCCCCGCGGGCGCGCAGGGCGGACGAGATCGCGAAGCCGGTCGCGGTGAGGGCGAGCATCAGGATCGAGGTCGCGTAGAAGCCCTCGACCAGGTCGCCGGCGGACTGCACGAACAGGTCACGGGACGTCTGCGAGTCGCCCATGAGGTCGCCCACGTCGGACCCGATCGACCCGTAGGAGAGCCCGGTGAGCAGCAGGCCGGCGCCCCAGCCGACCACCGACATACGCTGCAGCCGCCAGGCCAGCCCCCAGGCGCTGCCGAGTCTCCGGCCCGCCTCGGCCGGACCCGGTCGGGTCGCGAGGACCCCGGCCCCGAAGTCGCGGCGCGCGAACACGGCGTACGCCGCCCACGTCGCAGCGGCAGCGGCGGCGAGCAGGAGCAGGGCGGGCCACCAGCGGACACCGGAGAACGCGTGCATCGACTGGTACCAGCCGATCGGCGAGAGCCAGGAGAGCACCGGGTTGCCAACGTCGCCGATGGCGCGAAGGGCGTAGGCGAGGCCGATGAACGCCCCGGCGATGCCGTACATCCCGCGGGTGCTCGAGGTCAGCTGGGCCGCGAGCAGTGCGGTCCCGGTGAACGCCCAGCCGCAGAGCGTCAGGCCCAGCCCGAGGGCGAGGGAGTCCGCGACGGCGAGCGGGTAGGTGATCAGGCTGAGCGCGACGAAGGCGCCGAGCAGGACGTTGGCGATGAGGGCGTCGACGACCGCCGCGGTCATCGGCGCCAGCCGGCCCACCGCGGCGGCGCGAAGGAGCTCGTCGCGGCCGCTCTCCTCCTCGGCCCGGGTGTGCCGGCCGACCAGGAACATGCTCATCAGCCCGGCGACGATGGCACCGAACGCGGTGGCCTGCCAGGTCACCTGCCCGCCGATCGTGTTGAGCGCCCGGGCCGGACCGGCCATCGCGATGAACGCCGCGTTGTCGCCCATCAGCGCCGCGGCCCGGTCGAACTCGGCCTGGGTCCGGTAGAGCCCGTCCACGCTCACGGCCTGGCTCCAGTAGAGGATCGTCGTGCCGATCGTCCACCAGAGCAGCATCCAGCGGTCCCGCCGCAGGAAGTGGCGCAGGAACAGGCCGGCCCCGGTCATCGCACCGACAGGTCGTCGCCGTAGTGGCGCAGGAAGAGCTCCTCGAGCGTGGGTGGCTGGCTGGTCAGTGACCGCACGCCCGCGCTGCGCAGGACACCGAGGGCGGCATCGAGGTCGTGCGTGTCCACGTCGAAGAAGGCCCGGTTGCCCTCGACCACCAGGTCGTGGACACCGTGCATCCCGTGCAGACCGACCGGCGGGCCGGCCAGCTCGGCGGCGATCGACGTACGCGTGAGGTGCCGGAGCTCGCCCAGGCTGCCGGTCTCCACACACCTGCCGGCCCGGATGATGCTCACCCGGTCGCAGAGCCGCTCGACCTCGGCGAGGATGTGGCTCGAGAGCAGGACCGTGCCGCCGCGCTCGCGGAAGCCGTCGATGCAGGCCTCGAAGGCCGACTCCATGATCGGGTCGAGGCCGGAGGTGGGCTCGTCGAGGAGCAGGAGCTCGACGTCGCCGGCCAGGGCGGCCACGAGCGCGACCTTCTGCCGGTTGCCCTTGGAGTAGCTTCGTCCCCGCTTCGTCGGGTCGAGCTCGAAGCGGGCGATCAGCTCCTCGCGCCGCGCCGGGTCGAGTCCGCCCCGCAGCCGGCCCAGCAGGTCGATCACCTCGCCGCCGGTCAGGTTCGGCCAGAGGTTGACGTCGCCGGGCACGTAGGCGAGACGGCGGTGGAGGGCTGCCGCGTCGCGCCACGGGTCCCCGCCGAGCAGGCGTACGTCGCCGGCGTCCGCGCGCAGCAGGCCGAGCAGGACGCGGATCGTGGTCGACTTGCCGGCGCCGTTGGGGCCGAGGAAGCCGTGCACCTCGCCCTGGCTCACCACGAGGTCGAGCCCGTCGAGGGCGCGGGTGGTCCCGAAGGTCTTGACCAGCTGCCTGATCTGGATCGGGTCGGTCACGATCTCAGGTTAGGGCGGCTCAGGCGTTCTCGACGTCGATCCGGACAGCACAGGCGTCCCTGACCGCCTGCTCCAGGATCCCGCGTCGCGGGTCGGGGACCGCCAGCCACGGCTCGACGACCACCAGACCCGCGAGTCGTGGGTCCTCCAGCACCTCGTGGACGGCCGTGTGGTCGCCCCCGGTCACGAGTGGCGCACCGCCGCGGCCGAGCCCGTCGAGGATCCGGGCCGCGTGGTCGGCGGCCGCCTCGAACGCCTGGCGCGCCTGGTTGTCGCGGCGCCGGGCGAATCGCTGCTGGCTCTGGCCGCCCGCCTTCGTCCGGCCCTGGACGTGGCGCTGACCGACCTTGGACTCCGCGAAGGTGTCCCCCGCCATCCGGGCGACCGCGAAGCCGCCCTTGCGGACCAGCAACACGCCCCACTGCTCGGGCACGCCCACGGCGGCCGCGAAGGCCGCGGCGTCCGGCAGGCCGTCGTACGCCGCGGCGAACGGCAGCCGGGCCGTGAAGGTGGACCCGTCCGCAGCCGCACCGGTCAGCGCGCCAGCGACGACCCCCAGCCCGGTCACACCGTGGCGCCCGTTGAAGTTGAGCACCCAGCGCTCGAGGCGTTCGGCGGGGACAAGGACGGTGGGCACCGGTGCAGCCTACGGGTCCACACTTCCGGGGCAGTTCCTGCACTTGGCAGGCGTTGCTACACCCCGGAAGTGCAGGAATCACCGGTGAACCGGTGATTCCTGGGGCCAGTGGTCAGTGCCTCAGACGTTGAAGCCGAGGGCGCGCAGCTGCTCGCGGCCGTCGGGGGTGATCTTGTCGGGGCCCCACGGCGGCATCCAGACCCAGTTGATGGCGACGTCGTTGACGAGGCCCTCCAGCGCGGCGTTGGTCTGGTCCTGGATCACGTCGGTCAGCGGGCAGGCTGCCGAGGTCAGGGTCATGTCGATGACGACGTTGGTGCCCTCGTCGAGGTGCACGTCGTAGACGAGGCCGAGGTCGACGACGTTGATGCCGAGCTCGGGGTCGACGACGTCCTTCATCGCCTCGGTGACGTCGTCCTTGGTCACGGTGGAGGTGCCGACGCCGCCGGCCTCCGGGACATCGGGCAGGTCGCTGTGGTCAGCCATGGTTCTCTCCGTTGCTCTCGATCGCTGAAGCCGTGGCGTCCTTCCAGGCCATCCACGACAGTAACGCGCACTTCACTCGCGCCGGGAACTTGGCGACGCCCGCGAAGGCGATGCCGTCCTCGAGCACGTCCTCGTCCGGCACCACGTGGCCCTTGCCCTGCATCAGGGTCAGGAACTCCTCGTGGATCGCCATCGCCTCGTCCACCGGCTTGCCGATCACCAGGTCGGTCATCACCGATGCCGACGCCTGCGAGATCGAGCAGCCCACGGAGTCGTAGGACACGTCCTCGACCCTGCCGTCGGCCAGGTGGACGCGCAGCGTCACCTCGTCGCCGCAGGTCGGGTTGACGTGGTGCACCTCCGCCTCGAAGGGGTCCCGCAGGCCCTTGTGGTGGGGGTTCTTGTAGTGGTCGAGGATGATCTCCTGGTAGAGCGCATCCAGCTCGGTGTTCGACGACGTGCTCACGACGCCCCTCCCAGCTTGAAGTAGGAACGGGTGTACTCCAGCCCCGCGACGAGGGCGTCGATCTCGGCCGGCGTCGTGTA
>DASTUX010000149.1:0-8097 GCA_035759395.1 Nocardioides sp.
ACCGGGCACCGCTACGGCGTCGCGTCGACCCAGTGGCTGCAGCAGCTCTCGATGATCGACGCCGAGGCCGAGCAGCTGCGCGAGGCGCTCCCGTCCTGGACCCGGCTCGTGGTGGTCTCCGACCACGGGATGATCGACTCGGCCCTCGAGAGCCGGATCGATGTCGACGAGCACTTCGAGCTCCGCGACGGCGTCGCCCTGCTGGGCGGCGAGGCACGGTTCCGCCACCTCTACTGCCAGCGCGGCGCCGTCGACGACGTGGCCGCCGCCTGGGGCGAGTTCCTCGGCGACCGGGCTGAGGTGCTGACCCGTGAGGACGCGATCGCGCGCGGCTGGTTCGGTCCCGTGGACGCGGGCGTGCGGCCGCGCCTCGGCGACGTGATGGTCGCCGGCCGTGGCGACACCGCGATCATGTCGTCGACCGACTTCCCCTACGAGACCACGCTGGTGGGCCTGCACGGCTCGCTGACGGCCGACGAGATGCTCATCCCCCTGCTGGTGACCTGAGCCGCGTCCTCACTCCGGCTCGTTGCCGGGCGTCCCGCCGATCCGGTACGACGAGGAGACGCCGTCGTACATCAGGTGCGCCACGAGCCCCTGGGCGGCGTGCGGCAGGTTGTGGCAGTGGTCCATCCAGATGCCCGGGTTGTCGGCGAGGAACGCGATCTCGTAGCTCTCGCCCGTCCTCACCTCGAGCGAGTCCACCCACCACGGCGACCCGGTCGCCGGCTCGCCGTCGCGCGAGAGCACGACCGCGTGGTGCCCGTGCAGGTGCATGGGGTGGGCGTCGTCGCTGTTGTTCTCGATCCGGAAGACCACGACGTCGCCCTCGGACACCATGAACATCGGCAGGTCGGGGAAGAGGTGGCCGTTGACCGTCCACCACATGCCGGGCCGGCCGTCGAGGAAGCCGGGCCGCTTCCCGATCCGGTAGTCGAAGGTGCGGTCCGCCTGAGCGGGGTCGAAGCCGAGGTCCGCGGGCTCGCCGTAGGACAACAGGTCGACGAAGTCGTCCGGGGCGATGGTCTGACCGCCGCCGGTGGGGTCCGCCCCGAACACCATGCTCGTGGTCCCGCCGAAGTCGACGCGGACACCGCCCTCGGGCACGACGAGCCCCAGGTCGACCCGTCCCCCTGCGGGTACGCCGACGGCGTCGCCCTCGACGGGACCGGGCTGGTTGAGGTCGGTGCCGTCGACGGCGAGGACCTCGTACGCCGCCCCGGTGACCCAGACCTTGGAGAGGCCGTTGTCGGTGTTGACGACGCGCAGGCGCACGCGCTGACCGGCCTCCGCGTCGACCGTCTCCACGCCCGCCCGGCCGTTGAGGGTCGGGCCGTCGTCGTACTCGTGCAGCACGGCCACCCGCTCCAGCACCTCGGCGTCGGGCTCGGCGGGGTGGATGACCAGCGCCCCGAAGAGCCCCTGGCGCACCTGCTCGTGCGACACCTGGTGGGAGTGGTACCAGAACGTGCCCACCTGGTCGGCCACGAAGCGGTAGGCGAGCTGCTCACCCGGTCCGACGGCATCCTGGGTGACGCCGGCGACGCCGTCCGCGGCGTTGGGGACGTCGACCCCGTGCCAGTGCAGGGTCGTGCCGTCCTCGATGTTCTCGTTGACCAGCGTGACCTCGACGAGGTCGCCCTGGGTCACGTCCAGCACCGGCCCCGGCGACGTGCCGTTGACCGTGTAGCCGTCACCGTCGTCGTGCACCCGCAGCGTGAAGCTCTCGTCGGCGCGTCGGTCGGGGTCGGCCGTCAGCTCCGCCACCGGCGTGCCCGGATGGCCGTCGTGTCCGGTGTGGTCCCCGGCCGCGGGGCGTGGGCCACCGCCGTAGTCGGGGTAGCCCATGGCCGCGAGGTCGTAGGTGTCCGGCAGCAGGCTTGCCTGCCAGAACCAGCCCAGAGGCAGGACGACGACGGCCGTGGCAGCAGCGGCGAGCCACAGCCGCCGTCGAGTCTGGGACGGCACCCGTCAGGCGACGGCCGGCTGGGACGCCTCTGCGGTCCGCGCGGCCGAGGCCCGCATGCCCGCCATGATCGCCACTCCCATGAGGACCAGCGCGTTGACGCCGTGCAGCGCGCCGAACCCCGAGCCGGCCTCACGGGACAGCATCGGGAGCACGAACGCCTGGAGGACGACCAGGCCGAAGATCCCGGCGGCGAACTTCACGCCGCCCGGGACCCCGGCGAAGAACGAGATGATCAACAGGACGAGCGAGGTCAACGGGATCAGGATCGTGCCGTTGAAGAACATGTGGATCGCGAAGCCCCACTCGGCGGTGAACCCGCCACCGCAGCCGCTGTCACTCTCCAGGCAGGCCTTGTTGATGACGAGCCCGTTCTTGTCGATCTCGTTGGCGAGTCCGAAGAAGGCCCAGGCGATGGCACCCGCCTGGACGACGACGAGGGCGGCGATGCCCAGGGCAAGGATCTGGTAGGTCTTCCTCACGACGATCTCCCCGATTCTCCGTGCGCACCGAGCCGCGCAGTTGTGTACATCGGGTTCAGAGGATCCTCGCGGTGCACGGCTGCGCACAATGATCCGTTGGGGCCAGGTGATGGCGGTCTAGACCGAGCCTCAGCCGAAGGGCAGCGGCTCCGGCGCCAGGCTGACCGCCTTGGCCCGGGCGGCCGTGAGCCGGCGTCGGTGGTGCTGGCGGCAGAGAACCTCGTAGGCGATGTCCTGCGGCCCCTCGGGCGCGTGGTCGGGGGAGTCGACGTCGCCGACCACGATCACGTCGCCCTCGACGACCATCGCGCCGTTCTCGGTGCGCGCGTTGTGGGTGGCCCGCTTGCCGCACCAGCACAGCGCCTCGACCTGGAGCCACTTCATCCGGTCGGCGAGCTCGACGAGCCGGGAGCTCCCCGCGAAGAGCTCGCTGCGGAAGTCGGTGAGGATCCCGAAGGCGAAGACGTCGATCTGCAGCTCGTCGACGATCTTGGCGAGCTGGTCGATCTGCTCGCGGCCGTAGAACTGGGCCTCGTCGCAGATGAGGTAGTCGATCCGCCCGCCCTGGGTCAGCGACCGCACGACGTAGGTCCAGAAGTCGAAGTCCGTGTCGACCTCGATCGCCTCGTGCGTCAGTCCGAGGCGGCTCGACAGCTGCGCCGCCCCGGCACGGTCCTTCGTGGTGAAGATCCGGCCGATCCGGCCGCGTGCGGCGTGGTTGTGGTTGGTCTGGAGCGCCAGGGTGCTCTTGCCCGAGTCCATGGTGCCGGTGAAGAAATGCAGTTCAGCCACGGGAGGGGATCCTGTCACAGGCCCCCAGGTGTTGGATGACCCCATGACCGGCCCGCTGATCTCCGTGCCCATGCTCACCGGGCTGCTCCCCGCCGTGACCGTGCTCGACGTCCGCTACCGGACGGGCGGCCCCGCCGGCCCGGAGGAGTACGCCGCGGGCCATGTGCCGGGTGCGGCGTACGTCGACCTGGACGCGGAGCTGGCCGCCCCGCCCGGCTCCGGCGGCCGGCACCCGCTGCCCGACGTGGCCGTGTTCGAGGCAGCGATGCGCCGCGCGGGCGTGCGGGGCGACCGGCCGGTGGTGGTGTACGACGACTGGTCCGGGCAGGCGGCGGCCCGCGCCTGGTGGCTGCTGCGCTTCCACGGGCACCCCGACGTCCGGGTGCTCGACGGCGGCTGGGACGCGTGGTGTGGGGCCGGGGGCGAGGTCGAGACCGGTGCCTCGACGCTCTCGAGCGACGACGGCGACTTCACGGCGACCCCGGGTGGGATGCCGGTCGTCGAGGCCGACGGCGTGCCCGGCGTGCGGGTCCTGGTCGACGCCCGCGCCGCCGAGCGTTTCCGCGGCGAGGTCGAGCCCATCGACCCGGTGGCCGGACACATCCCCGGTGCCGTCAACGTGCCCACGGCGCGCAACCTGCGCGAGGACGGCCGCTTCCGCTCCCCGGACGAGCTGCGGGCGACCTACGCCGACGTGGGAGCGACCTCGGAGGCGGGGGAGGCGGGTGACGTCGCGGCGTACTGCGGCTCGGGTGTCACCGCGGCGCACGACGTCCTGGCGATGGAGCTCGCCGGGGTCCGGGCGGCGCTCTACCCGGGCAGCTGGAGCGGCTGGATCACGGACCCGGGCCGCCCGGTCACCAGTGGATGCCCTTGAAGATCTTGGCCAGCATGATCTGCTCGGACTCGCGGGTGCCGCCGGTGACCTCGCCCTTGGCGGCGGCCGAGTCCGGGAACACGTGGTAGGCCATGTTGAGCACCCGGAACGCGAGCTTCGGCGCCACCGTGTGGGCGATCGCGCCGGCGTTGCCGAGCATCGTGTTGATCTCGTGCGGGCGTTCCACCATGGCCTTGACCACCAGGTCGGCCGCCTGCGCCGGTGAGATCGTGGGGAACTTGTCGTAGAGCTTGGTCGGCGCGATCATCGGCGTCCGCACGAGCGGCATGTGGATCCCGGTGAACGTGACACCGTCGCCGACGAGCTCGGAGGCCACCACGTTGCTCCACGAGTCGAGCGCCGACTTGGAGGCGACGTACGCCGAGAAGCGCGGCGGGTTGGTCTGCACGCCGATCGAGGAGACGTTCACGACGTGCCCGCGCTTCTGGTCCTGCATCTTCGGCAGCAGCCCCATCACGAGGCGGATCGCGCCGAAGTAGTTGAGCTGCATGGTGCGCTCGAAGTCGTGGAAGCGGTCGTGCGAGAGGCGCACCGAGCGGCGGATCGACCGGCCGGCGTTGTTGACGACGAAGTCGATCGACGGGAGCTCGGCGTTGAGCTGCTCGCAGAGCCGGTCGATCGCCTCGAGGTCGGAGAGGTCGCACGGGAACACGTGGGCGGTGCCACCGCGCAGCTCGATCGTGTCGCGGGTCTCCTCGAGCTTGTCCTTGCTGCGCGCCACCAGCACCGGGATGCCGCCGGCCTGGGCGACCTTGAGCGCCACGACCTGGCCGATGCCGGACGAGGCGCCGGTGATCACGACGTACTTGCCGGTGAGGGTCTCGCGGATCCCGGCGTCCCGGGCGGTCGACTGGTCGAGGTTCTCCTCCCAGAAGCCCCACAGGGTGCGCGCGTAGGACTCCAGGTCGGGCACGCCGATGCCGGATCCGGCCAGTGCCTTCTCGGTGCGGCGCGAGTCGAAGATCGCGTTGAACGACGTGTGGGCCAGCACCTCGGCCGGGATGCCGAGGCGGCCGATGGTCTGGTCGAGCGCGGCCTGGACCGGACGCGAGCCCAGCACGCCGTTGAGGATCGTGGAGGGCCGCAGGCCGTGCGGCACCAGGGAGAGCGGCCCGGCGCGGGTGACCCGGCGGTCCAGGGGCGTGGCGAACTGCGGGGCTCCGGCGGCGGCGCAGAACGCGTTGATCAGGTCGACGACCGGCTGTGGCTCGGGGTTGACCAGGTGGAACGCCTCGCCGTCGTGGTCGGGCAGGTGCGCCAGGTGGTCCATCGCCTTGGCGACGTAGTCGACCGGCACGACGTTCGTGTCGCCCAGGTCGACCCCGACCAGCGGCAGCCACGCGGGGAGGTTGTCGCGCATCAGCTTCATGAGCGGGAAGAAGTAGTAGGGACCGTCGACCTTGTCCATCGCACCGGTCTGCGAGTCACCGACGACGATCGAAGGGCGGTAGACCCGCCAGGGGACCGTGGCCTCCTCGCGCACGATCCGCTCGGACTCGAACTTCGTGCGGTGGTACGGCGAGGGCAGGTGCTGGCCCTCGTCGAACATGGTCTCGTTGAAGGGCCCGACGTACTCGCCCGCGGCGGCCACCGACGAGACCTGGTGGAAACAGCCTGCCTTGAGCGAGCCGGCCAGGCTCAGCGCGTTGCGGGTGCCGCCGACGTTCATCGTCTCGTTGGTGGCGTCGTCCGCGGTCATGTCGTAGATCGCGGCGAGGTGGAAGAAGTGGTCGATCGTGCCCTGGTGCTCGGTCACCCACTTCTTGGCGACCCCGAGGCCCGGCTTGGACAGGTCGCCGATGACGGGGATGACCCGGTCGGACCCCCAGCGCCGGATCAGCGTCTCCATCCGCGGCAGGGAGCTCTTCCGCACCAGCACGAAGATCTCGCCCTCGCGATGGTCGAGCAGCTCCTGGACGAGGAACCTGCCGATGAAGCCCGTGGCACCGGTGACGAAGTACGACATGTCGGGAGACTACCGGTTGGTAACGGGCTCCGGCAGGGGCGGAAATGTGACGGCGGACGTCACACCCCGGTCGTCCCGCTAGTCGTTCTTGCCGCCGCCGAACATGATCTCGTCCCAGCTCGGCACCGAGGCGCGGCCCTTCTTCTTGGCCGGACGCCGGGCGGGCGGCTCGTCCGAGGCGGGGGAGTCGGGCTCCGGCTCCTGCTCCGCCGCGGGTGCCTGCTGCTCGCGGGCCGCGGGAACCTCGCGGGCCTGGGGCTCCTCCTCGAGGTAGGCCTCCATCGGCTGCTCGGAACCCAGGCTGGAGGACTCGTCGACCTCGGTGACGAGCTCGATCGCGTCGTCACCCAGGGGCAGCTCGTCCTCCGACACCGACGTCAGGCGGCGCTGGCGGGCGCGGCGCAGGTCGTCGCGGACCTCCGGGGTCTGGGTCGCGGTCACGGAGTCGCCGACCAGCCACTTGGCGTCGTCGTTGTCGGCGGTGACGTAGTTGCCCGGTGCGTCGTAGGTGAAGTGCGCGGCGCCGGTGCGCTTGGTGGCGGCGTACTCGCCGGTCAGGGTCCAGCGGCCGTCCTCGCGTCGGTAGGCGTCCCACTCGACGCTCGCCGGGTCGACGTTGATCGAGCGGAGGTGCCCGCCGACGGCGTCGCCGAGCGTGCGCGCACCGCCGGCCGAGCCGGGGTCGCCGGCCTTGCGGCGCACCGAGGACCGCTGGGCGCGGTCGGCGACGTGCTGGCGCTCGGCCAGCACGGGCGCGGCGAACGCCATGATCTTCTCGACGGTGGTCTGGGCAGCCTGCGCGACCGCGTCGGGCGTCTCGCCCGCACGGATCCGCGCCTGGATGTCGCGGGGTCGAAGTGAGCTTTCCATCTGAATCTCCAACTGGCCGAGGCGGGCGTGCTCGCCGCGAAGAGCGGCCCGGAGACGAGGGTCGATGTCGAGTGTGAACTCGACCCCCGCATCGCTGACCAGGAGCAGGCGCTTCCCGTCGTCGCTCACTCCTGCGAGCGTGAGGTGCGCCATGGGTTGTCCTGCTCCTGCCAACGTGGTGTCTTCGGTGGGGCGAGCCTACGCCAGCAGCATGGGCGCGGTGCGCAGATGCGCGGCGTGCCTCGGACAGGCTTGGGCGGGGCCAGGTCGGGCGCCCGGGGATCGGTAACCTCCGGGAGTGCCCGTCGCCGAACCCTCCGCCACCCTGGTCGTCGCCGACCTGGTCGGCATCTTCGTCTTCGCCATCTCGGGCGCCCTCGTGGCGGTCCGCAAGGACGTCGACGTCTTCGGCGTCCTGGTGCTCGCGGGTACGACGGGACTCGGCGGCGGCTTCCTGCGCGACGTCCTGATCGGGGCGACCCCGCCGGCCGCCCTGGCGGACTGGCGCTACCTGCTGGTGCCCGTGGCCGCCGGGCTGCTCACGTTCTGGTTCCACCCGGCCCTGGGCCGCATGGAGCGCACCGTCAACGTCTTCGACGCGTTCGGCCTCGGGCTCTTCTGCGTGGCCGGCGCGCTCAAGGCCCTCGACTACGGGCTCGGGCCGGTGCCCGCCGCACTGATGGGGATGCTCACCGGCATCGGCGGCGGGATGGCTCGCGACGTGCTGGCGTCACGGGTGCCCGCGGTCTTCCGGGGCGAGCTCTACGCGACCCCGGCCCTGGCGGGCGCCTTCGTCGCGGTCCTCGGGACACGCATGGACCTGCCGGTCGTGGTCGTCGCGGCGGCCGGGGCCGGACTCTGCATCGTCTGGCGGCTGGTCGCGATGTGGCGACAGTGGCAGGCCCCGATGCCCACGGGGCCCGCCAGCGTGTAGTCGGGTTCAGTCGCCGAGGACCCGCCGCAGGTGGCCGTTGGCGAAGAGCCGGTCCGGGTCGAGCCGGTCGCGCATCGCGAGGAAGTCGCCGAAGCGGGGGTACGCCGGGGCGAGGTCGGCCGCGGTGCGGGAGTGCACCTTGCCCCAGTGGGGGCGCCCGTCGTGCGCGCGCATGATCGCCTCGATCCC
>DASTUX010000150.1:0-3354 GCA_035759395.1 Nocardioides sp.
CGAACAGGGCCTGCCCCACGACCGGGATCGAGGAGAGCCCCGGGAGGTCGATGGGCTGCAGGATCGGCGGCTCGTTGAGGTACTGCTTGATCTCCGGGTCGTCGGGGATCTGGCTGAGCAGGAACGCGGTCAGGCCGGTCGCGAAGGCGGTCAGCACGACGCCGAGGACCACCTGGTTGACGTCGAAGCGCATCGCGAACCACGCGAGCATGGCCGCCATCCCCACCCCGGCGACGATGCCGCCCAGGAGGCCCATCTCCGCGCTGAAGAAGAGGCTGGACGCCACCGAGGCGAAGAACGCTGCCATGAGGAACTGGCCCTCGATGGCGATGTTGATGACCCCCGCGCGCTCGCACAGGCAGCCCGCCAGAGCGCCCAGGATGAGCGGCGTCGCCTGCCGGACCGCCTCCGGCAGCGGGTTGGTGAGCGCGACGGCGAAGTTGCCGGTCTGGTCGCCGTAGTTCCAGATCAGGAAGCTGACCAGAAACGACAGGCCGACGACGCCGTAGACCACGCCACCGACCCAGCCGCGCGGCACCCGGTTGGCCGCGGCGAGCGCCACAGCGGCGAGGGAGGCCACGAAGCAGGCCACCAGCAGCGGCCCGCCGTTCAGCGACTTGGCGGGGTTGTCCTGGCTGATCCGCTCGCCGAGCGCGTACTGGATGGTCGGGTCGTCGGTGGTCAGCCAGAAGACCAGGCAGAGCAGGGCGACCAGCGCGAACACGACGACCAGCCGCACCTGACGGCGCACGTCGGCCCGGTCGCGGACCCTGACCTCGCCGCCCGACCTCGGAGCCACTGCCGTGCTCATGATCCCCATCCCTTCGCCATCACCGTGGATCCGCCACCCTCGTCCTTGATCCGCAGCACGGACCGCACCAGCGCCGGGGCGGCCACGAACAGCACGATCAGCGCCTGGAGCACCTGGGTGAGCTCCTTGGGCGTGCCCGCGCTGGCCTGCATCGCGACGCCGCCCACGCTCAGCGCGCCGAACAGCAGGCCCGCGAAGACGGTGCCCAGCGGGGTCGCGCGGCCCAGCAGCGCGACCGTGATCGCGTCGAAGCCGATCGTGCCGGCCATGCTCGGGCTCAGGTTGTCCTGGTGACCGAGGACGTTCATCGCGGCCGCGAGGCCGGCCAGCCCGCCCGCGACCAGCATCGTGAGGGTGTAGACCTTCGGCACGCTCATGCCTGCGGTGCGCGCGGCGGAGTCGTTGGCGCCGACCGCTCGCATCTCGAAGCCGATCGTGCTGCGCTCCAGCACCCACCACACCGCGACGGCCGCGAGGATCGCGACCACGACGCCGAGGTGGGTGTCCGCCACGCTCGGGAACACCGCCGAGCCGTCGACCTTGGGCGACTGCGGGTTGTCGCTGCCGGGGCGCTGGAAGGCGTCCTTGCTGAGCACGTAGAGCAGCACCGAGGCCGCCAGGTAGTTGAGCATGATCGTGGTGATCACCTCGTGGGCGCCGGTCCGGGCCTTGAGGAACCCGGCGATGCCGCCCCACAGCCCGCCCAGGACGACGGCGGCGACGAGCGCGGCCAGGAGGTGCAGGCCGATGGGGAGGTCCCACGTGAACCCGACGTACGCCGCACCGATCGCGCCGATGATCAGCTGACCCTGGGCGCCGATGTTGAACAGGCCGGCCCGGAAGGCGATCGTGACGCCGAGGCCGGCGCAGATCAGCGGGGCGGCGCGCTCCAGCGTGGTGCTGATCGCGTGCCACGAGCCGACCGAGCCCTTGAGCAGCGCCCAGTACGACGAGGCGACGGCGTCGGCGGACCGCGTGAAGAAGTCCCACGGGTAGGAGAAGAAGTAGGCGAGCGACTCGATCACGCCGTCGTCGCTGAAGGCGATGAGGAAGGCCCCCACGATCAGCGCGAGCAGGAACGCGGCCGCGGTGATCTTCACGGTCGCGAGCCACGGGTAGCGCGGGGGCTGCTGGAGCTCCGGCGGGGGCGGGGGGAGCTGCTCGACGACGGGCGCGCTCATGCGCTGACCTCCTCGGCGGGCTCGTGGGCTCCGGCCATCATCAGACCGATGTCCTCTCGGGCGATGTCGGGTGTCACGGTGGCGACGATGCGTCCGTCGTACATCACCGCGATCCGGTCGGACAGGGCGAAGATCTCGTCGAGCTCGGTGGACACGATGATCACGGCCGTGCCCTTGTCGCGCTCTTCGATGATGCGTTTGTGGATGAACTCGATCGACCCGACGTCGACCCCGCGGGTCGGCTGGGCCGCGATGAGCACCTTCAGGGGCCGGGAGAACTCCCGTGCCACGACGACCTTCTGCTGGTTCCCCCCGGAGAGGGAGGAGAGCGGGGTGGACGCCGACTCGGTGCGGATGTCGAACTGCTCGATGCGCTCGTCGGCGTTCTTCTCGATCTCGTCGAGGCGCAGCGCCATCCCGCGGGAGAACTCCCCGCTGCGGTAGAGGTCCAGCACGAGGTTCTCGCGCACCGAGAACGCGCCGACGTACCCGTCGTGCGACCGGTCCTCGGGGATGTAGCCGATCCCGTCGTCGAGGCTCTCGCGGGGGCCGTGCCTGCTGATGTCGCGGCCCTCGAGGGAGATCGCGCCGGCGTCGGGCTTGACCAGGCCGAGCAGCGCCTTGATCAGCTCGGTCTGGCCGTTGCCCTGGACCCCCGCGATGCCGAGGACCTCACCGGCCCGGGCGTCGAACGAGACGTCCTTGACGACCTGGTGGCCGCGCGGGTCGACCACGGTCACGCCACGCACGTCGAGGACGACGTCGCCGACCTCCGGGGAGGCCTTGTCGACGAGCAGCTTGACCTCGCGGCCGACCATCATCTCCGCGAGCTGGGGCTCCGACGCGGTCGGCTCGGCGGTGCCCACGACCTTGCCGCGGCGAATGACCGAGATCCGGTCGCCGACGGCCTTGACCTCGCGGAGCTTGTGGGTGATGAAGACGATCGAGGTGCCCTGCTCCTTGAGCGAGCGCATGATGTCCATGAGCTCGTCGATCTCCTGCGGCGTCAGCACCGCCGTGGGCTCGTCGAGGACGAGGATGCGCGCCGAGCGGTAGAGCGCCTTGAGGATCTCGACGCGCTGTTGCCAGCCCACTGACAGCGAGCCGACCTTCACGTCGGGATCGATCTCGAACCCGAACCGCTTGCCCAGCTCGACGATCCGTCGATGGGCTTCGGCGCGGTCCAGGAAGATCGGGTTGGCCATCGTCTCGGCGCCGAGCAGGATGTTGTCGGCGACGCTCATGACCGGCACGAGCATGAAGTGCTGGTGGACCATCCCGATGCCGGCCGCGATCGCGTCACCCGGGCTGGCGAAGTGCACCGGACGACCGTCGACGAGGATCTCGCCCTCGGTCGGCTCC
>DASTUX010000151.1:0-19085 GCA_035759395.1 Nocardioides sp.
AGAAGTCGACGGTGCCCTCGCTGTCCATCGGCGGGCGCCGGTTGTGGATCAGCCAGCGCGACGCACGCTCGACCAGGGTGCGCATCTCCAGCCGCATCCGGGTCTGGGTGCGGGCGTCGATCTTGTTGTCGTAGGCGTTGATCTCGTCGATCAGCGCGCGGGACCCGAAGATCTCCCGGGCCACGAAGTTCGCCCGCACCAGCTCCGGCGCGGCCGCCGCCGTCTCCTCCGACAGCCGGTGGAAGAAGGTCATGCCGGCGCCGTTGACCAGGTCGTTCACCACGCTGGTCACGATGATCTCCCGGCGCAGCGGGTGGGTCTCCATCTGGTCGCGGTAGGTCTGCCGCATCTTCTGCGGGAAGTAGCTGAACAGGTCGTTGCGCAGGAACGGGTCGTCGGGGAGCTCGGTGTCGAGCAGCTCGTCGGCGAGCACGATCTTGGTGTAGGCGAGCAGCACCGCCAGCTCCGGCGCGGACAGTCCCTCGTGCCGCTCGATCCGCTCGGCCACCGTCTTCCGGCTCGGCAGCGCCTCCAGCGACCGGTCGAGCAGGCCCTGCCGCTCCAGCCGGCGGATCCAGTCCTCGTGCACGTGCAGCAGCTGCGGTGACTGGCTCAGGGCGTTCGCCAGCGCCTGGTTCTGCTCGTAGTTGTCGGCGAGCACGAGGTGGCCCACCTCGTCGGTCATCGAGGCGAGGAAGTCGTTGCGCTGCTTCTCGGTCAGGTCGCCGTTGGCGACCACCTGGTCGAGCAGGATCTTGATGTTCACCTCGTGGTCGGAGGTGTCCACGCCCGCGGAGTTGTCGATGAAGTCGGTGTTGATGCGGCCGCCGCGCCCGGCGTACTCGATCCGCCCGAGCTGGGTGAGGCCGAGGTTGCCGCCCTCGCCGACACACTGCGCGCGCAGGTCGCGACCGTTGACGCGGATCGCGTCGTTGGCCTTGTCGCCGGCGTCGGCGTGGCTCTCCTCGTCGGCCTTGACGTAGGTGCCGATGCCGCCGTTCCACAGCAGGTCGACCGGCGCCTGCAGGATCGCCTTCATCAGCTCGGCCGGCGTCATCGCGGCCACGGAGTCGAGGATGCCCAGCGAGGCCCGGATCGCCGGGTTGAGCGGGATCGACTTCAGCGAGCGCGGGAAGACCCCGCCGCCTTCGGAGATCAGGCCCTTGTCGTAGTCCTGCCAGCTCGACCGCGGCAGCTCGAAGAGCCGCTTGCGCTCGGCGTACGACGTGGCCGCGTCGGGCGTGGGGTCGACGAAGATGTCACGGTGGTCGAAGGCCGCGACCAGGCGGGTGTGCTCGGAGCAGAGCATCCCGTTGCCGAACACGTCGCCCGACATGTCGCCGATGCCGACGGCCGTGAAGTCCTCGTTCTGGCAGTCGATGCCGCGCTCGCGGAAGTGCCGCTGGACCGAGACCCAGGCACCCCGGGCCGTGATGCCCATCGCCTTGTGGTCGTAGCCGACCGAGCCGCCGCTCGCGAAGGCGTCGCCGAGCCAGAAGCCGTAGTCCTTGGCGACCCCGTTGGCGATGTCGGAGAACGTCGCGGTGCCCTTGTCGGCGGCGACCACCAGGTAGGAGTCGTCGCCGTCGTGCCGCACCACCGCGACCGGGGGCACGGTCCGTCCCTCGACGAGGTTGTCGGTGATGTCGAGCAGGCCCGAGATGAACGTCTTGTAGCAGGCGATCCCCTCGGCCATCCACGCGTCACGGTCGGACGAGTCGGGCAGCTGCTTGCAGAAGAACCCGCCCTTGGCGCCCACCGGCACGATGACGGTGTTCTTCACCATCTGCGCCTTGACCAGGCCGAGCACCTCGGTGCGGAAGTCGTCGCGGCGGTCGGACCAGCGCAGGCCTCCGCGGGCGACGGCGCCGAAGCGCAGGTGCACGCCCTCGACGCGCGGCGAGTACACGAAGATCTCGAAGCTGGGACGCGGCGCCGGCAGGTCGGGGATCGCGGAGGGCTCCAGCTTGAACGACATGTAGCGGCGCGGGCCGCCGTCCTCGGCGGGCTGGAAGTAGTTCGTGCGCAGGGTCGCCCGGACGTGGGTGAGGTACGACCGCAGGATCCGGTCGTGGTCGAGGCTGGCCACGTCGTCGAGCGCCCGGCCGATCCGGTGCTCGATCTCCTCGACCCGCGCCGTACGCGCCTCCGCGTCGGCGGCCAGGTCGCTCGAGCCGGGGTCGAAGCGGGCCTCGAAGAGCTGCACCAGCAGGCGCGTGATGTCGACGTTGTTGCGGAGCGCGTCCTCGATGTAGTCGAGGGCGAACGGCGAGTTCCCCTGCCGCATGTACTTCGCGTAGGCACGCAGCACGGTCGCCTGCCGCCAGGTCAGCCCGGCGCTGAGCACCAGGGCGTTGAACCCGTCGATCTCGTTGTAGCCGTCCCACACGGCGCGCAGCGCGTCCTGGAAGAGCTTGCGCGAGTGCGCCGGCATCGCCTGGCCGTAGCGCAGCCCGAACTCGTAGATGTACGTCGGGCGCTCCAGGCCCTCGAGCTCGTAGGGGCGCTCGTCGACGACCTCGACCCCCATCGAGGAGAGCATCGGGAGGATCTCCGACAGCGAGAGCGGCGGGCCGATCCGGAACACCTTGAGCCGGGCCTCGCCGCGGCCGGCGTCCATCTGCTCGTAGAGCGACAGGTCGATCCCCTCGTCGCCCGGGATCCGCTCGAGCCGGCCGAGGTCGACCGAGCCGGTGCGCGGCGAGAAGTCCTCCTTGTAGGCCTCCGGGAACGAGTCGACGTAGCGGCGGCCCAGCAGCGCGCCGACCTCCTCGCCGTACTCCGTGATGACGGCGGCCACGAAGTCGTCGCGCCACGAGCGCGAGGCGTCGGTGAGCCGACGCTCGAGGTCGGAGGTGTCGACCTCCGGGATCGTCGCGCCCTTCGGCGGGTGCACGACGAAGTGCACGCGGGCCGTGGTCGACTCGTTGACGCTGACGTTGAACTCGACCGATTCGCCGCCGAGCCGCTCCTTGAGGATCTGGGAGAAGCGCTCGCGGACGTTGGTGTTGTAGCGGTCGCGGGGCAGGTAGACGAGGACCGAGACGTAGCGGCCGTAGGTGTCGCGGCGGATGAACATCCGCACCTGGCGCCGCTCGCGCGCGTGCATGGCCGCCTCGGCCATGGGGGCGAGCTCGTCGACGGGTGTGTGGAACAGCTCGTCGCGCGGGTAGGTCTCGAGGGTGTCCATCAGCGCCTTGCCGGCGTGGCTGCGCGTGTCGAAGCCGATCTGCTTGAGCACGGCCGCGGCCTTCTCGCGCAGCAGCGGGATCCGGGTCAGGGACTCGGTGTAGGCGGCGCTGGAGTAGAGCCCGAGGAAGCGGCGCTCCCCCACGACCTCGCCGTTCTCGAACTTCTTGACGCCGACGTAGTCGAGGTACGCCGGCCGGTGCACGGTCGCGCGCGAGTTGGCCTTGGCCAGCACCAGCAGCGTCTTCTCGCGGGCCTTGGCCTTGACCATCGCCGGCAGCTTGCCGAACGAGGCCGACATGTCCTGGTCGGCACGCAGGATGCCGAAGCCGGTGCCGGGGACGGCGCGGAGCAGCTCGTCCTCGCCGTCGCGCTCGAGGCGGTACTCCCGGTAGCCGAGGAACGTGAAGTGGTTCTCGGCGAGCCACTGGAGCAGCTCCTTGCCCTGGCGGATCTCCTCCGCGGGCAGCGGCGGCGGGTCGGACTCCAGCTCGTCCACGATCGCGAGGACCTGGGCGTGCATCTTCTCCCAGTCCTCGACGGCCTCGCGGACGTCGCGCAGCACCCGCTGCACCGCCTCCTCGATCTCGGCGGAGCCGTCGCCCTCGCGGATCCGGTCGATCTCGACGTGCATCCAGGACTCGCGGACCGCGTCGCCCTCGGGCTCGAGCGAGCCGTCGGCGACCGGCGAGACGCTCTGCAGCGCCCCGGTGATGTCGCGCTCCACGTCGAAGTGCGGGTGGATCACGACGTGCACGCCGCGCAGCTGGCGGGAGAGCTCCATCGTCAGCGAGTCGACGAGGAACGGCATGTCGTCGGTGACGACCTCCACGACCGAGTGACCGCCGGCCGACCAGCCGTGCTCCCCCAGGCTCGGGGTGAAGACGCGGACCTGCGCGGTTCCCTGGGGACGGTTGCCGGCCAAGTGCCAGTGCGAGGCGAGGGCGCCGTACAGGTCGGCGTCGGTGCGGTCGCAGACGTCCTCGGGTGCCACGTGCCGGTAGTAGGCCTTGAGAAGCGCCCCCACCCGGTCGTGCGGCGGGCCCCCGGAACCCTTGCCTGCCACGGCGAGGTCGATGGCCTTCGCGATGAGGTCGGCCTTGTCCTGATCCAGCGTCGTCGTTGACACGTTCTGACCCTAGGACCCCACCAGTGACTCCACAACTAGGGGGTGGCCGCGCACTCTCTTAGAGCCCTGTCACAGCTCCGAACGCAGGTCCCAGAGCAGCGGGTAGTAGCGCAGCGGGATGCGCGAACGCAGGTAGCCGGCACCGCTGGAACCGCCGGTCCCGGACTTGCCGCCGATCATCCGCTCGACCATCACGACGTGCCGCGCGCGCCAGCTCGCGGCCAGCTCGTCGTGCTGCAGCAGCGCCTCGGCGAGGGCCCAGACGGCGGCGTGCTGGGACCGGTCGTGGGCGACGGTGCGCAGCGACGCCGAGATCTCCTGGTCGGTGTCCGCGGGGAGCCCCTCGGCTCGCAGGACGTGGACGAACGCGTCCCAGAGGGACGGCTCCTCGAGGCGCACGGCCAGCCGCTCCTCCTCGATCTGGGTCAGTCCCTTGAACCGCTGGACGTACGACGGGTCCTTCGCACCGGAGAGGAACTCCAGCTCACGGAACTGCACCGACTGGAACCCGCTCGCCGGGGCCAGCCGCTGCCGGAACTCGAGGAAGTCCTGCGGTGTCATCGTCTCGAGGATGTCGACCTGCTGGACCAGGATCCGCTCGATGACGTGGACCCGGGCCAGGAGGTGCTGGGCCCACCACAGGGTGCGTCCCTCGATCGCCCCGCTCATCGCGTCGCGGGCCGCTGCCACCTCGTGCAGCAGCTGCTTGAACCACAGCTCGTAGACCTGGTGGATGGTGATGAACAGCAGCTCGTCGTGCGCGGGCGGGTCGGACTCGAGGTGCTGGGAGTCGAGCAGCTGGGGCAGGCGCAGGTAGCTGCCGTAGGTCAGCTGGGCACCCTGCTCACCGAAGGACACGAACGTTTCGCTCATGGGCGTGCACGTTAGCCCCGGGCCCGTAGCCACCTCGGGGCGGGCTCGGACATGATGTGCGGCATGTTGTTCCGAAACGAGCTGTCCTACGACGCCAGCCCGGACCAGGTCTTCGCGATGCTGGCCGATCCCGAGTTCCGGGAGGCCGTCTGCGCCGCCCAGGACGTCGTCTCCGCCGAGGTCGACCTCACGAGCACCGGCAACGGCTTCTCGCTGACGATCGACCAGCAGCAGCGGACCGGCGACCTGCCGTCGTTCGCCCGCGCCTTCGCCGGCGACGCGACCCGCGCCATCCAGCGCGAGGAGTGGGCGGACTCGACCGGAGCGACGCTGCGGATCGAGGCCCCCGGCAAGCCGTCGGAGATCAGCGGCACCATCACGCTGCGCCCCGAGGGCAGCCGCACCGTCGAGATCGTCGAGCTCGACGTCAAGATCAAGGTCCCGCTCGTGGGCGGCAAGCTCGAGAAGCTGCTGGCCGAGCGGATCAAGGACGGCATGGACGTCGAGCACGGCGTCGGCGTGGCCTGGCTGAAGGGAGAGCGCTGAGATGACGAAGCGACTGACACACGAGCTGACCTACGACGCCCCCGCCGACGCGGTGGCGGCGATGCTGGCCGACCCGGCGTTCCGCGAGGAGGTCTGCGACGTCCAGGGCGTCCTGCGCCGGACCGTCACCGTGGACGGCGACGCCGCCTCGGGAGCGATGGACGTGACCGTCGACCAGGTCCAGGCCGCCGACGGGATCCCGTCGTTCGCGAAGAAGTTCGTCGGCGACGAGATCAACATCGTCCAGCAGGAGACCTGGACGTCCCCGACCCAGGGCGACATCACGGTGACCATCCCCGGCAAGCCGGGCGAGATGAGCGGCACCGTGCGGCTGACCGAGTCCGGCGGCACCACGACCGAGACGGTCGCGCTGGACATCAGGGTCGGCATCCCGCTCGTGGGCGGCAAGATCGAGGGGCTCATCTCCGACCTGCTGCTCAAGGCCCTCAAGGCCGAGAACCGCGTGGGGCGCGACTACCTGTCCCGCTGACCCGTCTCGTCCTCGCGCCGGTCCTGGCGTCGTCGTACGACGACCACCGCCGCCAGGACCAGGAACGGTCCGAACGCCAGCGCGTAGACGAGCGCTTGCTCGAAGGGGTGCAGCGCGCCCATGTGCAGCGGCAGGACGGGGGAGGTCATCGAGGATGATCCTCCCCCATCCGGCGGGTCAGCCCATGAACGGGTAGCGGTAGTCCTTCGGCGGGACGAAGGTCTCCTTGATGCTGCGCGGGCTGGTCCAGCGCAGCAGGTTGATCGCCGCGCCGGCCTTGTCGTTGGTGCCGCTGGCCCGGCCGCCACCGAAGGGCTGCTGGCCGACGACGGCGCCGGTCGGCTTGTCGTTGACGTAGAAGTTGCCGGCCGCGAACCGCAGCGCCTCGCGGGCCCAGGCGATCACGTTGCGGTCCTGGGCGATGATCGCGCCGGTCAGGGCGTACGGCGCGAACGACTCCATCTGCGCGACGACCTTCTCGAAGTCGCGGTCCTCGTAGACGTGCACGGCCAGGATCGGGCCGAAGTACTCCGTCGAGAACATCTGGTCGGTCGGGTCGCTCGACTCCACGACCGTGGGGCGCACGAAGTAACCGACCGAGTCGTCGACCTGGCCACCGGCGAGGATCTCGAGGTGCGAGTTGCGCTTGGCCCGCGTGATCGCGGCCTTGTGCTTGGCGAACGCCCGGTCGTCGATCACGGCGCCCATGAAGTTCGAGAAGTTGGTGACGTCACCCATGGTGAGCCCCTCGACCTCGGCCAGGAACTTGTCCTTGAGCTTGTTCCACACCGAGCGGGCGACGTAGGCCCGGGACGCGGCGGAGCACTTCTGGCCCTGGAACTCGAACGCACCGCGGATCATCGCCACGCGGGTGACGTCCGGGTCGGCCGACGGGTGGGCGACGATGAAGTCCTTGCCGCCGGTCTCGCCGACGATGCGCGGGTAGGACTTGTACGACGTGATGTTCTCGCCGACCGTGCGCCACAGGTGCTGGAACGTCGGCGTCGAGCCGGTGAAGTGGATGCCCGCGAGGTCGGGACTGGCCAGGGCGACCTTCGAGACGTCGAGGCCGTCACCGGGGAGCATGTTGATGACGCCGGGCGGCATGCCGGCCTCCTCGAGCAGCTCCATGGTGAGCGAGGCGGCGAGCTGCTGGGTCGGCGACGGCTTCCAGATCACCGTGTTGCCCATCAGCGCGGGCGCGGTGGGCAGGTTGCCCGCGATGGCCGTGAAGTTGAACGGCGTGATCGCGTAGACGAAGCCCTCGAGCGGGCGGTGGTCGGTGCGGTTCCAGATGCCGGGGCTGTTCGCGATCGGCTGGTCGGTGAGGATCCCGCGGGCGTAGTGGACGTTGTAGCGCCAGAAGTCGATCAGCTCACAGGCGCTGTCGATCTCGGCCTGGAAGGCCGTCTTGGACTGGCCGAGCATGGTCGCGGCGTTGATCCGCTGGCGCCACGGGCCGGCCAGCAGGTCGGCGGCCTTGAGCAGGATCGCGGCGCGCTCGTCGAAGTCGAGGTTGCGCCATCCGGGCGCCGCGTCCTGGGCCGCCTTGACGGCAGCCTTCGCGTCGGCCTCGGTGGAGTTCTTCAGGGTGCCCAGCACGTGCTGGTGGTCGTGCGGCTGGACGACCTGGATCTCTTCGCCGCCGCCGGCCTTCTTCTTGCCCCCGATGTGGGCCTTGAGGTCGTGCTGCTTGCGCTCGAGCTTGTCGATCTCCACGACCAGGGCTTCCCGTTCGGGAGTGCCCGGCGCGTAGGTCAGGTTCGGCTCGTTGGTGGGAGCCGGCGGGGTCGTGATCGCGTCCATGGTCGCGATGTTGTCAGACCGCCCCTCATGGCTCCAACCCGGTCGACCGGCTCAGAGCAGGTGCGGGATCTCCTGGGTGGCGAACCAGGCGAGGTCGTCGTCCTCGTCCGCGTCGTCGGCACGGTCCACCGTGTCGACGTGGGCGGAGGCGACGTTCTTCCAGGGGATGTCCGCGGCGACGTCGACCAGCGTCGGGTCCTCACCGGGGACGGGGACCACCGTCGGGACGTCGGCGGCGATCACGAACCGGCGCGCGGCGTCGCCGCTCCCCCGGAGCCCGGCCGAGGTGGCCGCGGCGGCCATCAGGGCGGCGTACTCCCATCCCTCGTCGTCGCCGTCGGGCCACTCGACGCGCAGGGCGTCGGTGACGGCGTGGGCGCGGAACGGCCCGTCGAGACGGCCCTCGCCGACCAGCCGGGCCAGCAGCGTGGAGGTCAGGGGGACGTAGACGCGCTCACTCACCGGGGGCTGCCTTCGGGGACTGCTTCGCGGGCGCCTTGGCCGACTTCTTGCGGCCGCGCGGCGCGCGGGTGCGCGCCCCGGTGGCGGTGTCGAGCAGCTCGTCGAGCGCCTCCGTGATGCAGGAGCCGAGCAGGTCGACGTCCGGCAGCAGGTGCGGGTCGGCGGTCACGCCGTAGTAGACGCGGCCGTCGTACGACGTGACGCCGATCGCCAGCGCCTGTCCCGGCAGCAGGGGGTGGACCGGGTAGGTCGCGACCATCCGGGCCCCGGCGGCGTAGAGCGGCGACTGCGGGCCCGGCACGTTGGTGACGACCAGCTGGAACCCCTTGCGCAGCTCGGCCGCGGCGACGCGGACGCCGATCGCGTGGAAGGTCGTGGGCGCGAAGCCGGCGATCCCGGCGAGCCGGTTGGCGGCCACGCCTCGGCCGGTGTCCTTGTGCGCCTGGAAGGAGTAGGACACCTGGTGCAGGCGCACGACCGGGCTGGCCTCGCCGATGGGGAGGTCGACGTAGTGGGCGGCGATCGGGCTGCCGAGCGAGTTGGCCTCGAGCCCGTCGTCGATCACGGAGACCGGCACGACGGCACGGATCTGTCGCATCCCGCCCATCGACTCCGTGCGGGCCATCAGCCAGCTGCGCAGCGCGCCGCTGAGCGTGGCGAGGATGACGTCGTTGATGCTGCCGCCGTGCGCCTTGCGCACCGCGCGGTAGTCGGCCAGGTCGGTGCTGACGGTGACGATCCGGCGCTGCTGGGAGAGGTGCCCGTTGATCGGCGACTCCCACTCCGGACGGCGCCCCGTGAGGCCGTTGGCGATCCGGCCGGCCCGCTCGGCGGCCGAGGTGCCGTGGCGCAGCACGGAGCCGGTCCGGCTCCGCACGGTGTCGACCACGGTCGTCCTCGAGATCGAGTCGCGCACGGCGTTGAGCACGAGACCGGCAGACGAGGGACGGGGCTCCGCCCGCCACTCGTCGCCGCCGAGCTCCTTGGGCTCCGCGTTCGCGTCGAGGAGCACCTGGCCGAGGTCCACGGTGACGACGCCGTCGACCAGCACCTGGTGCGACTTCGAGAGCAGCGCGATCTGGCCCCCGGCGAGCCCCTCGACGAGGTACATCTCCCACAGCGGCCGGGACCGGTCGAGCGGCCGGGACACGATGCGGGCGACGAGCTCCTGGAGCTGGTGCAGGCTGCCCGGACGCGGCAGCGCGGAGCGTCGTACGTGGTAGGTGATGTCGAAGTTCTCGTCGTCGACCCAGGCGGGGTTGGCGACCCAGCCCGGCACCGCCTGGATCCGCTGGCGGTAGCGCGGGGCGAACGAGATGCGGTCCCGGATCAGGTCGACGAGGCGCTCGTAGTCGAAGCCGGACTCACCGGGATCGAAGATCTCGACGGTCGCGTTGTGCATCGGTGTCGACGGCGACTCGGCGGCGAGGAAGGCCAGGTCCCGAGGCCGGAGCCGGTCACTCATCCATTCCCTTTCGTCGGGTGCACCGGGGTAACGAGCCTCCGGCTTGTCCAGCATGGGATTCTTCCAGAGGCGGGCTCCCGGCGGGCGGCCCGTCCCACCGGAGCTCCTGAGACCCCCGACACCTCGAGACCGAAGGAAGAGAGACCGATGCGCCGACTGATGGCGGTCCTCGCCGTTGTCACCTGCACCCTCACCCTGGCAACAGGCTGTGGTGGCAGCGACGAACCGAGCGGCTCAACCGGCTCCACGCACAGCACCAAGACCATCGACATCACGGTCTCCGGAGACTCGGTCACGCCCAACGGCGACCGGGTCGAGGTCGCGACCGGCCAGCCCATCGAGCTCGTGGTCAAGGCCGACGCGGCGGGCGAGATCCACGTGCACTCGACCCCCGAGCAGGAGTTCGAGTACGGCCCCGGCACGACCACGCTCAAGCTCGAGCCGATCGAGGAGCCGGGCGTCGTCGACGTCGAGTCCCACACCCTCGACGTCACGATCGTCCAGCTCGAAGTCCGCTGAGGTGTCGCACGGCATCACGCTGGCGCACGGGATCGGCGGCGCCAAGGACCTGCCGATCTCGCCCGAGCTGGCGATCGCCGGTGCGGTGGCGGCGCTGACGGTCTCCTTCACCGTCCTCGCGATCGCCTGGCGCAACCCGAGGTACGACGAGGCGACGAGCGGTCGCCCCAGCCCGAACCTCGGCGCCCTGGTCACCTCGACCGGGTTCCGGGTCGCGCTCCGCGTGTTCGGCGTCCTGGTGCTGGCCTACGCCGCCGTGGCCGCCGTGCTCGGCAAGGACCTGCTCACCAACCCGATCTTCGGGATGTTCTACGTCTGGTGGTGGGTCGGCCTGGTCCCGCTGTCGCTGCTCTTCGGCCCGGTGTGGAAGGCGATCAGCCCGGTCCGCACCATCAACCTCGCCTTCGCGAAGCTCTCCGGCAGCGATCCCGACCGCGGGGTGTACGCCTACCCCGAGCGGCTCGGCCACTGGCCGGCCGCGCTCGGGCTCTTCGCCTTCGTCTGGATGGAGCTGGTCTACCCCTACTCGACCGAGCTGGGCCCGGTCCGGCTGTGGTGCGCGGCGTACCTCGCGATCATGCTGCTGGGTGGCGCCCTGTTCGGCAGCACGTTCTATGCGCGAGCCGACCCGTTCGAGGTCTACTCGAGCCTGGTCGCGCGGCTGTCGGTCTGGGGGTGGCGCGGCGACCGGCTCGTGGTCCGCAGCCCGCTCGCCAACCTCGACACGGTGCCGGCGAGGCCGGGTCTCGTGGCGGTCGTGGCCGTGCTCTTCGGCAGTACGGCGTTCGACTCGTTCCGCGACTCGACGGTCTGGGTGAAGTTCGTCCAGTCGGCGGACACGTCCTCGTTCCTGCTCAACAACCTGGCGCTGCTGGCGTTCTGCACGGTCGTCGGGCTGCTCTTCGCGCTGGGGTGCGTGCTCACCGGCCTCGGCGACGACCTGCGCCACCGTGAGCTGCCGGACCGGTTCGCGCACTCGGTCGTGCCCATCATCGTCGGCTACATCGTGGCCCACTACCTGACCTACCTCGTCGAGTTCGGCCAGATGACCCTGATCCTGGCCAGCGACCCGCTCGGAAACGGCAGCAACCTGCTGGGCACGGGCGACTGGAGCGTCAACTACTGGTTGTCCTACCACCCGACGCTGCTGGCGAACATCAAGGTCCTCAGCGTCGTGCTGGGCCACGTCGTGGCCGTCGTGGCTGCCCACGAGCGGGCGGTCCAGGTGCTGCCGAAGCGTCACCAGCTCACCGGCCAGCTGCCGCTGCTGTTCGCGATGGTGGCGTTCACCGTCGGCGGGTTGTACCTGCTGTTCGCCGCCTGAGCCCGCGCCGGGGTGCCGGCTCCGCCTGCCCTTCCCCGGGCGCGAGGGCGTCGACGATGCCGGCGACGGCCCGTCCGAGCGGGGAGTCGCCCACCTCCGGCAGGGTCCGCCCGGCGACCAGCGCGCGGTCGACGGCGGCCCGGTCGTCGGGCAGGAAGTGCAGCCCCGAGACCCGCGAGAAGCCCTCGACCATGCCGGCGATCTCCTTCTCCGACCAGCCCAGCGAGGGGCGCATCCGGTTGACGACGACCCGGACCGGTGCCCCTCCGGTCAGCTCGCGCAGCTCGACCAGGCCGCGCGCCAGCCGCGAGAGCCCCACCGGGTCGGCCGTCCCGACCACGACCACCTCGTCGGCGGTCGAGAGGGCGCCCAGCGTCATCTGGTTGCGGGCGGGGCGGGAGCCGAAGTCGGGGGCCGGGTCGTCCTCGAGGCTGAACCCGGCGTCGACGACCACCTGACCGTGGTCGCGCGCCACCTCCAGCACGTGCTCGACGGCCCCGGCCCTGATCTCCACCCACCGGTCCGCCCGCGGCAGGCCGGTGATGACGCGCAGGTGGCCGTCCAGACCACGGCAGACCGTCGCGAACCGCTCGGCGAGCTCGCCGGCCGCCGCCAGCCGCGCGGCGGAGAGCAGCCCCGAGACCTCGTCCAGGATCCCGAGCTGCTGGGCCACGGCACCGCCGTAGGGGTCGGCGTCGACCAGGATGCTGGGGATCTGCCGCCGGGCCAGCTCCGCGGCCAGGCCGACCGCCACCGTGGTGCGCCCCGGGGCTCCGGTGGGACCCCACACGGCGATCACGCGGCCCCCGGGGACCGGGTCGAGGACCGGGGGCTCCTCGGCGATCGCTTCGTGCTCCGGCTCACCGTCGGTGCGCGTCACCGCCTCCGGCAGCAGGGCGAGGTCGCTCTCCGGCACCAGTGCCTGGATCCCGATCCGCGCCGCGCGCAGCCGGGCCGCCTCGGTGGGGGCGCCGGCCGGCAGGATCGCCACCGGGCGGACCCGGTGCTGGCGGAGGTGGTCGGTCGCCGCGAGGTCGAGGCCCGGAGAGTCGAGCCCGAGGACGGCCACGTCCGCCTGGCCGGCGGTCGCCGCGGCGAGCAGGTCGTCGACGTCCACGCAGCGCTTGAGCACCACCACCCCGGCGTCGTCGTTCAGCAGGCGCAGCGCGGCCGACTCCCACGCTGCTCCGGAGGCGACGACCAGGACGACGACCACCGCTCAGCCCCGTCGTACGACCGTGATGACCGGGCCCTCGGAGGAGCCGAGCAGCGCGAAGAACGCGCGGGCGTCCTGCTCGTCCACGGCCAGGACGAGCTGTCGCTTGCCGGTCGCCGCGAAGCCCTGGTCGAGCGCCGGCGCGTCGACGACGGTGACCGCGGACAGCGCGGGACCGAGGTCGGCGCACGAGTCGCGGGCGCAGGAAACTCCCCGGCCGGACGGCCCGGGTCCCGACGAGGGCACGAGGTAGATGTCGACGACCGACCCGGACCGGACCGAACCCGGCACCTGCTCGGCATCGACGGCCACCGGCACCTCGAGCGTCCCGGTGTCGCCGGCCGATCCGACGGCGGCCCGGGGCAGCAGCTCGCCGGCTCCCACGCCACGGGTCAGCTCGAGGTCGGCGGGCAGCTGCTCGTCGACGGTGAAGTAGCCGTCCAGGTCGTCGGTCTCGGCGAAGTGCACCCGGGTCGCGACGAGGTCGTCGGGGCCGACCTCGTCGCCGGCGCCCAGGTCGGAGGCGGTGGCCCAGACCCCGACGGTCTGGTCCGCGGCACCGACCAGCTTCGCTCCGGCGACCACCGACACGGCCACGATGACCAGGCCGACCCACAGTCGCGGGTCACGCCACCCCGGCGTCGCCGCGCGCACGGCCGAGGGCGCGGCGGGTGGGGCGGGGGTCGGTGGTGTCCCGGGAATCCTGACCACGAGCACATCATGCAGCTCGTGGGGCCCGCGGTCACCCCTCTCTTCCACAGCCTGCGGTGTCGCGACGGTCGGCCGGCTGCGGGAGGTGGGATCATGGGGAGATGCCCGGCACCCCCCGCTTCCTCACGCTCGCCGACGTGGCGGAGGTCCTCAACACCTCCAGCGCGCAGGTCTACGCGCTCGTCCGGCGCGGCGACCTGGCCGCGATCAAGATCGGCGGTCGGGGCCAGTGGCGAGTCGAGTCCACGCAGCTGGAGGAGTTCATCCAGCGGATGTACGCCGAGACGAAGACGTTCGTCGACGAGCACCCCTACGTCGAGGCGGAGCAGCGGCCCGAGGTCTGACCGCCCGCTCCCACGGGGGATCCCCGGTCAGCCGACCTCGGAGCCGAGCCGCACCTTGATCGTCCGCACCTTGCCGTCGCGCTCGACCGTGAACTCGATCGTCTCGCCGGGCTGGTGCGAACGGATCGCGACGATCAGAGCGATCCCGTCGGTGACCCGCTCGCCGTCCACCTCGGTGATCAGGTCGCCCTTCTCGAGCCCGCTGTCCTCGGCCGGTGTGCCCTTGAGGACCTCGTCGATCTCGGCGCCGGTGCCGTCCTCGCGGCCGGTCTGGACCTTTGCCCCGATGACCGGGTAGCGCGCCTCGCCGGTCCGCAGGATCTGGTCGGCGGTGATCCGGACCTGCTCGATCGGGATCGCGAAGCCGACGCCGATGTTGCCGGACTCGCCGTCCATGCTGCCGCCGGTCGTGGCGATCGCGGAGTTGACCCCGACCACCTGCCCGCGCAGGTTGACCAGCGGGCCACCCGAGTTGCCGGGGTTGATGGCCGCGTCGGTCTGCACCGCGTTGATGTACGACGACTCGTTGCCCGAGTCGCCCGTCGTGACCGGCCGGTGCAGCGCACTGACGATGCCGGCCGTGACCGTCGAGCTCAGCCCCAGCGGCGAGCCGAACGCGACGACACCCTCACCGACGCGCAGCGCCTGGGAGGACCCCAGCGACGCCGGCTTCAGACCGCGCGCGTCCTTGGCGTAGAGCACCGCCAGGTCGTAGACCGGGCTGCGCCCGACCACCGTCGCGGCGTAGCGGTTGCCGTCCTGGTCGACGATCTCGATCGGGCCGTCGTCGGCCGCCGCGTTCGCGACGACGTGGTTGTTGGTGATGATGTGGCCCTGCCGGTCCAGGACGAACCCGGACCCCGTCGCGCCGCCCTTCTCGCCGTCGTACTCGGCCGAGATCTGGACGGTGCTGGGCAGCAGGGACTCGGCCACCGCGGCGACGGAACCGTTGTCCTGCGGCAGCGGCGGCACGGAGACGGTGTCGACCCCGAGGATGCCGTCCCTGACCTCGCCGGAGTTCGAGGCCACCTCGTCGTAGACGATGCTGGCCGCGACCCCGCCCACGATGCCGAGCAGAAGGGCCAGCGAGCACACGACCGGCCACAGCCACCCCGGCACGCGCCCGGTCGGCGCGACGTGGCGCGACGGGGGCTGCGGCTGGCTGCCCAGCGGGTACGCCGTCCAGGGGCCCGGAGGGGGCCCCGGAGGCGGCTGGACGGTCGGCGGGACCCACGACATGGCCGGGGACTCGGTGGGGGGTCCCTCGGGCAGTGGCTGCGTGGGCTCGGTCTCGTCCCCGCCCGTGGGCTCCTGCTCGTTCACGTGCCTATCTTGTCCCCCGCTGCGAAATCGGCGGTGCAGGGGTCCGCTCCGCGACCGGCGGCGCAGCCGGGAGCGTGAACGAGACCGTCGTGCCCTCGCCCAGCTCGCTGGTCGCCCAGATCCGTCCACGGTGGCGCTCGACGAGTCCCCGGCTGATCGCCAGGCCGAGGCCGGTCCCACCCTTCTGCCGGGTGTCCGAGGCATCGACCTGGTGGAAGGGGTCGAAGACCTTCTCGAGCTGGTCGGCCGGGATGCCGGGGCCGCTGTCGAAGACCTCGAAGCGGACCTCGTCACCCTCCGCCGACACCGCGATCTCCACGCTGGACCCGGTTTCGGAGAACTTGATGGCGTTGCCGACCAGGTTGCCCAGCGTCTGCACGATCCGGTCCGGGTCCGCCAGGACCGTTCCCTCCACCTGACCCACCTTGATCTGGACGCCCGCGGCCTCGGCCAGCCCGGCCAGCTCACCCACCGTGGTCTCGACCAGGCTGAGCGCGCTGGTGCGGCGAGGGTGCACGGCGAGCTTGCCCGCGGCGATGCCCTCCACGTCGAGGATGTCGTTGATCAGGCGCACCAGGCGGTCGGTGCTGACCGTCGCCACCTCGACCATCCGAGCGGCGCGCGGCTCGAGGTGGCCCGCGTTCCCGGCGGCCAACAGCCCCAGGGCTCCCCGCATGGACGTGAGGGGGGTCCGCAGCTCGTGGCTGACCATCGAGATGAACTCGTCCTTGAGCCGCTCCACGGCGAGCCGCTCGGAGATGTCTCGGAAGACGACCACCGAACCCACCACCGTGTCGCCCTCGAGGACCGGTGCGGAGATCGACTCGGAGTCGAACAACGAGCCGTCGACCCGACGGTGCCGCCCGATGGTGTGGCGTGCACCCCCCTCGTCCTCGACCGGCGCCGTCGGAGCCGGAGCCGGATCCGCCGACACCATGCGGATCACCTCGCCCACCGCACGACCGAGCAGCGCCTCGCGGGAGGTGCGGAGCAGCTGGGCCGCGGCCCGGTTGACGAAGGTGATGGTGCCGGCCGCGTCGACTCCGTAGATGCCCTCGCCCGCCGAGTTCAGGACCGAGTCCAGCTCACGGGTGAGCCGTTCGAGCTGCCGCGCACGAGCCTGGGACTCCACGGCCGCTGCCTCGAGGCTTGCGGCCATCGTCCGAGACTCGACCAGGGCGGCGCCCTGCGTCTGCAGCATCAGGAGGTAGTCGACGACGTTGTCGGAGACGCTGAAGTCCTCCAGGGTCAGGTTCAGCTCGGAGATCGCGCCCATGTCGGTGATCCACGGGGTCCCGACGAAGATCACGACGTCCGAGGCCTCGTCGTGCAGCACCTGGCCGCGCAGCTTCAGGTCTCCCTCCTTCAGCTGGAGCACGAACAACGACCGCGACCGCGACCTCAGGGACTCCGCTGTCACCGGCCCACGTGGGCTGATGATCTCGACGACGCTCTCGAACGCGCTGCCCGGGACGACCTGCGGGCAGACGCGGCGCAGCGACGAGCCGACCTGGCGGATCGTCAGGTCGGGCCCCAGCACCAGGTGGAACGGCGACACCTTGTCGAGCAGGCACGGTGGCAGCCCCCAGGCGCTCTGGCTCATGGGGCAGACGGCGCGTAGTTCAGCAGGAAGGTGTCGTGGTCGGCGTCCGCCGACCGATCCTGCGGAGTGACCGTCAGGTCCAGGCCGAAGCGACCTGCCAACCCCTTCAGCAGCCCCGTGACCATCGGGGCCAGGCCGGCCCGCTCCGACCAGTAGCGCACCAGCAGGCGGCCCTCGCCCAGCTCCTCGCAGGCGAAGGAGGGGGGCTTCAGCTCCGGCATGCTCAGCGCGATCCGCGAGTGCATCGCGTCGAGGTTGCCCAGGAACTGCGGCAGGGTCGTGCCCATCGCCGACAACATCGGGCCGTACCCCTGGGAACCGGTGTAGAGGATCCAGTGCTCGCCGAACGCCTCGAGGACCTCGGCCTGCGAGAGTCCGAGCACCTCGCTCGCGGCCTCCACGAGGCGGTAGGTGACGTCGTCGTCGTAGGCCGACATGGCGACGAAGACGGGCGCGTCGATGCCGGCCCGATCGACGATCTTCGACCACAGCTCGGGCCCGCCCAGGCGGACGGCGAGATCCTCGACAGCTTGGTTGACCAACCCGTACATGCGCTTCCCCCGATGCAACAGGCATCCCGTCCGGAGCGGGACATGGGTGCCAGCATCCCCCGGTTCGCGGGATCCGGCACCCGAAACGCCGGGATGCGGGAGATCAGGGAGTGGGGGAAGGGACTCCCGGACTCACCGCGGGGCTGACATGCGGCGAGGAGCTGGTCGGCGAGCCGGTGGGACTCACCAGGTGCGTGACCGGAGCCTTCTGCTGGTCGGCAGGGAGGTCCGCGGAGCCCACGCCGAGGGCGATGACCCCCATCACGGCGGCCCCCACGGCGCCGCCGCCGATCGCGACCAGGCCGGTGTTGCGCCACGGCCGACGGTCCGGGTGGGCGAGGTAGCTGTCGCCGGGCGGCAGCCCGTGCGGCCCGTCCATGAGCGACCCCTTGAGGTGCTCGGGCGCCGGGCCGGCCGCGAAGGAGAGGCCGGCGAGGCGGGTCTTGACCCAGCCCTCCCGCTCGACCTGGTCGCGGCAGAAGTGGCAGACGTGGACGTGGGCCCAGGCGCGCTCCGCCTCGTCGGGCGGCAGCTGGCCGTCGAGCAGGGCGCTGACGCGGGGTCCGAGGTGGCCGATCACGTGACCGTCCCCCGTCGCGTGGAGACGACGGTGGCCGGACCGGAGTAGCGGGCGCGGCCGTCCTGGGGGGCGCGGTGCGCGAGGGCGGCGCGCAGCATCGCCCGGCCGCGGTGGATGCGCGAGCGGACGGTGCCGAGCTTCGCGCCGAGGATCCCGGAGATCTCCTCGTAGGAGAGCCCCTCGACGTCGCACAGCACCACCGCCGCGCGGAAGTCCGGCGGCAGCGTGGCGAGGGCGCGCTCGATGTCGTCGTCGAACGTCTGGTCGGCGTACGCCATGTCCGGGGTGGGCAGCGTGCTGCGCAGCCGCTCCGCGCGCTCGTCGGAGAGCGCGTCGAAGCGGATCCGCTGCTTGCGTCGCGCCTGGTCGAGGAAGAGGTTGGTGGTGATCCGGTGCAGCCAGCCCTCGAAGGTGCCGGGCGTGTAGGTCGACAGCGAGCGGAACACCCGCACGAAGACCTCCTGGGTGAGGTCCTCGGCGTCGTGGCGGTTGCCGGTGAGGCGGTAGGCCAGCCGGTAGACGCGGTCCGAGTGCCGCTCGACGATCTCGTCCCACGTCGGGACGGCGCCGGGGTCGCTCGCCTCAGCGCGCACGTCTGCGTCCACCGGAGTCTCCTTGCCGCGCGTCCGCGCGTGTGATCCGAACAGTGTCCTGACTCCTCACGCTAGGAACGTCGGCTGAGAGAACCCTGTGAAGGGGTCTCACTTTCTGCTGTGAACTCACTGCAACTCATGGGCAAGAACGACTCGTGGCCGCGCAGTGTTCCCTCCGCTTCACGATACGGTGTTTCCGCTCGCCCACGCCGGTCGCCCGCTCGCTCGGCGTCCCACCCAGGAGGCCATCATCACCACCCCGATCAAGCCCGCGAGTTGGTCCTACGCCGAGAACTTCGTCCCCGAGGACGAGGTCCTGGCTGCCGCACGCGCGCGTGCCGAGGAGGTCGGGGTCGTCCCG
>DASTUX010000152.1:0-18968 GCA_035759395.1 Nocardioides sp.
CCGATCAAGGCGCTGGTGAGCGAGAAGTTCTTCGCGCTCTGCGAGGTCTTCGGGGCCGAGAACGTCGGCATGCTCACCGGCGACGCGTCGGTCAACGCCGACGCACCGATCATCTGCTGCACCGCCGAGGTGCTCGCCAACATCGCGCTGCGCGAGGGCTCGCACGCCGACGTCGGCCTGGTCGTGATGGACGAGTTCCACTTCTACTCCGAGCCCGACCGGGGCTGGGCCTGGCAGGTGCCGCTGATCGAGCTGCCCCAGGCGCAGTTCGTGCTGATGTCGGCGACCCTGGGCGACGTCACCCGCTTCGTCGACGACCTGACCCGGCGCAACGGCCGGGAGACCGCGGTCGTCGACGACGCCGTACGCCCCGTGCCGCTGCACTTCTCCTGGGCGATGACCCCGCTGGCTGAGACGCTCGAGGAGCTCGTCAGCACCAAGCAGGCGCCGGTGTACGTCGTGCACTTCACGCAGGCGGCCGCCGTCGAGCACGCCACCTCGCTGGTCTCGCCCGGCTCGACCGGGATCGTCCGGCTGACCCGGGAGGAGAAGGACCGGATCGCGGAGCGGATCGGTGGCTTCCGCTTCGGCGCCGGCTTCGGCAAGACCCTGTCGAAGATGCTGCGCAACGGGATCGGCGTCCACCACGCGGGGATGCTGCCGCGCTACCGACGCCTGGTCGAGCAGCTGGCCCAGCTCGGTCTGCTCCACGTCATCTGCGGCACCGACACCCTCGGGGTGGGCATCAACGTCCCGATCCGGACCGTGCTGTTCACCGGCCTGGCGAAGTTCGACGGCACCCGGCAGCGGATCCTGCGGACCCGCGAGTTCCTGCAGATCGCCGGGCGGGCGGGCCGCGCGGGCTACGACACCGCCGGCTACGTCGTCGTCCAGGCGCCCGAGCACACCATCGAGAACGAGCGGGCCCGGCTGAAGTCCGAGGCGAAGAACGCCGCGATGAGCGCCGAGAAGATGGCCAAGAAGAAGAGCAAGCCGCAGCTCAAGAAGCCCCCGGAGGGCACGGTCGTCTGGACCGAGCAAACCTACGACAAGCTCGTGGCGGGGGAGCCCGAGCCGCTGGTCAGCCGGATGAAGGTCGACAACGCGATGCTCATCAACGTGCTCGCTCGCGACGAGAACGCCTTCCCCGTCATGCGGCGGCTGCTCCAGGACAACCACGAGGAGCGGCGCGGCCAGCTGCGGCTCACCCGGCGTGCCCTGCGCCTGGCGCGCAGCCTGCTGACGTCCGGGGTGCTGACCCGGTTGCCCGAGGTCGACGAGCTGGACCGCCGCTACATCCTCACCGTCGACCTGCCGGTCGACTTCGCGCTGAACCAGCCGCTCGCGCACTTCGCGCTGGCCGCGCTGGACGTGCTCGACCCGGAGTCGGAGTCGTACACGCTCGACATCGTCTCGGTCATCGAGTCGGTGCTCGAGGGGCCGCGCCAGATCCTGTGGGCCCAGCAGAACACCGCCCGCGGCGAGGCGGTCGCGGAGATGAAGGCCGACGGCATCGAGTACGAGGAACGGATGGCGCTCCTCGACAAGATCACCTGGCCGCAGCCGCTCGCCGAGCTGCTCGGGGCGACGTACGAGATCTACCGCCAGTCGCACCCGTGGTTGCCCGAGGAGGCGCTCTCCCCGAAGTCGGTGGTGCGGGACATGTACGAGAACGGGATGAGCTTCACCGACTTCGTCGGGCGCTACGGCCTGGCGCGGTCGGAGGGGCTGGTGCTGCGCTACCTCACCGACGCCTACCGCACGCTGCGCCAGACCGTGCCCGACCATCACCGCACCCCCGAGCTCGAGGACCTCTCGGAGTGGCTGGGGGAGACCGTGCGGCAGACCGACTCGTCGCTGCTCGACGAGTGGGAGGCGCTGACCGACCCCGAGCACGTGCGTTCCGACGTCGCCCACCACGAGCCGCCACCGCCGCCGCGGCCGATCTCGCAGCAGGAGCGGCCGTTCCGGGTGATGGTCCGCAACGCGATGTTCCGCCGGGTGGAGCTGGTGGCCCGCGACGACCTCGACGGGCTGATGGCCCTGGAGCGGGCCGCGGCCGACCGGACCGACCCGGCGCGCGAGGTGGTGATGACCCGCTCGTCGTGGGACGCGGCGATCGAGGAGTACTACGCCGAGCACGACTCCGTCGGGACGGGGTCGGACGCCCACGGGCCGAAGCTGCTCATCGTGGAGCCGGCTACGGGTGAGCCCGCGGGCGCGCCCGAGGAGACCGTCGCGAGGCTCTGGCGGGTCCGTCAGGTCATCGACGACCCCGAGGGCCACCACGACTGGGTGATCGACGCCCTCGTGGACCTGGACGCCTCCGACGAGGCCGGCGAGCTGGTGCTCGCGACGACCGCGTTCCACCGGCTCTGACCGTGCGTTGGTGGCCGGTGCGTAGGGTTGCCGGCATGGCAGTGGAGATCTCCCTGAACGAGTCCGAGAGCCGCTACGAGGCCCACGTCGACGGCGAGCTGGCCGGGTTCGCCGAGTTCGAGCTCGGCGGCGACCGCATCGTGTTCACCCACACCGAGGTCGCGGACCGCTGTGAGGGCGAGGGGGTCGGCTCGAGCCTGGCCCGGTTCGCCCTCGACGACGTCCGCACCCGTGGCGGCCTCAGGGTGGTGCCGCGCTGTCCGTTCATCAAGGCCTGGATCGACCGGCACCCCGAGTACGCCGACCTGGTGCACGGCACGCCGACACGCCGCTAGTTGTGCACAGAGTTGTACACAGGTGACGCCTTGCCTGTGCACTTGACCGGGGCCGTTTGCACAGTTCATCAACAGATTTCCCTTGTGGGCTGGGGGTTTCGGGGTTCGGCTTGTCGCTGTCGGGGGCCGGGTCTAGTGTCGCCCGCGAGCCCGGCCACAAGTCGCCGAGTCGACAAAGCGAGGAGCGGCAGATGAGTGGTGGAGACACATTCTCGGGAACCACCGGTTCCTTCGGCAGCAGCGCCGCCGAAATGCCCCCTCTGGTCCGAACGCCCGTCCCTTCCCCCACAGAAACGGTGACCGTGAGCGACCCCCTGCCCTTCGAACGGATGCAGACCGCCCTCGCTGAGACGGCGCAGACTGAAACGGCACAGGCCGCTCCGGCCAGGAACGGAAAGGCCGACGCCAACCTCGGCCCGACCGGCCGGCCGATGATCGAGCTGCCCGAGCCCCGACCGGTGAGCCGGCACGGCAACGCGCGGGTCATGTCGATGTGCAACCAGAAGGGTGGTGTCGGCAAGACCACGACGACCATCAACCTGGGTGCCGCGCTGGCGGAGTACGGCCGCAAGGTCCTGCTGGTCGACTTCGACCCGCAGGGCTCGCTCTCGGTCGGTCTCGGCCTCAACCCGCACGAGATGGACCTGACCGTCTACAACCTGCTCATGCAGCGCGACGTGAGCGTCGAGGACGTGATCGTCCCGTCCGGCGTGCCCGGCATGGACCTGCTGCCCTCCAACATCGACCTCTCCGCGGCCGAGGTGCAGCTCGTGCACGAGGTCGCCCGCGAGCAGACGCTGCAGCGCGTGCTGGCCCCCGCCCTGGCGAACTACGACGTCATCCTCATCGACTGCCAACCCTCCCTGGGCCTGCTGACCGTCAACGCCCTGACGGCCTCCGACGGCGTGATCGTGCCGCTGGAGTGCGAGTACTTCGCGCTGCGCGGCGTCGCGCTGCTCAAGACGACCATCGACAAGGTCCGCGAGCGGCTGAACCCCAAGCTCGAGATCGATGGCGTCCTCGGCACCATGTTCGACGGCCGCACCCTGCACAGCCGTGAGGTCATGGACCGCCTGGTGCACGCGTGGGGCGACAAGGTCTTCCACACCGTGATCCGGCGCACCGTGAAGTTCTCCGACTCGACCGTGGCCGGCGAGCCGATCACGACGTACGCCTCGTCCTCGTCGGGCGCCGACCACTACCGCCAGCTGGCCAAGGAGGTGCTGGCGCGTTGTCTCGACGCGTGAGCCTCCCGGCCGCCGACGACCTGTTCCGTCCCACGGCACCCGCGGATGCCAAGGGCCAGTCGCAGTCGGTCCGGGCGGTCCCCGACGAGCCCGAGGAGACCGAGGACACGGACGGGTCCTCGCGCCGCAAGCCGAGCGGGCGGGTCCGGCACGACGAGAAGATGACCGTCTACGTCACCTCCGACGAGCTGCTGGACCTCGAGCACACCCGGCTGGCGCTGCGCCGTTCGCACGGCATGGCGGTCGACCGCGGGCGCCTGGTCCGCGAGGCGGTGGCGCTGGTGCTGGCCGACTTCGAGGCCCACGGCGAGGACAGCGTGCTGGTCCGGCGGCTGACCGCGGAATGACCGGCCGCGCAGCCGGGACGCTCGAGGACACCACCTCCGAGCCGACGGCTCCCGGGTTCGAGCTGCACCTGGACAACTTCGAGGGTCCCTTCGACCTGCTGCTGAGCCTGATCGCCAAGCACAAGCTCGACATCACCGAGGTCTCGCTCTCGCGGGTGACCGACGACTTCATCGCCTTCGTCAAGATCGGCGGCAAGGCCTGGGACCTCGAGCAGACCACGTCGTTCCTGCTCGTCGCCTCCACCCTGCTCGACCTCAAGGCCGCCCGGCTGCTGCCCCAGGGCGACGTGGAGGACGAGGAGGACCTGGCGCTGCTGGAGGCCCGCGACCTGCTCTTCGCCCGCCTGCTGCAGTACCGCGCCTTCAAGCAGGTGGCGAGCGTGCTCGAGGTCCGGCTCGCGGCCGAGTCGAAGCGGCACGCGCGCGCGGTCGGGCTCGAGGACCGCTTCGCGAGGCTGCTGCCCGAGGTACTGATCGGCATCGGTCTCGAGCAGTTCGCGGCCCTTGCGGCCAAGGCCATGGAGCCCAAGCCGATCCTCGAGGTCTCGCTCCAGCACATCCACGCCGCCAAGGTGAGCGTGCGCGAGCAGGGCGCGATCGTGATGGACCGCCTGCGCCGCTCCGGCACGATGACGTTCCGCGCGCTGTGCGGCGACTCCCCGGACACGCTGACCACGGTCGCCCGGTTCCTGTCGCTGCTGGAGCTGTTCCGGGAGGGCGCGGTCGCCTTCGACCAGATGACACCGTTGGGCGAGCTGACGGTCCGGTGGACCGGTGGCGACGACGAGGAGATCGAGATCATCGACGAGTTCGACGGGGCGCCACCGGAGGTCGCGGCAGTGGGCCTGGCCGAGCCGGCGGACGAGCCACAGGACGAGCAGGACGAGGGAGCGGACGCGTGAACGAGATGGACCGGACCGAGGACACCACCGGCGACGACGCGGGGGAGACCCTCGACGTGGCGGTCGCCGAGCTGCGCCCCTCGCTGGAGGCCGTCCTGATGATCGCGGACCAGCCCCTCGACTCGGTGACCATGGCCTCGGCCGTGGGCTACCCGGTCGCGGAGGTGGAGCGCACGCTCGCGGAGCTCGCCGACGAGTACACCGCTCAGGGGCGTGGCTTCGAGCTGCGCAACGTGGCCGGCGGCTGGCGGTTCTACTCGCGTGAGGAGTACGCCGTCGTCGTCGAGGGGTTCGTGCTCGACGGACAGCAGGCGCGGCTGACCCAGGCGGCGCTGGAGACCCTCGCGGTCGTCGCCTACAAGCAGCCGGTGTCGCGTGCCCGGGTCTCGGCGATCCGCGGCGTCAACGTCGACGGCGTGATGCGCACCCTGCTCACCCGCGGGCTGGTCGAGGAGGCCGGGCAGGACCACGAGACCGGCGCCAACCTCTACCGGACGACCAACTACTTCCTCGAGCGGATCGGCGTCGGCTCGATCGACGAGCTGCCCGAGCTGGCGCCGTACCTCCCCGACATGGACGACCTCGAGGACGAGCTGACCGAGATGGCGGCCTCGACTGCGATGGAGACGCCGACCGGCGATACGGTCGAGGCGTGATCGCGACCGACGACGAGGGACTCATCCGTCTGCAGAAGCTCCTGGCCATGTCCGGCGTCGCCTCGCGTCGCAAGTGCGAGGAGCTGATGCTCGCCGGCCTGGTCGTCGTCGACGGCGAGGTGGTCACCCGCCTCGGCACCAAGGTGGACCCCGCGACGGCGGTGATCCGGGTCGACGGCAAGCGCCTCCCACCGGTCTCGCCGAACGTCTACCTGGTGCTGAACAAGCCCCGCGGCGTGGTCTCGACGATGTCGGACCCCGAGGGGCGGCGCACGCTGTCGGACATGGTCGCGGACCGGCCCGAGCGGCTCTTCCACGTCGGCCGGCTCGACACCGACACCTCCGGGCTGATCATGCTCACCAACGACGGTGACTTCGCCCAGCGCATGGCGCACCCGTCGTACGAGGTGGACAAGACGTACGTCGCCGAGGTCGACGGCGAGGTCACCAAGGCGACGCTCAAGACCCTGCTCGCAGGCGTCACCCTCGAGGACGGGCCGGTGACGGTCACCCAGGCGCGCATCGTCAGCGTCTCCGGACGCGGCGACGGTGCCAAGTCGATCGTCGAGCTGGTGATCCACGAAGGCCGCAACCGGATCGTGCGCCGCCTGCTCGACCAGCTCGGCTTCCCGGTCCGTCGCCTGACCCGCACGGCGATCGGCCCCGTGCAGCTCGAGGGCCTGGCGTCGGGCGAGCTGCGCGACCTGACGCTCGACGAGCTCGGCGTGCTGCTGGACAGTGCCCAGCTCTGACTCAGCGACGCCGTTAGGGTTTGCGAGGTCGACGACGAAGGAGGCTTGATCCCGTGGCAGTACGTGCGGTGCGCGGAGCGACCCAGCTCGAGGAGGACGTGCGCGACCACATGCTCGAGCGGGTCGCCGAGATGGTCACCGACGTCATGGAGGCCAACGGCCTCGAGGTGGAGGACTTCATCTCGGTGATCTTCACCGCGACCTCCGACCTGGTCTCGGAGTTCCCGGCCTACGCGGCCCGCCGCCTCGGCTTCGGCGAGATCCCGCTCCTGTGCGCGCGCGAGCTCGAGATCGAGGGCTCCATGCCCCGGGTCGTGCGGATGATGGCCCATGTCGAGACCGACCTGCCGCGCGCCGAGATCACCCACGTCTACCTCCACGGTGCCGCGGCCCTGCGCAAGGACCTCACCAAGGTCCGGTCGGTGCCCGACAGTGACTGACCCCTCCACCGGTGGCCGGCTGACCGGACCCGTCGAGGTGGTCGGGGCAGGGCTGCTCGGGACCTCCATCGGTCTGGCCTGCCGCCGGGCCGGGCTCGACGTTGTGCTCAGCGACACCTCCGAGGAGAACCTGCGCACCGCCTCCGGGCTGGGCGCCGGCCGCCCCCGCACGGCGGGCGACGTCCCGCAGCTGGTCGTGGTCGCGGTACCGCCCGACCACCTCGGCGCCGCGATCGCGCAGGCCCTCGCGGCGACCGAGTCGGTCGTCACCGACGTCGGCAGCATCAAGGGCGAGCCCTTCCGCGTCGTGTCGGGCGAGGCCGGCCTGCCCCGCTACGTCGGGGGGCACCCGATGGCCGGCAGCGAGAGGTCCGGACCGCTCGCGGCCAGTGCCGCGCTCTTCGACGGGCGCCCCTGGGCGGTGACACCGCACCCGACCTCCGACCCCGCGGCGGTCGAGCTGGTCGAGGAGCTGGCCCGCCTGTGCGGTGCCGTGCCCGTCCGGCTCACGCCCGAGGAGCACGACGTCGCTGTGGCGCGTACGTCGCACCTGCCGCACCTGCTCGCCGTACTCATGGCCGGACGGCTCGCCGATGCACCCCCCGAGCACCTCGCGCTCTCGGGCCAGGGCGTCCGCGACGTCACCCGGGTGGCCGGGGGAGACCCGGCCCTGTGGGAGCAGATCCTGACCGGCAACGCCGCGGCAGTCCTCGGCCTCCTCGACGAGGTGCGCGACCAGCTCGACGTGCTGATCCGTGCGGTGTCCGACGGTGACCGCTCCGACCTGGGGACCCTCCTCGCCCGCGGCGTGGCCGGCACCGAGGCGATCCCCGGCAAGCACGGCGGACCGGCCCGGCCGACCCGCTCGGTCTTCGTCTCGGTTCCCGACCACCCGGGCGAGCTGGCCCGGCTCTTCGCGGACGCGGGCGCCAGCGGCGTCAACATCGAGGACGTCCACATCGACCACGACCCCGGTCGTCCGGTGGGACTCGTCGAGCTCCTCGTCGAGGAGGGTCGCGCCGAGACGCTGCTGGGCTCTCTGGAATCTCGCGGATGGGTGACCCACCGGTAGGCTGCGGGGTGTCCCCGGCACGTGTGTTCCACACGCGCGCACGCATCACCGAGCAGGCTTCCCGAGCAGAGAGCAGGTCGGCAGTGTCCAGCAGCGCCCCCGCACCCGCGAGCCCCACCCGGGGCCTGGTCGTCGCGATCGACGGCCCCTCGGGCTCGGGCAAGTCGAGCACGTCGCGAGGCGTGGCGAACCGGCTGGGACTGCGCTACCTCGACACCGGCGCGATGTTCCGCGCGATGACCTGGTGGTTCCTGCACGCGGGCATCGACGTCCACGACGCCGAGGCCGTCGGCGCCCGCGTCTCCGAGCCCAGGATCGTCTCCGGCACCGACCCGCTCGCACCCACCATCGTGGTCGACGGCGTCGATGTCGGCGTCGCGATCCGCGGTGACGACGTCACCGGCGCGGTCTCCCCGGTCAGCGCGGTGCCTGAGGTCCGCGCCCGGCTGCTGCAGCTCCAGCGCGACCTGATCGCCGACGCCACCACGACAGGCGGGATCGTCGTCGAGGGCCGCGACATCGGCTCCGTGGTCGCCCCGGACGCACCCGTGAAGGTCTACCTCACCGCCGACGCCGCGGCCCGCGCCGTACGTCGTGCCGCCGAGGAGGGCGGCTCCGACGTGGCCGCCACCGAGGCGTCGCTGCTCGCCCGCGACACGATCGACTCCGGTCGCAAGACCGCCCCGCTGGTCAAGGCCGACGGCGCGGTCCACATCGACACCACGCCGTACACCCTCGACGAGGTGATCGACCTGGTGGTCGCCCTCGTGGAGGCGGTGGAGGCACCCGCGTGACCCCGTCCCGTCATCACGAGCTGCCGCGCAGCGACGGGGCGCCGCACCCGTGGAGGGTGCTGCTCCACCCGCTGCGCCCACTGGCCCGCGCCGTCGTCCGGCGACGCTTCGACGTGCGACTGCACGGCACCGACCTGGTGCCGGCGACCGGCCCGGTCATCTTCATCAGCAACCACGTCGGCGCGGTCGACGGCCCGCTGCTCGGGGTCTTCGCGCCGCGGCCGGTGCACGCGCTGACCAAGGTCGAGATGTTCGGCGGATCGCTGGGCCGGTTCCTGCTCGCGTCCGGTCAGATCCCGCTGGACCGCTTCCGTCCCGACCCCGCTGCCGTGAAGAGCTGCCTTCGGGTGCTGCGCGACGGCGGAGCGGTCGGCGTCTTCCCGGAGGGCCGGCGCGGGAGCGGCGAGCTCGACCGCTTCCACCGCGGCGCGGCGTACCTCGCGCTCGTCACGGGAGCTCCGGTGGTGCCGGTGATCATGCTCGGCACCCGTGAGCCCGGAGCGCACACCGACTCGCTGCCGCCGCGTGGGGGAGTGGTCGACATGGTGTTCGGGCCGCCCCGCACGCTCGAGCCCACCCCGTGGCCGCGCACGAAGGAACAAGTCGGGCATGCCTCGATGTTGCTCCGGGAGCACATGCTGGCCCATCTGGACCAGGCGCGCGCGTCGACCGGTCGCTCACTGCCCGGTCCGCTGCCCGCCATCGAAGTCGAACCCGACCCCGCCACCGGGGTCACCGAGCAAGGAGCATCATGACCGAGGGTCACCCCGAGCCCCACGCGACCGTCCACGACGCCGAGTCCGGCGCGGAGGTCCTGGGCCCCGTCCCGGTCCTCGCCGTGGTGGGTCGGCCCAACGTCGGCAAGTCCACGCTGGTCAACCGGATCATCGGCCGTCGCGAGGCGGTCGTCGAGGACGTCCCGGGCGTTACCCGTGACCGGGTGTCGTACGACGCCAACTGGAACGGCCGCGCCTTCACGGTCGTCGACACCGGCGGCTGGGACCCGGACGCGCGCGGCCTCGCCGAGCGGATCGCCGCCCAGGCCGAGATCGCGATCGGTCTCGCCGACGCGGTCCTCTTCGTCGTCGACGCCACGGTCGGGATCACCGACACCGACGCCGCGGTCGTGAAGATCCTCCGCGCCTCGAAGAAGCCGGTCGTCCTCGCCGCCAACAAGGTCGACGACCAACGCACCGAGGCCGAGGCCTACGGGCTGTGGAACCTCGGGCTGGGCGAGCCCTTCTGCGTCTCCGCGCTGCACGGGCGCGGGTCGGGCGACATGCTCGACGCGATCCTCGAGGCCCTGCCGGAGACGCCGCCGGAGCAGCTCGGTGAGGTCGGCGGACCGCGCCGGATCGCGATCGTCGGCAAGCCCAACGTCGGCAAGTCCTCGCTGTTGAACCAGCTAGCAAAGGAGGACCGTGTCGTCGTCGACAACGTCGCCGGCACCACGGTCGACCCGGTCGACGAGCTGATCGAGCTCGGGGGCCGCAGCTGGCGCTTCATCGACACCGCCGGCATCCGCAAGCGGGTCAAGGAGGCGTCGGGCCACGAGTACTACGCCTCGCTGCGCACCAGCACCGCGATCGACCGCGCCGAGGTGGCCGTGCTGGTCATCGACGGCGGGGAGTCGATCTCTGAGCAGGACCTGCGCATCATCCAGTCGATCCGCGAGGCCGGCCGTGCCCTCGTCATCGCGTTCAACAAGTGGGACCTCGTCGACGAGGAGCGCCGCTACTACCTCGAGCGCGAGATCGAGCGTGAGCTCGTGCAGGTCCAGTGGGCTCCCCGGATCAACGTCACCGCCCGCACCGGGTGGCACGTCGACCGGCTGGTGCCCGCCCTGGACAAGGCGCTCGCCGGCTGGGAGACCCGGATCTCCACGGGGACGCTGAACGCGTTCCTCGGTCGCCTGGTCGCTGAGCACCCGCACCCGGTGCGCGGCGGCAAGCAGCCCAAGATCCTGTTCGGCACCCAGGCCGGCACGGCGCCGCCGATGTTCGTCCTGTTCACCAGCGGCAAGCTGGACGCCGGCTACGAGCGCTACATCGAGCGTCGCCTGCGCGAGGAGTTCGGCTTCGCCGGGACGCCGATCATCCTGCAGCAGCGTCCGCGCGAGAAGCGCAAGCGCTAGAGCGGCTACGGTCGGGGCATGCGCAGGTTCTCGGTCCTGGCCCTGGCCGTCCTCTCGACGGCGACGCTCTCCACCTCGGGCGCGGCCGCACCGGCTGCCGTCTCGGCGTCGGTGAAGCCGGTCGCGGGCACGTCGTGCTCGGCGTTCCCCGCGGACAACTGGTGGCACGCCGACGTCCGGGGACTGCCCGTGCACGCGCGATCGGGGCAGTGGCTCTCGCACATGTCGACCGGTGTCGACCTGCATCCGGACTTCGGCCCGTCGTACGGCGACGGGCCCAACTACGGCATCCCGATCACCGTGGTCGACCACGGGCACCCGCGGGTGAGCGTCCGGTTCGACTACGCGGACGAGAGCGACCGGGTGCGCTACCCCCTCGGCGGCGACACCAGGATCGAGGGCGGCCGGAACTCACCGGGCGACAAGCACGCGATCGTGGTCGACAGGGGTGCCTGCAAGCTCTTCGAGACCTGGAACACCCGCCTTCGCGACGGCCGCTGGCGCGCCGGGTCCGGCGCAGTGTGGTCGCTGGACAGCAACCGACTCCGTCCCGACGGCTGGACCTCGGCCGACGCGGCGGGCCTGCCGATCCTGCCCGGGCTGCTGCGCTGGAACGAGGTCCGCGACCGCCAGGTCGACCACGCGATCCGGTTCACCACCGACGTGACCAGCCAGCACCACCTGTGGCCGGCCCGCCACGACGCCGGTTCGCGCGACAGCCTGGCCTACCCGCCGATGGGCGCACGCTTCCGGCTCAGGGGCGGTTTCTCGACCGACGGCTTCTCCGCCGGTGCGCGCGAGGTGATCCGCGCGATGCAGACCTACGGGCTCGTCCTCGCCGACAACGGCTCCCCGTGGTTCTTTCAGGGCGAGCAGAACGGCCACTGGCCGGACGTACTCATCGCAGACCTCAAGCGCATCCCGGCTTCGGCCTTCGTCGCCGTGGACACCTCCAGCCTGAAGGTCTCCAGCGACAGCGCCGCCACGCGCTGAGCCCGATTCCACCTCCTCGGGGTGGCTGCGATAGTGTTCACTCGCTCTTGTGGTCGAGCGTCCGCCCCGGTGGTCGCGCGGCCACTTCGGTGGTCGAGCTCGTCGAGACCACGGGCTTCGGGCTGTAGCGCAGCTTGGTAGCGCACTTGACTGGGGGTCAAGGGGTCGCAGGTTCAAATCCTGTCAGCCCGACCGTGTGATGTCTCAGGACATCGGCAACACCCGGACCTGCAAATGCAGGTCCGGGTGTTGTTCATTTCGGGGGTCGGCGAGTGGGGCCTTGGGGTGCTCGGGTTGGTCGTACAGGACCCCGAACACTCAGCGACGATCACTCAGGTCCTCATGTCGGGTGGCCGCGGCCTCGAGCACGGTGGTGATCTCGGCACCGATGAGCTCGTGGCGGCTCACCAGCGCATCCCGCAGGGCCGTGACCAGATGCCTGTTCTCATCCAGTAGGTCACGGACATGCTCCTTCTGGTCGTGCAGCAGCCGCTCCACGGCCGCCCGACCTTGGGGGTCACCGAGGACCCGCCCGACGATGTTGGTTTCCGACAGCGCCGCGCCCTGGACGGCCTGGAAGGAGACCAGGCTGTCGTCCATGCCGCACACCCCGACCATCTGTGCCGCCACCGTGGTTGCTGTGACCAGGTCGCCGCCGGGACCAGTCGAGACGTCAGATACGAGCAGTTCCTCGGCGACCATGCCACCCAGTGCGATCCGGATCAGGTTGAGCATCTCGGTCCGTGATCGGGTGAAGACCTCGTCCCGGTCGCCGTGTGCCAGCAGCCCCAGCGCGTCACGGCGCTTGATGATGGTCAGGACCTCCAGACGTCGCTCGGGTGCGACCAGCCAGGCCGTGGTGGCGTGCCCGGCCTCGTGGGTGGCGATCAGGGTTCGCTCCCGGTCGGTGTACTGCACCGGCTGACCGAGACCGATCTCCTCGGTCAGCCGGGCGCGTTCGATGTCTCGAAGGCTCATCGCGCGTGCCCCGCGCCGCAGCGCATTCACCAGGGCCTCGTCGAACAGGTGCTCAATCATGACGGGCGTGTAGGCCTGGGTCAGGGCGGCCAAATGTTCCCGGACGTCGTCGTCGTCCAGCTCGGGTACGTGTGCCTTGCGGCCCAGGAAGTGGTCGACGAGCTCGCGCCGGGCCACCCGTCCGGGTGGGTCGAACGTCAGCCGGCGGTCGAAGCGGCCCGGGCGGAGCAGTGCCGGGTCGAGGTTGTCGGCCCGGTTCGTCGCCGCGATGAGCAGCACGTTCGTCGGCGCGGGCTGGGGTCGGGGCAGCTGTCGGTGGGCCGGCAGCAGCGCGTTGATCTGCTCGGCCAGCCAGGCGTGGATCCGCTGGGGACCGCTCGGCACGTCGAACGACTGCATTTGGACGAGGAGTTCGTTGACCACGCCGCCGGTGCCCTCACTGATCGTCGAACGGTTGGTCGCTGCGGTCCTGTTGACGGTGAGCGCTGTGGCTGGCGCGCTCCAGCCGCATGAGGTGTATCCGAGGGAAGAGTCAAACGGCAGCACATCGGCGTGACTCGGGGCGGACACGGCGGCCATGCCTCCCCGCGTCATCGCGATGGCGTCGATCTCCTCGATGAAGCCGATGGCACCGCCGTCGCGTCGGGCGGCGTTGCGCAGCGCGCGGAAGTAGGAGCGGATCTTGCGCGCTGTAGCGCCGTAGTACATCGACTGGAACGAGGTCGCGGACACGAACAGGAACGGGACGCCGGCCTCGCGGGCCATCGCCTTGGCCATGTGTGTCTTCCCGGTTCCCGGCAGCCCTTCGAAGAGCAGTCCTCGCCGCGGCGTTCCTCCCATCTCCTCGGTGAAGGCGCGATGGGCGAGGAACAGGTTGAGGGAGCGGATGACGTCCTCCTTGACGGCGTCGACCCCCTTGACGTCGTCGAGGGTGACCTCGATCTGTTCCGGCCTGAACCTGATGTGGGGCGAGCGGCCCGCCCCGATCGTCGCGCCGAGCAGCACGCCCACCATCGTGAGCAGGAGCAACGAGGCCATGACCAGGAACGGGTCGAACGTCGGGAGCCGCCACGAGCGGATGTCCATCGCGTCGCCGCGGAGCAGGCGCCACCACAGCCACGCCATCAGCAGGGTCAGAACGAGCGCGAGTCGGCGGAGGGTGAGTTGCCTGCGCCGCTCGCGGGCAGCGCCGACGTCGGCGTCGGAGGCGACCAGGCGCCCGACCCCCGCATCCGTCAGCAGTGATCGTCCATGCTCGAGCCCCTTCGTCACCCGTCCACCTCCGCCAGCCACGCCTCTGGCCCTCTGGTTCCGCCGTCGTCGAGTTGTGGACATCGTCGACGAGGGAGGGAAGCCTCGGCTGGCAACCCCGCGTTCAATCCCCAATTCAGGTGACCGGTCGAACCCCAGGGCGATCGCGTCCACGTCCAGGCGTCCGTGGACTGCATGGCAGCGCGAACGGCATATCCGCAGGAACGCGAGGCACCTCAGCCGGGGTTGACCAGCAGGCTGAACGTCACCGCAGCACTGCCGAGCGCGTTCGCGGTGGCGCTCAGGCCACCCTGCTGTCCCGAGGAGACCGGCCCGTTGCTGTCGGCCAGGACCGCCGAGATGTGGCCGCCCGAGGTCCCGGACAGGGTGGACCGCTGGGTGACGCCTGCGGGCAGGGCCCAGCCGGTCGTCACGCTGCTCTTGTCGGCCCAGTGGCTCACCAGCCACTGCTCGCCGTCGGGGGAGCTGATGGTCGGCGTGACGTGCGCAGCAGTGTCACTGGTCTGGAGCAGGATCTCGCTGTCTGCCAGGGGGGTGCCCGGGTCCGCGCCGCGATAGGCCGTGACGGTCGTGACGTCCTTGGCGAGCCCACTCGACACGACGGTCACGGTGTTGCCGGCGTCCCCGGGGGCGGCGACCCTCGTGTAGGCGCGCCCGACGATCCCGTCACCGGCCGCCGCCTCGATCTGGGTCCAGCCCGCCGGACCGGTGTACGTCGGGGTGGTGCTGTTGGCGACGAGGAACAGCACGAGCAGGTCACCCGCCTGCACGGACGCCGGGATGGTGACCGTGTGGTTCTGCCGGTTGCCGGTGGTCGAGGCGGCGGCCACGAACTCGATCGGGCTCGCGGTCTCCGAGGGGCTGGCGACACGTGTCGTCGTACGCGTGAGTCCGTCGTCGTCGGTCACGGTCAGGCTCACGGTGCGCGAGCCGCCGGAGCCGTAGGTGTGACCGGTCGTCGCGCTCGGTCCGGAGTCCGTCTGCCCGTCGCCGAAGTCCCACGCGTAGTCCGTGATCGTCCCGTCCGGGTCGTCGGAAGCGGAGGCGTTGAACGAACAGGTGAGCAGGGCGCAGCCAACCGTGAACGACGCCGTCGGCGGCTGGAGGGGCGGAGGTGCGATCGTGCTGCCCTGGTAGAGGAACATCGCCCGGGAGGACCAGCCGGTGCCTGCTCCGGAGATAACGCTGGCCGTTCCGGACACCGCGCCGTGGTCGCCCCAGTCGGCGACGTTGAGGGAGCCGGCACTCGTGGCGAAGTAGAGCTTGCCGTCAGCCACGAACGCCCCGCGCATGTTCGAATAGCTGACGCCACTCACGGAGCCGGCGGCGAACCGTTGCTGGCCGACGACGTCCGACTCCGGCTCGAACGCCCGGCGGTACAGGGAGGTCTCGCCGAACCTGGTGAAGTAGATCTGCCCGCGGTCGTAGAACATCGTGCTGATGTCCGGGAGGTCGCTGGTGTGCCAGGCGTTCATCGGGACGAGCTGGTCGGCGGTGTTGACGTCGATCTCGGGGCCGTAGTCCGAGCCGTCGAAGGTACGCCGGGTGACGTTACCGTTGGAGTACCCGGTGTAGAGCGTGCCGTTGACCATGAACGCGCCCACCGCGGTGCTCCAGCCGGACCCGTTGGGGGCGTCGGAGGACGACGTCACCTGGGTGCCGTCGAAGCCGCGCCGCACCAGCTGTGAGCCACCACTGGCGACTCGGAAGATGTCACCGGGCAGCGACAACGACACCCGGGGCGGCAGGTCCTGCCCGCTGGCCAGGGGCAGGAACGCGATCTTCCGGTGGGTCTCGCCCGCGAACGTGTCGGTGTCGGAGCCGACGAAGAGCCCGTCCTCATTGGCGATCATGTCCCTGACGCCTGCCCCGAGGGTGCGGGTCGGGTTCCATGTCCAGGGCAGGCCGTTCACGGCGCTGAGTGCGGCGATGCCGGGACGGGAGACCGCGCCGTCGCCCGCGGCGTTGCCCACGGTGGGGTTGTTCTGCCAGCGCTGGTGGCCGCCGGCGTACACCACGTCGTCGGTCACCTCCACCGTCCAGGTGGTGTCGCCTCCGGTGTAGGCCGACCAGGTGGGACGCACGTTCGTGCCGCTGGCGTTGGACTCGAACCGGAACACGCCGTCACACCCGGTGGTGCCGTTCATGCTGGCCGTGTAGCCGCCATAGCCCCCGGTGGTCCCGACGACGAAGAATCTCCCGTCGGGGGAGTACTCGACGTCGGACATGTAGGTCAGGAAGACGGGATTGCAGGCGGACTCGAACTGCGGGGTGTAGTAGTCCTCCAGCGCGTAGCCGGCACCGGAGATGTCGAACACCGCGAACTGGTGCCGGTTGGTCCCGTTGACCGTGGCGAAGTCGCCGATCGCGACCAGCTGGTCGTTGGTCGGGTTGCTCGCGATCTGCAGGACGCTGGTGGTGGAACCGGGCTGGTGCGACCCGGCGATCACCCCGGTGAAGTAGGTGTCGCGTGCCCCCGTCGTGGCGTTGAGGGTCGCGAGCGCGCGTTGCGGCTGGCCCTGGACGTGGGTGAACTTGCCGGCCACCCAGAGCCGGTTGCCGGTCACCGAGATGTCCCGTACCTCCCCGTTGAAGGAGCCGGGCTGGAACTGGGTGATCCGGGTGCCGGTGGCGACGTCGGCCTTGTAGAGCCGGCTCACCGAGATGGTCGACCCGCCGGAGGTGGCACTGGTGAAGACGCCGCCGATGTAGACCGACTGGCCGTCGGAAGCAGGCTGCACCTTGTAGACACGACCGCTGGGGTTCGGGGCGAAGGTCGTGCTCACCTGGCCGGTGGTCGCGTTGAAGGCGAACAGGTTGCGACGCGGGATGTCGGTGGAGCTGCCCGCGTTGCGCACGGTCGTGAAGCTGCCGCCGACCACGATCAGGTTGCCGACCTGCGTCATGGTGTAGACGGCGCCGTCCATCACGTGTGGGGTGAAGGACGAGGGATCGTCGCTGACGATCTGGCCCGGCTGCGGGGCCGCATTGCCGGTGTCGGCGCCCTCGGCCGGAACAACAGTGGCGAGCCCGGCCATCAGCAGGGCACCCAGCAAGACTCCGAGCAGCCCCATGACGGTCCTGCGCACCGGTTTGCACCCAACTTCCCGGGCTCGGGGGAGCCCTCCGGCCAGTCTGCACAGGTGGGAACGCGGACGAATGCCCAAAATCAGGCAACTGTGGCGTCAGCTGCGGGTTCAGAAGAGGAAGCGCGCGTAGCCTCTGCGCGCGGCACCGGCGACGCGGGTGAAGTCGCCACCGATGGACAGGGCGGGAACGGCGTTGGGGCTGAGTGCGGTCCTCGTCAGGCCGATCGCCCACACCCCATAGCTGCCGTTGGCCCCGGGGTTCCAGGCTGTCGGTGTGCCGTTCGCGGTCAGGAACGACGCCAGGTGGACCCGGTTGAGCTTCGCCTCCGGGAGCGTCGTGAAGTGACCGCCGATGTAGACCTCGTCGTCCGTGGCGAGGACCGCCTGCACGTCTCCGCCGGTGCGGACGCGGTAGACCGGCGAGTTGCCGAGGGCCGGGTCGTAGGCGTAGGTCCGGTTCGAGGTGGTGCCGAAGAACAGCCGCCCGCTCGGCGTCACGTCGACCGAGATCGCGACGCCGCCCTCCGTCGGAGCGAACGACGTCACCGCTCCGGTGGCCGCGACCAGCTCTGCCGCGCCGGGCCGACTCGCCCCGGCGATGTTGGTGAAGGGACCGACCGCGTAGAGCCGCTGGCCGGTCTCGGACAGGGCGAGTCCGCGCACGGTGCCCGACGGAGCGGGGACGAAGGTGGCGTCCACGGCTCCGGTGCTCTGGCTCAGGGCGGCCAGCCGGTTGATCGCCCGACCTCCGATCCGGCTGAAACTGCCTCCGACGTACAGCCGATCTCCGTTGTCGGTGGCCAGCGCGCGGACGGTGTTGTTGCTCGTGGTCGTCGTCCACCCAGGCACCAGCTGCCCGGTGTCCGGGGTCACCGCGGCGAGTCGGAGAGGCGCCCCGTTCACGGTGGTGAAGCTGCCGCCGACGAAGATCCGGCTGCCGTCGGAGGACGCGGCCAGGGCGTAGACGGTGCCGTCGGTCGCAGGGGCCCACGTCGGGTCGAGGGTGCCGTCGCGGCGGATCGCCGCGAGGTTCGGGCGTGGGACGCCCGACACGGACGCGAACGCGCCACCGATGTAGGTCCGGTCGCCCACCTGGGTCATCGCGTAGATGACCCCGACCACGTCGCACGTGGTGGTTCCCGTCTTGAAGGCGACACAGTCGACCTTCGCTGTGGAGACCGTCGTGCCGGACGGGCTGGCCCACGCGAGCCCCGGCGCGGCGAGAACGAACACAAGGGACAGCAGGCCCGGTACGACGGCCGAGGGCCACCTCCATCGCAGCATGACGGTCTCCGATTTCCACAGTGAGTCGACGGCCGGGAAGCGACCGTGCGTCGAACGTACGGCCCGACACCGGCCGGACACGTCCCCTGTGTTGGGGAAACGGGGTGCACGCTTTGTCGACGCGGTGACGAAGCGGTGAGACGATCGTCGGGTCGGACTCGTTGCCACAGGACTGCCACGAGGCCGTTGCAACGTGGATCCGGCTGGCAACCCTCGAGATGGGGTGCGGATGATCCGGTTCAATGCGCTTGGAGGACTCACTGTCACCGACGAGCACGGTGACGAGGTGGGCAT
>DASTUX010000153.1:0-10003 GCA_035759395.1 Nocardioides sp.
TATGCGTTCTGCTCGCTGCTGGAGTCGATCCCGGCCGAGCGGCTCCCGAAGCACGGCGGGTCGGCCACCTCGGTGGTGGTCACCATCGACCACGACCGGCTCCGCGCCCAGTTGGGTGCGGCCGGGCTGGCCACCGGTGACCGGATCACCGTGTCCGAGGCGATGCGGCTCGCGTGCAACGCGAACATCCTGCCGCTGGTCCTCGACGGCAAGGGCCAACCCCTGCACCTGGGCCGCTCGCAGCGGCTCTTCACCGCCAAGCAGCGGACCGCGATGGGGGTGCGCGACGAGCAGTGCCGCACCCACGGCTGTGACGTGCCCGCCGCGTGGTGCGAGGCCCACCACGTCAAGCCCTGGGGCAAGGGCGGCAGGACCGACATCGAGGACGGTGTCCTGCTCTGCGGCTGGCACCACCACCGCGCCCACGACCCGGCCTACGACACCAGACGCATGCCCAACGGCGACATCCGATTCGCCAGGCGCACCTAGGCCGCGTGCCACTCACTGGGTTTCGAGCCTCGCTTCGCCGCACCTCAACCAGCCGTGTCGCCCGCACCCCGACCAACGGTGGACGGTCGCATGGGTGTGCCCGCGCCGGGTACGCGAGGGGCGAGATCCCACGAGCAGAGGAGCGCACGATGAAGGCAGTCACTTGGCACGGACGGCGCGACGTACGCGTGGAAGAGGTCCCCGACCCCGTTCTCAAGGAGCCCAACGACGCCATCGTCCGGGTCACCTCGAGCGGGCTGTGCGGCTCGGACCTGCATCTCTACGAGACGCTCGGCCCTTTCATGGGCAAGGGCGACATCCTCGGCCACGAGCCGATGGGCATCGTCGAGGAGGTCGGTGCGGGAGTCGGAGACCTCAAGGTCGGTGACCGGGTCGTGATGCCCTTCCAGATCTGCTGCGGTACCTGCTGGATGTGTTCCCAGGGCCTGCACACGCAGTGCGAGACGACCCAGGTCCGCGAGCAGGGGATGGGAGCGGCGCTGTTCGGGTTCAGCAAGCTCTACGGCGAAGTGCCCGGTGCGCAGGCTGAGTATCTGCGGGTGCCGCAGGCCCAGTTCATGCCGATCAAGGTGCCCGAGGGGCCGGCGGACGAGCGGTTCCTGTTCCTCTCCGACGTGCTGCCCACGGCGTGGCAGTCGGTCGAGTACGCCGACGTCCCCGACGGCGGCACGCTCCTCGTCCTCGGTCTCGGCCCCATCGGTGACATGGCCTGTCGGATCGCGCTTCACCGCGGCCTGCGGGTGATCGGCGTGGACCGGGTGCCCGAGCGCCTGGCCCGGGTCAAGGCCCGTGGCGCCGAGGTGATCGACCTGGCCGGCGTCGACGATGTGGGCGAGGAGGTTCGTTCGCTCACCCAGGGCCGCGGCGCGGACGCGGTGATCGACGCGGTCGGTATGGAGGCCCACGGTTCGCCGGTCGCGGAGATCGGGCAGAAGCTCTTCAACGTGCTGCCCAAGCGGTTGTCGGCCACGATCATGAACAAGGCGGGGCTGGACCGGATGTCGGCGATCTACACGGCGATCGACGCCGTACGGCGCGGAGGCACCGTCTCCCTCATCGGGGTGTATGGCGGCCAGACCGACCCGATGCCGATCCTGACGATGTTCGACAAGCAGCTCCAGCTGCGGATGGGCCAGGCGAACGTCAAGCGCTGGGTCGACGACATCATGCCGCTGCTCCTCGACGACGCCGACCCGCTCGGCACGGAGCAGTTCGCGACCCACCAGGTGCCGCTGGCCGAGGCGCCCGCGGCGTACGAGGACTTCCAGAAGAAGCAGGATGGCACCGTCAAGGTCGTCTTCAAGCCCTGAGCAGACCCAGGAGCCGTGCCACGTCAGGCGGAGTCGCCAGCCGTGGCCGGCTCCAGGGGGGCCAACTCGCGTGCGGCGGTGATGCGCCGGCCGTCCCAGTCGACGTCGGTCACGTCTCCCCAGGACAGGTAGCCGGAGTGACGGTGGATCCGCCGCACCAACCGGCTGATCACCCAGGGCCCCTGGTCGCCGCGACGGTCGTAGCCGAGCAGTGAGCCGGGGCGTCCGCGCCCCACCACCAAGCCCGTGAGGAGCAGGCGCTGCCTCTGGCCCGTCTCGGTCCTGATCCTGACGTCCAGCACCTGGCCGAGCTCGGCACCGGTCCGATCGACCACGGTCATCTCGAGGAAGTCGTTCATCCGGTGTCGTCGGGCGCCGGACGCGGGCGGCCTGTCGCTCTGTCGGCGAAGGATGCCGTTGACGGAGGTGCGGAGCTCGACGCCGCTTCCCAGCCTCGCCACGTCCCCCACGCCGATCCGCCACGGCAGGTCCCGGTCTGCCTGCTCGAGCCCGAGCCTCCGCCACTGCGTGAGGAGCTTCTCGCCGACTCGTCCCCCGAAGCGGGGGATGAGCGCGCTCGGCCCGGCGAGCAACCCGGTGACCGCGAGCGTGTGGTCGGCGTACTCCATCAGCTCGAGGTCATCGACCTTGCAGACCATGAGGCCGTCGACATCGACCACCTGCCGGTCCATCAGGTGGAGCACGGCATCCAGCTGTCCGTCGAGCCGGTTCATCTCATGCCCCCATCCGGGTCCAGACAAGGAGCGGGATCGCCGCAGCCGCGGCCACCCCGATGACTCCGAGGTAGACGACGCCGAGGGTGTTGGCGAGCCTCCCGTTCACATGACGACCCAGGTAGTCGGGGTCGTTGGCCACGACCAGGATCGGGAGGTACGTCAGGGGCAGGGCGACTGCGGAGAACACCACGGAGAGCTCCGTCACGAGGATGGGGTCAACCCCGGTGACCAGCACGGCGGCGGCGAGGACGGTGACCAGCCCGAGCACGACGTGGAAGCGGGCGGCCCTGTCGGGGCGGACGTACTTGCCCCACTGCCAGCCGAAGTACTGGGCGAGGCTGTAGCCGACCGAGAGCCCCGTCTCGCACGCGGCGCCCAGGGTGGCGGCGACGAAGCCGAGGAGCGCGACGGCGAGGCCGATCTTGCCCAGGGCCACCGCAACCGGCAGGCCGACCTGCCCGAGGGTGTCCACCGAGATCTCGAGAGGACCCAGGACCACGGCGGTGCATCCGGCGATCGCCAGCGAGAGCAGGCCCCCGAGGGGAAAACCGATGAAGACGTTCGCCCGCATCACCGACAGGTCCTCGACGGTCCACCTCTCCTCGACACCGCCGGAGGAGAAGAAGAAGACCTCGTACGGCGTCATCGCCGCGCCGAAGAGGGCCACGGCGTAGTAGGCCCAGGTGTTCCACCCCTCATCGGCGGGCTTCTGCACGGTGACCCACTGGTGGGCCAGGTGGGACCAGTCCGGGGCGAGCTTCCACAGGGCGACCGCGTAGACCACCAGCGCGAGGCCGAGCAGGCCGAGCACGTTCTCGAGCACCGAGAACTTGGCCCGCCACAGCACCAGCCAGACAAGCACCGCGACGAAGGGCACGATCAGCACCTCGCTCACCGAGCTCACGAGCTGCAGTGCCAGCGCCACGCCGCCCACCTCGGCGATGAACGTCAGGAGCGTGACGGCCATCGACGCGGCCAGGTTGAGCAGTCCCATCCGGGGCCCCAGCCGTTCGCGAACCAGGTCGAACGTCGCCCGTCCGCTCACCGCGGCGATGCGTCCCGACATCTCGGCGAAGACGCAGATGCCCAGGACCCCGACCGCGACGACCCACCCCAGCGACAGTCCGAAGCGGGAGCCGACCTGGGCGTTGGTCACGAGATCCCCGATGTCGACGAAGCCGCCGATCGCCGTGAGGATCCCGAGCGCGACCGCGAAGAACTTCTTCATCGGTGGCTCGCCGCCCCGGGCGCGTGCTCGAGCTCCCGCTCCAGGGTGGCGAGGCGCTCGCTCGCCGCGGCCAGCTGGTGAGCCAGCGCGGCGTACTCGGACTCCCGCCTCGCGACCACCGCGATCCGCACGTCCGCCAACAGGCCGGTGTCGCGCTCCAGCTCGTCGGTCACCCGGGAGTACCGCGACGTCTCGGCGGCAGGGGGCTGGGTGGCGGAGAACTTCTCCGAAGAGGCCCCTGCGTTCTCCTCGGCCTCGACAGCCACGGTCTGCAGGTAGCGCGCGAAGACATGACCGCGCCGCTCCTGGTCGAGGGCGAGCTTCACCGCGGCGGTCTGGCTGCTCACGTCCGAGACCGCGTGTCGGGCATCAAGCCGCCAGGAGCCCTCGTCGGGGGTTCCGGGCGCACAAGCGGTGAGGAGCGCCAGCTGCGCGAGGGCGGCCACGAGAGACATGGCCCGGACCAGCCCCCTCCACCTGGGCGACATGTCACCGTCCTTCCCGAAAGAGTGCTGTCCATGTCCTACCCGGCGCGGAAGGCGCCCATGCGGAGAAATTTGTGAATGCCGGTTCCCGGGAGCGGGTACGCGACAGGTGATGGGGGCCCGAGACCAGGCCGGGCGGGACTCGCTCGACCGGAATGGAGCGAGCTGTGACCAGCGCGCGAGAGATCATGACGCCCTGCGTGGAGTGCGCCCGCACGACCGACACCCTGACCGACGCGGCGAGGAAGATGCGAGAACTCGACGCAGGATCGCTGCCGGTCTGCGGCGAGGACGACCGGCTGTACGGCGTCATCAGCGACCGCGACATCGTGGTGAAGTGCCTGGCCGAGGGCCGCTGCCCGGGAGCCAGCACGGTCGAGTCGTGCTGTGAGACCAGGCCCGTCACGATCGGTGCTGACGACCCGATCGAGCAGGCGCTGCGCACCATGGTCGACCACCACCTGCGACGACTGCCCGTGGTGGACGGGGGCGAGCTGGTCGGCATGATCAGCCAGGCCGACATCGCCAAGGACCTGTCCGACGAGCAGATCGACGATCTCGTCGAGGCCATCACCTCCGCGCCCATCGACGACTGAAGGAGCGGACATCACCGGATCGGGAGGAAAGATGAGGATCGGCTACTTCCTGTCGTGCGAGGAGTACACGCCCGACCAGCTGGTCGAGCAGGCCGTGCTGGCCGAGCGGGCAGGGTTCGACGCGTTGTGGATCAGCGACCACTTCCATCCGTGGAACGACGAGCAGGGCCAGAGCCCGTTCGTCTGGTCGGTCATCGGTGCCATCTCGCAGGTCTGCCGCCTGCCGGTGACCACGGCGGTCACCTGCCCCACGGTCCGCACCCACCCGGCGGTGATCGCCCAGGCCGCGGCGACCAGTGCGGTCATGCTCGGCGGCAGGTTCGTCCTGGGCGTCGGCTCGGGGGAGGCCCTCAACGAGCACATCCTCGGCACAGCCTGGCCCACCGCCGAGGTCCGGCTGGAGATGCTGGAGGAGGCCGTCGAGGTCATGCGCAAGCTGTGGACCGGCGAGACGATCAACCACCGTGGGACCCACTACACCGTGGACTCGGCACGGATCTACACGCTGCCGGACGCGCCGCCGCCGGTGTACGTGTCGGGCTTCGGCCCGTACGCGACGGACCTCGCCGGACGGATCGGGGACGGCTACATGTCGACCAAGCCCGATGCCGACCTGGTGCAGCGCTTTCGTGACGCCGGAGGTGCCGGCAAGCCCGCCCAGGCTGGCTTCAAGGTCGGCTGGGCCGACACCGAGGACGAGGGCGTCGACCACGCCCACCGGCTCTGGGCCAACGCCGGCGTCCCGGGCGAGCTGGCCCAGGTGCTGCCCTCGCCGAAGCACTTCGAGCAGGCTTCGCAGCTGGTCACCCGCGAGATGACCCGCGACTCGGTCGTCTGCGGTCCCGACGTCGATCGGCACGTCGCGGCGTTCGCGCCGTACGTCGAGGCGGGCTACGACGAGATCTACGTCGCCAACATGGGCCCGCACTACAAGGCCATGCTCGCGGCGTACGGCGAGAAGGTGCTGCCCGCGCTTCGGTGACCCTCCCTTGCCCCTCGACCAGCGGGGTACGTTGGCGCGCATGCCTCTCGACGCCCAGCTGGCTGCCATGCTCGAGTTCATCGCCTCCGCGGGCTATCCGCCCATGCACGAGGGAACGCCGGAGGTGGCCCGCCGGGGGTACCGGGCGATGAGCTGCGACATGGTCAAGCCGCAGGACGTCGTGCCCGTCGGGTCCGTCGAGGAGCTCACGGTTGCCGGGCGACCGGCGCGGCTCTACCGGCCGGACGGGGAGGGCGGGCCGACGCTCGTCTACTTCCACGGCGGCGGCTTCGTCATCGGCGACCTCGACACCCACGACCAGGCCTGCCGGCGGATCTGCCGGGACGCTGCGGTGTCCGTGCTGTCGGTCGACTACCGGCTCGCCCCCGAGCATCCCTACCCCGCGGGGCTCGAGGACGCGCTCGCCGCAGTGGTCTGGGCGGCGGAGAACCTCGGCGAGGGGACGGTTGCCGTCGGCGGTGACAGCGCAGGCGCGAACCTCGCGACCGTGTGCGCCCAGGAGCTGCCCGACCTGGTGTCGGCGCAGGTGCTGATCTACCCGGCGACCGACCCGTTCGGCGAGCACGCGTCGCGCACCGAGAACGCCGAGGGTTACTTCCTCGAGCAGGCCACGATGGAGTGGTTCTTCGGGCACTACGTCGCCGGGGTGGGTGACCTGGACGAGAACGACCCGCGGCTCTCGCCCCTGCGCGGCAAGCTCGACGGGCTCGCCCCAGCCCTGCTCGTGACGGCCGAGCTCGACCCGCTGCGCGACGAGGGCACGGCGTACGCCGCCCGTCTCGCCGGGGCCGGCGTCCCCGTCGAGGTGACGACGTACGACGGGATGATCCACGGCTTCCTGGACATGGGGACGTTCAGTCCCGGCGCGGCCGCGGCGGTGGACGACCTGAATGCGCGGATCCGTAGGTTGCTGCACGGCTGATCGGGTTTCGAGACAGGCGCTGCGCGCCTTCCTCAACCAGCGATAACCGGTCGCGCCGTTGTCGGCGTCGCCGATAGGTTGACGCCATGGACTCGGGGGTGCGGCAGGAGTCCTTCGCGCCGCTGCGGGAGTCCAACTTCCGGTGGTACTTCATCGCCAACGCCGTGAACATGGTCGGCAGCACCATGGCGCCGGTCGCGCTCGCGTTCGCCGTCCTCGAGGTCACCGACTCGCCCAGCGCGCTGGGCATCGTGCTCGCCTCGAGCGCGATCCCGATGGTGCTGTTCCTGCTGTTCGGCGGCGTCATCGCCGACCGACTGCCCCGCGTGCTCGTGTTGCGCGTCGGGTCGACAGCGCTCGCGGCGACCCAGGGCGCGGTGGCAGCGCTGGTCATCACCGACACGGCCGAGCTGTGGATGCTGGTCGTCCTCGAGGCGGCCAACGGCACGGTGCTCGCGCTGACCTGGCCGGCGTTCGCGGCGCTCACGCCGCAGCTGGTCCCGCGGGAGATGCTGCAGCAGGCCAACGTCCTGCAGTCGGTCGTCCGCGGCGCACTGCGCATCCTGGGCCCGACCGTCGCGGCGTGGCTGGTGGTCGGCGCGGGAGGCGGGTGGGCGCTGGCGATCGACTCGCTGACCTGGCTGGTCTCCGCGGCGCTGCTCGTCAAGGTCCGGATCCCGGCCCGCGAGCAGAACGGGGTGGCCCCGTCCACGCTGCAGGAGCTGCGTGAGGGCTGGTCGCTCTTCGCGGGCACCACCTGGCTGTGGGTCGTGGTCCTGGCGTTCGCGTTCATGAACGCGATCCACTCCGGGGCCTGGATGACCCTCGGCCCGCCGCTCGCGAAGGCCACCATCGGCGAGCAGGGCTGGGGCTACGTGCTCTCCGCCGAGTCGATCGGGCTGCTGGCGATGACCGCGGTGATGCTGCGCCGCCGGCTGGAGCGGCCGCTCCTGGTCGGGATGATCGCGATCGCGACCGTCGGCCTGCCTCTCCTCCTGCTCGGCGCCTCCCCGCAGCTGCTGCCGCTCGTCATCGCGGCCTTCGTCGCGGGCGCGGGCATCGAGCTGTTCAACCTCGGCTGGACCCTGGCGATGCAGGAGCACATCGAGGAGCGGATGCTCTCGCGCGCCTTCTCGTACGACGCCCTCGGCTCGCTCGTCGCCGTACCCATCGGGCAGCTCGCCTACGGCCCGCTCGGTGCGGCCTTCGGCTACCGCGACGTGCTGGTCATCAGCGGCATCGCCTACGCCGCGATCGCCCTGGCCGCGCTCGCCTCACCCTCGGTCCGTGATCTGCGCCGGGTGGGTGCTGGCTAGGCTCGGCGCCATGGACCTGAGCCTCAGCGACGAGGAGCGCGAGATCCGCGACTGGGTGCGCACGTTCGTCACCCGCGAGATCATGCCGCTCGAGCAGACCGTCCTCGAGCGGGAGCGCCGCCACGAGCGCGGCCTGACCCTCGAGGAGCTCCGGGCCCTGCAGGGCAAGGCGAAGGAGTCGGGGTTCTTCGGCATCCAGACGCCCGAGGAGTACGGCGGCATGGGGCTCGGTGCGGTGATGAACGCGCTGATCGAGATCGAGCTGGGCCGCTCGTTCGTGCAGTTCAAGTTCGGCGGCGACGCCGACAACATCCTGTTCCACGCCAACGAGGAGCAGCAGGCGGCGTACCTGCTCCCGACGATCAGCGGCGAGAAGATCAGCTGCTTCGCGATCACCGAGCCAGGAGCCGGCTCCGACGCCCGCAACATCCGTACCTCCGCCGTACGCGACGGCGACGAGTGGGTGATCAACGGCGAGAAGACCTTCATCACCGGCGGCGACGTCGCCGACTTCTGCATGGTCTTCGCGGTCACCAACAAGGAGCTCGGCGCCAACGGCGGGGTCACCTGTTTCCTCGTCGACCGCGAGGCCGGCTGGACGTCCGCGCCGATCCCGACGATGGGCGAGTGGGGCCCGGCGTCGCTGAGCTTCGACAGCGTGCGGGTGCCGCACTCGGCGATCCTCGGCGAGGAGGGGCGCGGCTTCGAGCTCGCGATGCGCTGGATCGGCAAGGGCCGCTACCTGCTGCCCGCGCGGGCGCTCGGCGCCTGCGAGCGACTGGTCGAGATGGGCATGGAGCACGCCCGCAACCGGGTCACCTTCGGGGAGCCGATCGCCGACCGGCAGGCGATCCAGTGGATGGTCGCCGACTCCGCCGTCGAGATCGAGGCGCTGCGCTGGCTGGTGCTGACCGCCGCCTGGCAGGTCGACAACGGCGTCGACTCGCGCCAGTCGCAGTCGATCGCCAAGCTCTACGGCGGCGTGAAGGCCAACGAGATCGTCGACCGGGTGCTGCAGATGCACGGCGGGATGGGTTACACCCGCGAGCTGCCGGTCGAGCGGTGGTACCGCGAGCTCCGGGTGCTGCGCATCTACGAGGGCACCGACGAGATCCAGCGCCGCACGATCGCGCGCAACCTGCTCTCGGGCCACGTGTCGGTGCGGGGCCACCTCGGATGAGCTGGACCGAGACCAACACCCACCACTGGGACGACTGGACGCTCGCCGACCTGGTCGCCGCGCGCGGCGAGACCCGCGTCAGCCTCGTCGTACCCGCCCGCAACGAGGCCGCCACCGTCGGCGACGTCGTCACCCGGGTGCGCTCCGCGCTGATGGACACCGTCGACCTGCTCGACGAGATCGTCGTGATCGACTCCGACTCGACCGACGACACGTACGACGTCGCGACCGACGCCGGCGCCGTCGTGCACCGCTCCTCGGAGATCCGCCCCGACCTCGGCTCGGTGCCCGGCAAGGGCGAGGCGATGTGGAAGTCGCTCTTCGTCACCACCGGCGAGGTGCTGGTCTTCATGGACGCCGACCTCGTCGACTGGGACACCCACTTCGTGCCCGGCCTGCTCGGACCACTGCTGACGCGGCCCGATGTCGCGCTCGTGAAGGGCTTCTACGAGCGGCCGATGGTCAACGGCGACGACGTGGCGGCCTACGAAGGCGGCCGGGTGACCGAGCTCGTCGCCCGCCCCCTGATCGCGCTCGACTTCCCCGAGCTCTCCGGGCTGGTCCAGCCCCTCGCGGGCGAGTGGGCGATCCGGCGCTCGCTCTTCGAGCGGCTGCACGTGCCGACCGGGTACGCCGTCGAGCTCGCCGCGCTGGCCGACACGGCCGACATCCTGGGGATCGACGCGATCGCCCAGGTCGACCTCGGGCGGCGCGCG